>NZ_JBEXEA010000018.1:70188-232994 GCF_040606035.1 Streptomyces sp. NPDC005483
GGGCTCGGCTCGGGATCCGGCACCACCGGCGCAGGCTCCACAGGGCTCGGCTCGGGATCCGGCACCACCGGCGCAGGCTCCACAGGACTGGGCTCAGGGTCCGGCACCACCGGCGCAGGCCGCTCCGGAGCTTCTCCCGGGTCGCCGACGACTCCCCCGTCGCCCGTACCGCCCGAACCGCCCCTGGAGTCCCCCGTGTTCTCGGACCCCCCGGCACCCTCGGCGAAGACGGCCCCCACACCATCGCCCCGATTCCGGTCCCGATCCCGATCCTGGTCCTGCGCGGCCTCAACCGACCGAGCACCCCCCGGCGCCTCCCCCACCGCCCCCGCGGACGGCCCCACCACCGGCCCCTGCGCCACCGGCACCCGCCCGGGCGAAGTCACCGTCGCGGGAGAGCCGTTCACGCCGAGTACCAGCACGACAGCGACCGCCGCCGCGGCCGCCGTACCCGAGGCGAGGGCGACCTTGGTCTTCGGGCCCGCCGCACGGGCCGTACGAAGAACACCCGGCCCGGTGGTCACGGAAGCGGACCCCCCGGCTCCCCCAGCTCCCCCAGCTCCCGCAAAACCTCCAGCGCCCCCGGCACCCGCAGACCCGGCCGTAAGCCACGCCAAGAACTTCCCCGTACCGCCACCCCCCACCGCGAACACCAGCAGCGCCGGCCCAGCGAGCGCGGGCAGCCGGTTGTTGGCGCGGATCAGGACGGCGAGGCGTCCGCGGCACTCGTCGCAGGCGTCGACGTGGGTGAGGAGGCGCTCGGACTGGCGCGGGGTCGCGTTGCCGCGGACGTGGGCCGGCATGCGGGCCCAGTGGACCTCGCAGGCGGGGTCGTCGGGGGCCGCGGTCTGCGCGCGCAGGAACGCCTGGCGCATGCCTTCGCGGGCGCGGTGCAGCAGTACGGCCGTCGCGCCCTGCTTGGCGCCGATCTGCCGGCCGACCGTCTCCAGTGGCTGGCCCTCGGCGTCGGCGAGCCACAGGGCCCGCACCCAGCGTTCGGGGAGTTCACCGAGGACACGTACCAACAGGTCGGTGGCGGAGACCTGTTCGGCCGGGTCCGTCACCTGCCCGGCCGTCACCTGCTCCGGGCCCCGCTCAGGGACCTGCGGGTCTCGCGGGGTCTCGTGCGTGGCGCTCGCGACGGAGGACGCGAGGTGCCGGACGGTCGTCATGAGGTACGCCGGGACGTTGTCGATCTCGTGCCCGGCGGACAGCCGCCGCCACACGCGGAAGTGCGCCTCGGCGACGAGGTCCTCGGCCGCCCAGGTGTTGCGGGTGAGCGAGCGGGCATACGCGACGAGGCGCGGCTGCTCCTGCTCGTAGATCCGCACGTACGCGGCGGTCGCGGAAGGGGACGCCTGAGCGGGCACTCTGGCCGGTCGGTCGGTCATACAGGAACGCTCCAGTTCCCGGCGGTGCGGGGGCGGACGGGTTCGTCAGCGTAGATGACAAAACTTTCAAGCAATCAGTTCCGGCCGTGATTCAGATCACAGGCCCGAACTCTGGCCCGGCGTAATCGATGGGCACTTCTGCGGCTCGACAGGGCAAGCGACTCATATCGCCACACCCAGAGACGGAGACCGCCGCTCATGCGCCTCACCACCCTGAGACAGACCGTCCGCGCCCGCCTGATCACCGCCGACCACCCGGAACTCCCGGTGCGCCCCACGCTGCGCTACAGCTCCGCCGAGCCTTTCGCCGTGCACATCGACTTCCCCGCGCACGTCTCGGCCGACGGCATGGGCGTGACGTGGATGTTCGGGCGGGCACTGCTGGAGGAAGGGCTCGAGACGCCCGCCGGGGAGGGGGACGTGCGGATACGGCCGTACGGATGGGCCGGGACCGTCATCGAGTTCCACTCACCACTGGGCATCGCCGTGATCCGCTTCGGCACGGCGACCCTCCGCCGCTTCCTGCTGCGCTCCTACGACGTCGTCGAGCCCGGCGCCGAGGACCTGGGCCCGGACCTCGACCACGGCCTCGCGTCGCTGCTCGACGAGGTGTGAGGCGGCGCTCGGGCGGAGGGCTCGCACCCGCCCGCACCCGCCCGCACCCGCCCGCACCCGCCCGCACCCGCCCTATGGAAGCCCGCGCGGCCGTGTCACGAAGAGTGGCCCATCGACGACAAGCATCGAGGATTCGCATCGGCGATTCCATGGAGCTGCCCATGCGAAGACCTGCTGTTCCACCGGCCGTTGCCGCCGCCGTCAGCGACCCGTTGACCGGTGCCGTGCTCCGCGGCACGTCCGTCACATCTGTCTCAGCACGGACAAGCCCGCGGCCGCCAGGGACTTCGACGAACACCCGCAACACCTGACCTGCTACGAGTGGTCGGGGTCGACTTCGGCCAAGGTCTCCTACACGCGGCGAGGCCCGGCGCTCGCCGTCACAGGTCCCTGGCGAAGTCCGCGACCGCCTCGAAATCCGTTGCGCGCAGGCCGACTCGGGGGTCGACCCGACGCAGCAGAGCCCGGCCGTCATGGTGGTCAGCGACGAACTCCCGGTCTCTGTCGTCGAGTTCGTCGTCCAGCCAGACGAAGGGGCGGCCGGCGGCGTGGGTGACCAGGTGGCGGGTCTTCCAGAAGGTGCCGTTCGGGCCGGGGGTGAGCATCGTCGGCCAGTCGACGACGGGGAGGGACGGGAGGCCGAGGACGGGGGCGATGTAGGTGTTCGCCTCGTGGCGCCACGTGGTCGCCCAGACGAGGTCGTAGCGGTCCGTCAGGGCGAGCAGCGCGCGTCCGTGGTCGGGGTTGAGCCAGACCCGCAGGGGCTTGACCGCGGCAGGGGGCAGGCCGGGGTGCTGGGCGATCCAGCCCTCGGGCTTCATACGGTGGGTGGTGTAGCCCTCGGGGCGGCGGTGGGGCTTGGCGGCGTACGGGTTGAGGGGGCCGTCGACGTCGAGGTAGAGGAGAGGGCGGCCGGCGTTCATGGCTGCTCGCGTCGGCGTCGTTCCCAGGTCGCCCGGGTGAGTTCGTACTCCACCTCGCCCTGCTCGGAGCCCTCGACCGGCTCCGGCCAGTCACTGTTGAAGGTGCGCAGGCAGGTGAGGCCCGACTTCTCCATCACGCGACGCGAACCCCGGTTGACGGTCACGGTGTTGGCGGTGACGCGTTCCACGCCGAGGTCGGTGAAGCCCCTGTCGACGAGGGCACGGGAGCCTTCCGTGGCGTAACCCCGGCCCCAGGAAGCCCTGTTCAGGCGGTAGCCCAGTTCGATGACGGCCGGGCTGTCGTCGTCGAGGGGGCGGAACTCGAACCAGCCGAGGAAGGTGCCGGTGGACTTCTCCTCGGCCGCCCAGTAACCGCGGGTGCCTGGGCCGGGGTGGTCGTGGAGGAGGCGGCGCAGGGTGCGGGCGCGGATGGTCTCGGGGGGTGTCGGTACCCCGCCGGTGAGGAAGCGCATCACCTCGGGGTCACCGTCCAGGGCCACGAGATGCCCGACGTCGGCCTCGGTGAACGCCCGCAGCCGCAACCGTCCGGTCTCCAGGAAGACGTACGTCACCGGCCCCTCCTCGTCGCCCTCGTCGCCCGCGCCGCGCTCGCCGCACCCGTCGTACGTCGGCTGAGGGCATTCTCGAACTCCGCGCCCGGCCCGCGAGGTTGTGCACGCGTCCAGCGGACCGCACGCGTCCAGCGCACTCACGGTCACGGCCCTCGCACCGGTCCTCGAGCGCCGGCCCGCGGACCGCCCGACGACTCCACCGTCCGCCCGGCCGAAGAAGCCCCGTCACCGTCCGCACGAAAGATACCCGGCGCCTACTGGTGCGTACGCAGTCCGTCGAGGATGAGCGCGAGCATGCGGGGCGCGCGGTCCTCGGGACCGGACGCGGCACGCCAGAGCGCGCCGGTGAGCTGGAGGAAGTCGCCGGGGTCGGCGTCCTTGCGGATGCTTCCGTCCTTCTTGCCGGCGTCGAGGAGTTCGGTGATCGCGGCGACGACCGGACCGTAGCTCTGCTCGCTGATCGCCTGGTGCGCGCCCGGGCTGAGGGCGTCCCCGAGGCCGTGCTTTCGGCGCATCGCCTCGACGAGGTCGGTCGCCCAGCGGCGGAGCGCCTCCAGCGGTGGCTCCTGGGCCAGCAGGTCGGAGACCGTGCCGGTGATGCGGGTGATCTCGTCCTGGTAGACGGCCAGGACCAGCGCCTCGCGGGTGGGGAAGTTGCGGTACAGGGTGCCCGCGCCGACCCCGGCGCGCTGCGCGATCTGGTTCATCGACGTGCCACCGTCCGCGGTCAGCGCTTCGCGGGCGGCAGCGAGGATGCGCGCCCTGTTCTCACGGGCGTCCGAGCGGACCACGGGACCTCACCTTGATAAGTGGAGAGTTCTCCACTACGTTATGCGGAGAGCTCTCCACATACTCTAAGGAGCGTCATGCGATACATCAAGCTCGGCATGACCGGCCTCGACGTGTCCCCGATCGCGATCGGCGCGATGACCTACGGCGAACCCGACCGCGGGCACCCCGTCTGGTCGCGGGGCGAGGCGGACGCACGCCCGCTGATCAGGCACGCGCTGGAAGCGGGGATCAACTTCTTCGACACCGCGAACATGTACTCCAACGGTTCCAGCGAGGAGATTCTCGGCCGGGCGCTGAAGGACTTCGCCGACCGGGACGCGGTGGTGATCGCCACCAAGCTGCGCCATCCGATGCGGCTGGGGCCCAACGGACGGGGGCTCTCCCGCAAGGCGGTCATGACCGAGGTCGACCACTCCCTGCGCCGCCTGGGAACCGATTACATCGACCTCTACCAGATCCACCGCAACGACCACGCGACCCCGTGGGAGGAGACGCTGGAGGCGCTCAGCGACCTCGTGAAGGCCGGCAAGGTCCGCTACCTCGGTGCCTCGTCCATGCACGCCTGGGAGTTCGCGAAGGCACTGCACCTGCAGAAGCAGCACGGCTGGGCGCGGTTCGTGTCCCTCCAGAACCACTACAACCTGCTCGCCCGCGAGGAGGAGCGGGAGATGATCCCGCTGTGCCTGGACGAGGGCGTCGGCACGATCATCTGGTCGCCGCTGGCCCGCGGCCGCCTCGCCCGCGCCTGGGACGACGCCCGCTCCACCCGGCGTTCCGAGACCGACGGGGCCTACGCCGACCTGCTCTACTCCCCGGCCGAAGAAGCGTCCAACAAGGCGATCGTCGACGCCGTCGGCCAGGTCGCCGACGCCCACGGCGTCAGCCGCGCCCAGATCGCGCTCGCCTGGCTGCGCCGCCAACCGGTCGTCTCCGCGCCGCTGGTCGGGGCCGGCTCGGTCCGGCAGATCGACGAGGCGGTGGCCTCCCTCGACGTCGTACTCACCGATGACGAGGTGCGTGCGCTGGAGGCGCCGTACACCCCCCGCTACGACTGGCAGGGCGTCTCCGACGAGGCCGAGATGGAGGCCATACGTCAGCGTGTCCCCGGTATGGCCCTGGCATGAAACCCATCGTCCGCTCCGGCGCCACGGCCCGCGCCGGAGCCCTGCTCATCCTCCTGGGCCCGCTCGTGTCCTGGCTCGCCGAGTTCGTCACCGCCGCCGCCTGGCAGGACCCGCCGTACTCGCCCCTCTACAACTGGGTCAGCCACCTGGGCCTGACCGGCCCGCGGCAGACCGCGTTCGGGCAGGTCGCCCACTCCCCCCTCGGCGCCGTCATGGACACCGGCTGGGTGCTCTACGGCAGCCTCCTGATCGTCGGTGCGTTCCTGCTGTTCGACCCGCGCAAGGGCGCCCGCCCGGTCGTCATCCTGGTCCTCGCCGTCCTCGCCGGTGCCGGGGTCTCGCTCGTCGGCGTCTTCCAGGGCTCGAACGCCAACGTCGACAACGGCCTGATCGCGTTCCACACCTTCGGCGCGCAGGGCGTGATGCTCGCCGGGAACGCCATGGCGATCGCCGTGGGAGCAGACGGTGCCCGCATCGGCCTCACCAGGGGCAGGTCGGTCGCGAGCATGGCGCTCGGCACCGCAGGACTGATCGCGTTCCCCCTGTTCATGGCCGACGCGGTCACCGGCTGGATGTGGAACGTCGGCCTGTTCGAGCGCGCGGTGATCTACCCGATCATGATCGGCCACGTCCTCCTCGGGAGCAGCGTGGCCGCCGCCCACCGCCGTCCCGCGACGCGCCCGCGGGCACCCCTTGATGCACGAGTCGTGAGCTGAGGAGACAGGAATGGCACAGGTACTGGTCACAGGGGGAACGGGATTCATCGGCAGCTGGTGCGTCCTGCACCTGCTCGAAGCCGGGCACACCGTCCGCACCACCGCCCGCGACCTGCGGCGGGAGGCGACGCTGCGGTCGTGGCTGCACACGGCCACGTCGTTCGACGACGAGCGCCTCACGGTCGTACGCGCCGACCTCGAACACTCCGACGGCTGGAAGGACGCCGTCGCGGACTGCGAGTTCGTCCTCCACGTCGCGTCGCCGACGCTGCGCAACACCCCGGCGACCGGCGACGAGTTGGTGGTCCCGGCACGGGAGGGCGTCCTGCGGGTGCTGCGCGCCGCCCGGGACGCCGGCGTTCGCAGGGTCGTCCTGACGAGCGCCTTCGGTGCCGTCGGTATCGGTCACCCCCCGCGGTCCACGCCCTTCACCGAGGAGGACTGGACCGACGTCGACAGCGACATCCCGCCCTACCAGCGGTCCAAGACGCTCGCCGAGCGCGCCGCCTGGCAGTTCGTCGAGGAGGAGGGCGGGGGACTGGAACTCGTGGCGGTGCATCCCGTCGGGGTCCTCGGGCCACTGCTCGGTCCGGACGACCCGCCCTCCCTGCGGCTGGTGCGCAGGATGCTGGAGGGACGGGTTCCGGCGTGCCCTCCCTTCGGGATGGGCTTCGTCGACGTGCGTGACGTAGCGGATCTGCACCTGCGCGCGATGACCGATCCGGCGGCCGTGGGCGAGCGCTTCCTCGCCATCGCCGGGCACAGCCTGCGTGTCGTCGAGATCGCTCGCATACTGCGCGAGCGCCTGGGTGGGCGGGCCGCGAAGGCCCCGACCCGCGAACTGCCCGTGTGGCTGGCACGCGCGCTGGGCACCGTCAACCCCGAACTGCGCCTGCTGAGACACCAGCTCGGCCGGGACCTCGACGCCACGAGCGCGAAGGCGGAGCGCCTCCTCGGCTGGCGGGCCCGCCCCATCGAGGACACCGTCGCGGACACCGCCGAGAGCCTCCTCGCCCACGGCATCGCGGAACACCCCGTGTGACCGGCCCTCCGCGCCCGCCCCACCGCCCGGTTACGCTCACCCCTGAGGGACACGGAGACGATCGGACGGGGGCCCGGGGTGTTCTTGCTGGTTCCGCTGCTCATCCTGGTGCTCGCCATCACGGCCTTCGCGCTGCTCGGCTACGGCGGTGGCCGGATCGCCGACTGGCTCGCCCACCGCGCCCGATTCCCCACCGCCCTGCGCGGATCGGCCGCTCTGGCGGGTGCCGCGGCGGCCGCGATGTACGCCTGGGGCCTCCTGGGCGTCGGCGGCGCGGTCCTGGAGGCGGAGGACGGCGGCGCGAACTCCGCGCCGCTGCCCCCGTGTCGTGGGAACGAGCAGGCCGCCCATGTCATCGACTACTCGGTGAGTTTCCTCCCTCTCTCCTTCGACTGCGAGCTGACGGACGGCGGCAGCTACTCGGCCGGGACGATCCCCGGGTACGTCAATCCCGCCGCCGTGGGCCTCGCCCTCGCGGCGGTCGGCTGTGCCGTCTCCTCCGCGTATGTGACGGAGTTGCGGCTGCGGGCCGAAGCGCGCAAGGGCGAGGACCGATGAGCGGGCGTGAGCGTCAGGCCGTGAGGACCAGCTCCGCCTTGCCGAACAGCAGGGCGTAACCGGACGGCAGCCGGTCCAGCACCCGGTCCACGAGCTCGTGGCCCACCAGCCCGGGCAGCACGCTCAGCACCGAGCTGACGTGCCAGCGGGCCGTCGCCGGGGTCGCGTCCTCGAGACGGGCGGCCACCGCGTCCACGAACTCCGGCGCCGACAAGGGCGTGTTGAGCGGGATGCGGGAGGCGAGGACCCTGGCCGCCTCCTCGGGCAGGGCCCGGGCGAGGTCTACGCGTTCCTCGCCGGTGACGTGGTCGCCGAGGGCGGACAGGACGACGCGCAGGACGTGTTCCGCCTCCGCCGGGGTCGCGTACTGTCCGGCGTCCTGCACCGCCTCGACGAGGCCGGTCCATCTGGGTCGGTTCGCGCTCATCTACGGGGTCTCCTGGGTTGTTGCTCCGGGCGTCCCGCGGGACGGACACATCAGCCCGCGGGACGCCGCTGTCTTACGCGGGGCTCGGGGCAGCCACCGCCTGTACGGGGGTCTGCGTCAGCGACTGATCTGCCTGCGGCCGCTGTCGCCGCCGGTGATCTGGATGCGGCGCGGCTTGGCCTGCTCGGCCACGGGGATGCGCAGGGTGAGGACACCGGCGTCGTACGAGGCGTCGATACGTTCCGTGTCGAGGGTGTCGCCGAGGAAGAGCTGGCGGGTGAAGGAGCCCGTGGGGCGCTCGGCGACGATCATCTCCGCGCCCTCGGGGGCGGGCACCCGGCGCTCGGCGCGGATGTTCAGGACGTTGCGTTCGACGTCCAGGTCGATCGTCTCGGGGTCGACACCGGGGAGGTCGAAGTGGACGACGAAGTCGTCCCCCGACCGGTACGCGTCCATCGCCATCGCGGCGGGACGACCGGTGGAACCGAGAACCTGCTGCGCGAGCCGGTCGAACTCGCGGAAGGGGTCGGTACGCATGAGCATCACAGTCCATCTCCTTTCCACAGACTCTGCGGTGCGATGCCCTACGCCTTCTTATATAGCTCGAAGCCAGGAAACTTGACAAGCCCCGACTCAGGTTCGTTGGTGGGATCCGGCCCGGAGTTAGCCTTGCCACGAGTGTCAGGAGGCAGACATGGCGAAGGTTCCCAGCGCGCTGGTCGCGGCGGGCGGGCTCGTCGGCGGGTACGGCGTGGCCCGCTGGACGAAGAAGCGGCAGCTGGGCGGGGCGGTGCTGGCCGTCGCCGGGGCCGCGGCGGCCCAGCAGTGGCGGGAACGGGCCGGCGGAAAGGCCGCCGGGGCACTGTCGGCCGGGTACGTGGCCGCCTTCGCCGGATCCCACCCGCTGGCCAAGAAGGTCGGCGCGTGGCCGGCGGTGTTCGGCGTGGCGGGCGCGGTGGCGCTGGCGTCCTGGGCGGTGGCGGACCGCAACGCCTGACAGCTCACCGGGTTCCCTGAGCCCGGTGCGTCAGTACGTTCACCACCTGGCCGTTCGGATCGCGGACGAAGAAGCGCCGTACGCCCCACTCCTCGTCCCGCAGCTCCCGTACGACCTCCGCACCCGACGCCACGACCTGCGCGTACACGGCGTCGACGTCCTCGACCTCGACGCTCAGGTCGGGGACGACGGGCGCGGTGCGCTCCTCGGTGAGGAAGCTGATCTGGGCGGTCGGGTTGGCGGGCGACGCCATCGTCACCACCCACCCCATGTCCATGGCCTCCTCGAAGCCGAGCAGGCCGTAGAAGTCACGGTTGGCGGTCAGGGCCTCCGCTGACTCGACGTGGATGTCGGGCATGATCCTGCGGATGCTCATGGGCGGGACTCCTTTCTGTTCCCTTGTCTGCTTCTGTTTTCTGTTATCAGCGGTTCCACCCTCGCGTCTCCTGAGCGTCCCCAGCCACCGGCACGCGAGGAATGACGTTCGTGACTTCTCAGATCAGCCGCCGCAGCATGCTCAAGGCGGCGGGCGCCGCGGGAGCCGCGGTGACCGCCGCCACGGCCCTGCCCGGCACCGCTGCCGCCGCCGACTCCGCCTTCGCGCACCCGGGCCTGCTGCACACTGGGGCCGACCTCGCCCGGATGGCCGCCAAGGTGAAGGCGGGCGCCGCGCCCTACACGGCCGGGTTCGCCAAGCTGACCGCCAACCGCCATGCGCAGAGCGGCTGGACGCCGAACCCGCAGGCGACGGTGTACCGGGGCGCGGGCAGCCCTCAGAACTACGCGACCCTGTACAACGACGTCCACGCCGCCTACCAGAACGGTCTCCGGTACCACGTCAGCGGTGACAGCGCGCACGCCGACACCGCCGTGTCGATCCTCAACGCCTGGTCGGCGAAGCTGACTTCCGTCGAAGGCAGCGCGGACCGCTTCCTCGCCGCGGGTCTCTACGGCTACCAGTTCGCCAACGCCGCCGAACTCGTCCGCGACCACCCCGACTTCGACCTCGCCCGCTTCCAGGAGATGCTCACCAAGGTCTTCGCCCCGCTCAGCGACGACTTCCTGGTCCGGCACAACGGCGCCGTCGTCACCAACTACTGGACCAACTGGGACCTGTGCGCCATGGCGTGCGTCCTGGCCACCGGCATCTTCTGCGACGACAGGGCCCAAGTCACCCGCGCGGTCGACTACTTCAAGCACGGCGACGGCCTCGGTGCGATCAGGCACGCCATCCCCGTCGTGTCCGACGACGGCCTCGCCGAGTGGCTGGAGGCGGGGCGGGACCAGGGGCACGCGCTCCTCGGCGTCGGGCTGATGGGCACGTTCTGCGAGATGGCGTGGAACCAGGGGTACGACCTGTACGGCTACGACGACAGCCGGTTCCTCAAGGGGGCCCAGTACGTGGCGAAGTGGAGCATGGGAGGGGAGGTCTCCTACACCGCGAACACCCGCGCGAAGGGCGCGATCGGGGGCTGGTCCGGGAGGGAGACGGCGTCCGCGGCGGCCGGGGTCGACCCCGCGATGACCCGCCCCATCTGGGCGATGATCGCCAACCACTACACGAAACGCCGGGGGCTCCCGGCGTCGTACGTCACCCGGATCGCGGCGAAGTCCTCGCCGGAGGGGGGCGGCGGGGACTACGGCCCCAACAGCGGGGGCTACGACCAACTGGGCTTCGGCACGCTGGCGTTCACGCGGGACCGGGTAGCGGACACGGGGGCCTCTCCTGCCGCGACGGCACCCTCGCACTCCGGTGCGCGGCCCCAGACCGGGGGTCAGGACCTCGCGGCCACGGGTCCCGGCGACATCGTCGGGTGGTCCGCGGCCGCGGGGGTCACTGCGGTGGCGGGGGGACTGCTTCTGCTGCGGCGACGGGATCGGGTACGGCGGGGGGAGTAGGCCGCCTACGGGGGTGCCGGGTCGGGTTGTCGGGCGGGTGCGGGTCCGTTGTGGCTGGTCGCGCAGTTCCCCGCGCCCCTAGGGGGATGCAGTCACCCTGCGCCACGACGGGCCCATCACCGCCTTGTCCACCACGACGGGCCAGGTGCGGTTGTCAGGCGAGTGCCGGTCCGTTGTGGCTGGTCGCGCAGTTCCCCGCGCCCCTAAGGGGTTGCAGTCACCGTGCGCCACGACGGACCGTTCGCCACTCCTCGCGCGCCACGACACACCGCACGCCCCACACCCGCCCCCACCGAACCCGCACAGGCCGCCGCAGGCATTCAGGGGCGCGGGGAACTGCGCAAACGCCCGCCCCCACCAAGCCGCAGCCAAACGCACAACCCCACCCGCCCCACCGCCGGAGGCATCACGTCGCGGTCAGCGGCTTCGCGATGTCCTCCAGCGACCGCCGCTCCGCCCGCACCGCGAGGAACGCCGCCACCAGACCCGCCGCGCACATCAGACCCGCGCCGATCTGGAAGGCCAGCACCGTGTCGCCGACCTTGCCCGTGCTCGTCAGGTCGGCGAACAGGAGCGGTCCGCTGATGCCGCCCGCGGCCGTGCCGAGGGCGTAGAAGAAGGCGATCGACATCGCCCGCGTCTCCATCGGGAACACCTCGGACACCGTGAGGTAGGCGCTCGACGCGCCCGCCGACGCGAAGAACAGCACCGCACACCAGCAGGCCGTCATCGTGTTCGCGCTCAAGGAGCCCCGGTCGAACAGCCACGCCGTCGCGAACAGCAGCAGCCCCGACAGCAGGTAGGTCGACGAGATCATCACCCGCCGCCCGACCGTGTCGAACAGCTTCCCCAGCAGCAGCGGCCCGCAGAAGTTGCCGATCGCGATGACCGCGAAGTAGTACCCGGTGTTCCCGGTCGGCACGTCGAAGAACGTCGTGAGGATCGCGCCGAAGCCGAAGGTGATCGCGTTGTAGAGGAAGGCCTGGCCGATGAAGAGGGAGAAGCCCAGCGCCGAACGGCGCCGGTAGTCCGAGAACACCGTCCGCGCGATCTCCGCGAACGTCACGCTGCGCCGCTGGCGGATCGTGAGCTCCCCCTCGGGCGCCGGCAGCGCGGACCCCTGTTCCGCCTCGACCCGTTCCTCGATGGACGTGACGATCCGCTCGGCCTCCTCGTCCCGCCCGTGGATCAGCAGCCACCGTGGACTCTCCGGCACATGTCGCCGTACGAGAAGGATCACGAAGGCCAGCACGGCGCCCAGCGCGAAGGTGAGCCGCCAGCCGACGTCCTTGGCGAAGATGTCCGTGTTCAGCGCGACAATCGACAGCAGCGAGCCGCCCACCGCGCCCAGCCAGAAGCTCCCGTTGATCATGAGGTCGACCCGCCCGCGGTACTGCGCCGGGATCAGCTCGTCGATCGCGGAGTTGATCGCCGCGTACTCGCCACCGATGCCGAAGCCGGTCAGGAAGCGGAAGAGGAAGAACCACCAGGAGTCGAAGGACACCGCCGTCAGCGCCGTGGCCGCCAGATACACCGCCAGCGTGATCATGAAGAGCTTCTTACGGCCCCACTTGTCCGTCAGCCGCCCCCAGAACAGCGCCCCCAGGCACGCCCCGGCCACATACAGCGCCGCCGCGATACCGGTGACCTGACCGGAGGAGATGGACAGACCACTGCCCGGCTCCGAGAGCCGGCTCGCGATGTTGCCGACGACCGTGACCTCCAGGCCGTCGAGGATCCACACGGTGCCGAGCCCGATGACGATCGTCCAGTGCCAGCGGGACCAGGGCAGCCGGTCGAGTCTGGCGGGGATGTTGGTCGTCACGGTGCGGCCGGTATCGGCCGGGGCGGTGGTGGTCACGGACGGGCTCCCTCCTCGTCGAGCGATCCTCGAACGACCACACCCGTATGCCCCCGGCCTGCCCGGCTACGCCCCCAGCACCCGCGACACCGTATAGATCAACAACCCGGCGAGGGAACCCACCACCGTGCCGTTGATCCGGATGAACTGCAGGTCCCGGCCGATGTTCGCCTCGATCTTCCGCGTCGTGTGCTCGGCGTCCCACCCGGCCACCGTGTCGGTGATCAGGGAGGTGATCTCCCGCCGGTAGGTGGTGACCACGTACACCGCGGCCCCCTCCACCCACCCGTCGACCTTCGCCTGCACCTTCGGCTCGACGGCCATCCGCGCGCCCAGCGACAGCAGCGACGCCCGCACCCGCAGCCGCAGCTCGCTGCGCTCGTCCTCGGCGGCGGAGACGATCATCGACCGTACGGCGGTCCAGGCGGACGCGATGAGGTCCTGGACCTCGCCGCGCCCCAGCACCTCGCCCTTGAGCCGCTCGACACGCGCGCGCGTGTCCGTGTCGGACTGGAGGTCGGAGGCGAAGTCCGTCAGGAACCGGTCCAGCGCCCCGCGCGCCGGATGGGACGGCATGTCCCGCATCTCGGTCACGAACCGCAGCAGCTCCTTGTAGACCCGCTCGCCGACCTTCTTGTCGACGAAACGCGGGGTCCAGCCGGGCGCGCCCCCCTGCACCGCGTCCATGACCTGCTCGTCATGGAATACGAGCCAGTCGTGGGCCCGGGCCACCACCAGGTCGACGACCCGCCGGTGCCCGCCGTCGGCGACGACCTTGCCCAGCATCTTCCCGATGCCGGGCGCGATCTCCTGGGCGTCGGCCCGCCGGGTGATCGCCTCACCGACCACGGCCTGGACGTCGGAGTCCCGCAGGACGGTCAGCGCGCCCCTGAGCGCGGCCGACAGCTCCGCCGTGACCCGGTCGGCGTGCTCGGGCTCGGCCAGCCAGGCACCGAGCCGGCTGCCGATCCCCACGGCACGCAGCCGTTGCCGTACGACGTCCTCCGAGAGGAAGTTCTCGCCGACGAACTCGCCGAGCGACACCCCCAACTGGTCCTTCTTGGTGGGGATGATCGCGGTGTGCGGGATGGGCAGGCCCAGCGGGTGGCGGAAGAGGGCGGTGACCGCGAACCAGTCGGCGAGCGCGCCGACCATGCCCGCCTCGGAGGCCGCGGCGACATAGCCGGCCCAGGGGCCCGCCCCGGAGTGGTGCGCCCACTTGGCCAGCACGTACACCACCGCCACGAACAGCAGCAGCCCGGTCGCGGTGAGCTTCATGCGCCGCACCCCGCGCTGTTTCTCCACGTCGGCGGCGCTGAAGGTGTTCATCGCACGTACGGTCGCAGCGGGGACGGCACGGCTCGCGGACGTCACGGCCCCGTCCTCCCGGGCCTGCCGCTCGGCGTCGGACGGTCCCGTCCCCGACGGTCCCGCTCCCTCAGGTTTCGTGCGTTCCATCCGCTCCACCCGTTCGGTGATCCCTCACACATTGTCCCTTCCTGACGGACTCCCGAAGCAGAACAGGAGTTCCCGGCGGCGGTCCGGACGAGGGAACCGGAGGGGTCTGGTCACTTCTCCCCGGATTTATGCCTCATCATGGGTTCATCAGATCGGAGCCTCGGGCTCCCATCGCCCTAGGAGAACAGCACCACATGACTCGGCGTCATGGTTACGCCCTGCTCGCCACGATCGTCGCAGTGATCGTGGCCCTGTCCACCGCCATCTACGTCGGAGCGGCGGCCGGCAACGGCACCACGGACCGGACCTCGCTGTCCGGTTCCCGGCCCGCCCGTCCCTCCGCCGCACCCGCCTCCGCCGGAGTCTGGGTCGGCACCTGGTCCGCCTCCCCGGTCGGCGCGGAGCCCGGCACCGGGACCGAGGGCATGACCGGCCGCTCCGTCCGCAACGTCGTCCACACCAGCGTCGGCGGTACGAGTGCCCGTATCACGCTGTCCAATCTCTACGGCCGGACCGCGCTGACCATCACCCACGCGTCCCTCGCCCTCGCCGCCGGCACGGCGACCCCCGCGGCGGAGGTGGGGACCACGCGGCGGCTCACCTTCGGCGGCAGCACCACGGTCGTCATCGCCGCGGGCTCGCAGGCCCTCAGCGACGCCGTCGCCCTGGCCGTCCCCGCGGGCAGCGACGTCCTCGTCACCACCTACTCCCCCAGCCTGTCGGGCCCGGTCACCTACCACCCCACGGCCCGGCAGACCTCGTACGCCGGCGAGGGCGACCTCACCGGGGACGAGACCGGGACGGGGTACACGGAGCAGGTCGACCACTGGCGGTATCTCACCGCGCTGGACGTGCTCAGCGCCGAGGCCGACGGCACGGTGGTCGCCTTCGGTGACTCGCTGACCGACGGCAAGAACTCCACCGTCAACGCGAACGCCCGCTGGCCGGACTACCTGAACCGGCGCCTGCGCACCGCGCTCGCCGCCGGCCGGGATCTGCCCCGCTACAGCGTCGTCAACGAGGGGATCGGCGGCAACCGGGTCCTCGCGGACGCCCGGGGCCGCCCGATGGAGAACCAGGCCGGCATCCGCCGCTTCAAGCGGGACGTGCTCGACCGCCCCAACGTCAAGATCGTCGTCATCGACCTCGGCATCAACGACATCCTCCGCACCCCGGGCACCGTCGACTCCGGCACGCTCCTCGCCGGGCTGCGCGACCTGGTCCGCCAGGCCCACGCCCGCGGCATCAAGGTCGTCGGCGCGACACTGATGCCGGTCGGCGAGCGCGTCACCTGGAACGATGCCCGGGAGGGTGTCCGCCAGACCGTCAACGCGGCGATCCGGTCGGGCACGGTCTACGACGCGGTGGTCGACTTCGACCGGGCGCTGCGGGATCCGTACGACCCGCTGCGGCTGCGGCCCGCGTACGACTCGGGGGACGCGCTCCACCCGAACGACAGCGGGTACGAGCGGATGGCGGCTTCCTTCGAGCTGGCGTACCTGAAGGGGTCGACGGCGGCGCGCTTGTGAGTGCGGGCCGGTGGGGGCTGGTCGCGCAGTTCCCCGCGCCCCTGGGTGGGTGCAGTTGAGGCACGCCTGGCTGCACCCACGCGTTTGGGGGCGCGGGGAACTGCGCGACCAGCCACGACGAACCTGAACCCGCCCACCGGCCGCTCAGTCCCGCCCCCGACGCAGCTCCCGGGCCGCCGTCCTCCGCTCCACCCGCTCCTGCCGCCGCTCCTCACGGATCCGCTGCCGCTCGGCCCGCGTGACCTTCCGCTCGACCCCGACCCCGCCCCAGAACGCGAACCCGGTCACGACCACGCGCGGAGCGCCCGGCTCCCCCGGGACGCCTTCTTCGTTGTGGTCGAACCCGCCCATGATCCCGATCCCGCGCACCACGACCTCGACCCCGGGCGGCACGATCACCTGCATCCCGCCCATGATCGCGACACAGCTGATCTCGACCTCGCCGCCGGCGAAGTTCGCCTCCCGCAGGTCGATCTCCCCACCGCCCCAGAAGGCGAAGCAGTTGAAGCGCCGGGGCACGGTCCACCGCCCCTTGCGCTGGAACCCGGACATCACGGCCACGGCCCACGCGGAGGAGCCCTCGCCGCCGACGATCCGGGACGCCCAACTCCCGTCCGGCTCGGGCCGCTTCACCATGTCGACCCTGGGAGCGGCCACCTGGCCGACCGGCAGGTCCCGGGTGATCGGCGCGAGTTCCCCGTAGGTCCGCGCCTTGTACGTCGCGTCCAGCCGCTCCTCGAACTCCTCCATGTCGAGCCGCCCCTCCGCGAGGGCGTCCCGCAGGACCTCGGCGACTCGCTCACGATCGGCGTCGGCAGCACGCAGCTCCGGGAGTTCTTCCGTCATACGAGGCAGCCTACGAGTTACCTCCCCCCACGGCTACGACACCGCTTTCTCCGCTTCCCCCGCGTACATTTTCGCGATCACCGCCTCGATGTCCGGCTCCCGCACCGACAGGTCGACCAACGGGTACTCCGCCGCGACCCGGGCCACCAGCGCCGCCGCCGACTCGGACGCCGGGAACGCCAGCCACTGGCGCGGCCCTTCCACCTTCACCACGCGCGCGGGAGCCACCTCGATCGGCGGCACCTCCCGCTCCAGGTCCACCACCAGCGTGCGCTCGCTCTCGCCCACCTCGTGGAGGCCGGCGAGCGGGCCGTCGTACATCAGGCGGCCGTGGTCGATGACCATCACGCGCGAGCAGAGCTGCTCGATGTCCTGGAGGTCGTGGGTGGTCAGCAGCACCGTGGTGCCGCGTTCGGTGTTCAACTCCCGCAGGAATCCCCGCACCTTGGCCTTGGAGATGACGTCGAGTCCGATGGTCGGCTCGTCCAGGTACAGCACCTCGGGGTCGTGCAGCAGGGCCGCCGCGATGTCGCCCCGCATGCGCTGCCCCAGGGACAGTTGGCGTACGGGGACGTCCAACAGGTCGGCCAGTTCGAGGAGTTCGACACAACGGTCGAGGTTCTCGCGGTACCGGGCGTCCGGGATGCGGTACATGCGGTGCATCAGCTGGTAGGAGTCGATCAGCGGGAGGTCCCACCACAGGGTCGTGCGCTGGCCGAAGACCACGCCGATGCGGTGGGCGAGCTTCGTCCTCTCCCGGGACGGGTCGATGCCCGCCACCCGCAGGCGCCCGCCGCTCGGCGTCAGGATGCCCGTCAGCATCTTGATCGTCGTCGACTTGCCCGCGCCGTTCGGCCCGATGTACCCGACCATCTCGCCGCGCGCCACGGTGAAGGAGATCGAGTCGACCGCCCGCACCTGGCGCCGCTCCCGTTTCAGGAAGCCGGTCTTCTTGCGCACGTCGAAGACCTTCTCGACGCGGTCCAGTTCGATGAAGGCGTCCGCCGCCCGGTCCGTCGCCACGTCCATGCCCACGTCCACCACTAACTCCCCGTACTCCGATACGACCCGAGCCCCGCCCGCCACGCGAGCCCGGCCAGCGCACAGCACGCCACCGCCACCAGCGGTGAGGTGAAGGCCGCCCACCGCGGCAGATCCAGCGGGTACGGCCTGCCCAGCACATAGGAGGCCGGCACCCAGTTGACGAAGGCGAGGGGCAGCATGAACGTCACCCCGCGCACGAAGTCCTTCCCGAACACGGTCGGCGGGTACTGCAGCAGGGTCGTACCGCCGTACGTGAACGCGTTCTGCACCTCACTCGCGTCCTGCGCGAAGATCTGGAAGGCCGCGCCCGCCACGAACACCGCGCAGAAGATCACCGCGCCGCTGGCCACCATCACCGGCACCAGCAGTACCTTCGCCGGACTCCAGTCGACGTCCACCGAGGCCAGCGCCCAGACCAGCACCACCGTGCCCTGGGTGATCCGGCCCAGGCGGCGCACCGCGAAACGGTCCGCGCCGATCTGCGCGAGCACCGGCGCCGGCCGCACCAGCAGGATGTCGAAGGAGCCGTCCCGGATCCGGGAGCCCAGCACGTCCATCGAGCCGAGCACCAGGTCGGCGATCCCGAAGGCGGTCACCGAGAGGCCGTAGAGGAAGGCGATCTCGGGCAGCCGCCAGCCGCCGAGCGAGTCGACCTGCGAGAACATCAGCAGGATCCCGGCGAAGTCCAGGCCGGTCATCACCAGGTTGGCGCACATCGTGACGACGAAGGAGGTGCGGTAGGTCATGGCGGACCGGATCCACATGCCCGCGATCAGCCGGTAGGCCCGCGCGCCCTCGCCCAGGCGGGACGTCTCAGCCACCCTGCACCACCACCCGCCGCGTCGCCGCCGACTGCAGCAGCCGCCCGGCCCCCAGCAGCACCACCGCCCACGTCGCCTGGAAGGCGTACGCCCCGAGCGGATCGGTCTCCCCCATCAGCACGTCCGCCGGCATCTGGAGCTGCGCCGCCCACGGCAGCGCCCGCACGAGGTCGCCGAGCACCCCGGGGAAGGCGTTGAGCGGAAACACTATGCCCGAGCAGAAGACGCCCGTGATCATCACGCCCTGCATGATGCCCATGCCGTCCATCAGCCAGAACACGCTCAGCGCCGCGAGGTAGCGGATCCCGAAGCTGACCACCATCGCGAGCAGCAGCGCCACGAACAGCGCCGCCCAGGACGTGACGTCGGTGGGCAGGGCCATCGGGAAGAACAGCGCGCCGAAGACGAAGGGGATCACCCCGCGTCCGATCAGCTGGAACAGCGAACGGCCCAAGTCGCTCGCCAGCCACCACAGTTGGAGATCGGCCGGCCGGTACAGATCGACCGCGATCTCACCCGTGCGGATCCGCTCGATCACGTCCTTCTCGGCGCCGCCGCCCTGGATGGCCAGCGTCGAGTAGAGGCACTGCCCCAGCCACACATAGGTGACCGCCTGCGCCTGGTCGTAGCCCCCCAGATGAGGCTTCTCGTCCCACAGCGCGAGGTACGTGTAGACGAGGATCACACCGAAGACGGTGTTGGTGAACACCCCCGCGAACGTGGCCGCACGATATGTCGCGTATCGTCGGAATCCGCCTGCCGCGACGGCCGCGTACAACCGCCAGGAACCCACATCAACAGCCCTCCTCGGCCCGCCGAACACCGAAGCGCAGGAGCCTAGTGCGCAGGTGACGGGGCGGGCCACCCATTTCCCGGGCGAGACACGCGCCATATCCGGGAACGGAACGCGAGGTGCGAGAGTCTTCAACAGAGGACACAGAAGGCGTACGAGGTCGTACGGGAACGTACGAGGCGAAACAGGAGTCCGTGCACGAGATGAGCGACCAGCCGCAGCAGCCGACGACCGAGGGCTGGGAACCGAGAGACCCACACGCGTCTGAAGAGCCCGACGGGAAGAAGCCCGACGCGAAGGAGAAGGCCAAGCGGCCCAGGCGCACCGGCTGGCGACGGGCGATCCCGACCTGGCGCATGGTGCTGGTCACCTTCGTCCTCGGACTGGTCGCCCTGGCCGGCCTGTTCTTCCTCGGCTACTCCATGGTCAACATCCCGCCGGCCAACGCCCTCGCCATGAAGCAGTCCAACGTCTTCCTCTACGCCGACGGCAGCCAGCTCGCCCGCGACGGCGAGGTCAACCGCGAGAACGTCTCCCTCGCACAGATCTCCAAGGACGCCCAGCACGCCGTACTGGCCGCCGAGGACCGCGACTTCTACTCGGAGTCCGCGATCGACCCGAAGGCCATGCTGCGCGCCGGCTGGAACACCGCCACCGGCAAGGGCAAGCAGTCCGGCTCGACGATCACCCAGCAGTACGTGAAGAACTACTACCTGGCCCAGGAACAGACCGTCACCCGCAAGGCCAAGGAGTTCTTCATCTCGATCAAGCTGGACCGCGAGAAGTCCAAGGACCAGATCCTCGAGGGCTACCTCAACACCAGCTACTTCGGCCGCAACGCCTACGGCATCCAGGCCGCCGCCCAGGCCTACTACGGCATCGACGCCGTCGACCTCGACCCGGCCCGCGCCGCCTACCTCGCCGCGCTGGTCAACGCGCCCAGCGAGTACGACGTCGTCGCCCACCCCGAGAACAAGGCGGCGGCCCAGGCCCGCTGGAACTACGTCCTGGACGGCATGGTCAAGAAGGGCTGGCTCGCCCAGTCCGCGCGCACCGGCCTGAAGTTCCCGATGCCCAAGGAGCAGACCCTCTCCACCGGCCTGTCCGGGCAGCGCGGATACATCCGGGACGCGGTCGAGGACTACATCCTCGACAACAAGATCCTCACCAAGGACCAGTTGGCGGCCGGCGGCTACCGCATCACCACCACCCTGCAGAAGGGCAAGCAGAACGCCTTCGTGAAGGCGGTCAACGACCAGGTGATGAAGAAGCTCGACAAGAAGAACAACAAGGCCGACAACTACGTCCGCGCGGGCGGCGCCTCCATCGACCCCAAGACCGGCAAGGTCGTCGCGATGTACGGCGGCGTCGACTACGTCAAGCAGTACACGAACGGCGCGACCCGCGGCGACTTCCAGGTCGGCTCCATCTTCAAGCCCATCGTGTTCGCCTCGGCCGTCCAGAACGACTCCGAGACGCAGGACGGCCAGACCATCACCCCGAACACCTACTACGACGGCACCAACAAGCGCCCGGTCGTGGGCTGGAACGGCGGCTCCTACGCCCCGGAGAACGAGGACCAGGGCTCCTACGGCGAGATCACCGTCCGCGAGGCCACCGACAAGTCCGTCAACTCGGTGTACGCGCAGATGGCCGTCGACGTCGGCTCCGACAAGGTCAAGCAGACCGCGATCGACCTCGGCATCCCCTCCGACACTCCGGACCTGACGGCGTCCCCGTCCATCGCGCTCGGCGTGAACACCGCGAGCGTCCTCGACATGGCGGAGGCCTACGCCACCCTCGCCAACCACGGCCGGCACGGCACGTACACGATGATCGACAAGATCACCAAGGGCAACGCGGAGACCGTCGAGCTGCCCCGGCAGAAGACGAAGCAGGCCGTCAGCCGCGAGGCCGCCGACACCACCACCTCGGTCCTGCAGAGCGTCGTCGAGAACGGCACCGCCACCGCGGCCCAGGGCGCCGACCGCCCCGCCGCGGGCAAGACCGGCACCGCCGAGGAGGACACCGCGGCCTGGTTCGCCGGCTACACCCCCGACCTCGCCACGGTCGTCTCCGTCATGGGCCAGGACCCGGTGACCGCCGCGCACAAGTCGCTGTACGGCGCGATGGGCCTGCAGCGCGTCAACGGCGGCGGACCGCCCGCCGAGATCTGGGCGCAGTACACCAAGGCCGCCCTCAAGGGGAAGCCGGCCGGCGACTTCGACCTCGAACTCCAGGCGGGCGCCGAGGAGCAGGCCCCGAGCAGCCAGGCCCCCGTCGACCCGAGCACGGGCGGCCAGGACGACGGCGGCACCACGGGCGACACCACCGGCGGCCAGGACACCGGAGGCCAGGGCCAGACCCAGGGGCAGACCCAGGGCCAGGACAACGGCGGTACGACCACGACCGGCGGCGACACCACGACGGGCGGCACGACCGGGGACACCACCACCGGCGGCGGCACGACCGACGGCGGCACGACAACCGGCGGGACCACGGGAGGCACCACGAACGGCGGCACCACCACCGACGGCGGCACGACGGGCGACCCGACCGGGGGAACCACCGGAGACACACCGAGCGGCGGGGCGACGACGGAGGGCGCCGGCCTGGTGAGCACGTCCAGACGGGAGTGATCACCCCGCGACACGGCGGAAGGGGCCGGTGACGACAGTCACCGGCCCCTTCCCGCACTGCAAAGGCGCCTCTACAGGTACAGGCCGGTCGAGTCCTCGGAGCCCTCGAACCGGTCGGCCGCCACGGCGTGCAGATCACGCTCACGCATGAGGACGTAACCGGTCCCGCGCACCTCGACCTCGGCCCGGTCCTCCGGGTCGTACAGCACCCGGTCCCCCGGCTCCACGGTCCGTACGTTCTGCCCCACGGCGACGACCTCGGCCCAGGCCAGCCGGCGCCCGACGGCCGCGGTGGCGGGAATGAGGATGCCGCCGCCCGAACGCCGCTCGCCCTCGCCGTTCTCCTGCCGCACCAGTACGCGGTCGTGCAGCATCCGGATGGGCAGCTTGTCCTGCGGGGTGTCGTTTCTCTTCGCGCTCACGCCACTGAACCTACCTGTCTTCGGTGCCCGGGTACGCGGCCGGGTCAGCCCCTGCGGCGCCGGGTCCCCAGGGCGAGCAGCCCCACGAGTCCCACGGCGACGAGGGCGACGGGCACGACACGCTCCAGGCGAGGAGCCCCGTCCTCGTCCACGAACTGGGCTTTCACGTCCGTGACGGTCTTGTTGACCGCGACGTACGCCCGCCCGAGCGTGTGGTCGATGTTGGAGACGACTTTTGCCTTGGCGTCGCCGACGATCGTCTTCGGGTGCACCCGCACCCCGATCTCGTCGAGCGTCTCGGCCAGCACGTCGCGGCGGCGCTTGATGTCCGCCTCGATCTGCGCCGGGGTTCTGATGTCCGACGTGTCCGCCACGGTAGAGCCTCCGGGGTCGCTTCTGCTTGTCCTGGACAGTCTGTCAGTTCCGTCCGCCGCCGCACGGTCAGGACCCCCGGTTACGCTGACCCAATGAGCGAGCGACTCCAGCCCGGGGACGTGGCCCCCGCCTTCACCCTGCCCGACGCCGACGGCAACGACGTGTCCCTGTCGGACCACAAGGGCCGCAAGGTCATCGTCTACTTCTACCCGGCCGCCCTTACCCCCGGCTGCACGAAGCAGGCCTGCGACTTCACCGACAACCTGGAGGTGCTGGCCGGCGCGGGCTACGACGTCATCGGCATCTCCCCGGACGCCCCGGAGAAACTGGCGAAGTTCCGCGAGAAGGAATCCCTGAAGATCACGCTGCTGGCCGACCCGGAGAAGACCGTGACCGAGGCCTACGCGGCCTACGGCGAGAAGAAGAACTACGGCAAGACCTACATGGGCGTCATCCGCTCCACGATCATCGTGGACGAGGAGGGCAAGGTCGAACGCGCCCTGTACAACGTCCGGGCCACGGGCCACGTGGCGAAGATCATCAAGGACCTGGGCATCTGAACGAGATCCAGCAGTCGGGAGCCAGGTCGGGCCGCTCCGGCACCGGCCTGCGCTCCTCGGTCCACGCTCCGGGCGCGATCTCCTCTGCGACCCGTCGCCAGAACCGCACAGCCCGCACGTTGGTCTCCTGAAACGCGACCTCCCACGCCCCCGGGTGCCGCGCCACCACCTCGCGCACGGCCCACAGCCCGACCCCGGTACGCCGCATGCCCCGCACCACGAAGAAGCTGTTGAGCACGTAAGTGGGCCCGGCGAGCCCCCGCACGAAGACGAACCCGACGGGCCGGTCCCCGAGACCGATCACATACGGCGCCCAGTCCCCCACCCCGGAAAAGGCAGCCTCCAGCCGCTCCCTGCGGAAACTCCCGTCGGGGTTCGGCACTCCGCCGACGAACTCGGACATGTCGTGCTTGAACATGAGCCAGAGACGCTCGAGGGCGGGGCGATCGGCGGGGGTCGCTGTTCGGAGATCCAGTTCCGCGTTCATGCCTGAGGTTTACACGACGGGCGTGACTGTCCGATAAGCGGTTCGTTACTCCGTACGAGGTCGCGAACGTGTGGCCGAGAACGGAGGGGGTTCGATGGGGCAAGCGCGTACACCAAGGAGCGGCTGGAGGAGGCGGCTCGGGGGGCTCGGACGTTGTCGGAGGCGCTCGGAAGGTTGGGGGTGGAGCCCAAGAGCTGGAAGCGCCGGCATGTGCACGAGCGGATGAAGAAGCTGGGAGTGGACGTCTCGCACTTCGAGCGAGAGGGCACCAAGTGGACGAGAGAAGTCCTTGAACCAGTGGTCGCCGTGTCGACAAGCGTCAACGAGGTCCTACGGCGGCTCGGGCTGGGGGTGGTCGGCGGCCACCACACGAACATCTCGCGGCGCATCAAGGCCCACGGCATCGACACCTCCCACTTCTCGCTGGTGGTTCGTACGGAGCGGCAGCGGTACAACCAGCGACGCCGGACCGCCCAGGAGATCCTCGTCGAGGACACATCGGCCGATGCCCGGCGGGTACCGAGCAGCCGCCTGAAGCGAGCGATGCGCGAGGAGGGGGTGGATGAGCGATGCGCCCTGTGTGGGGTCGAGGGCGTGTGGCTCGGGGAGCCGCTCCCTCTGGAGGTCGACCACATCGACGGCAACTGGCGGAACAATCGCATCGGAAACCTGCGGCTGCTGTGCCCCAACTGCCACTCGACGACGGATAGTTACCGGGGTCGCGGCAAGGGGCGCGCCGCATGACCAACGGTACGCACTACACCCGCGAGCGGCTGATGGAGGCGGCGGCCCGGTGTTCCGACATCGACGAGGTCATCGCCTTCTTCGGTACTCAGCCCTACCGCAATCTTCGCCGCCATTTGTACAAACGGTTCGCGCGCTTCGGCATCGACATCTCACACTTCCCGCGTCGAACCCGTGCCGCGGTACCACCTCCCAAACCAGCACGGGACGAGCTGCGGCGCGCTGTCGACGAGACGACGTCCATCGCAGGCGCTCTCCGCACGCTGGGCAAGCCCTGCAGCGGCCAGTTCCGCACACTGTTCCTCCAATGGGCCGCCGAGGACGGCCTCGACACCTCGCACTTCGTGGGACAAGCCCACCAGCGGGGCAAGCCGAGCGCCACTGCCAAACGACCTGAGGAGGTTCTGGTCCAGCACCATGACGGAAGACATCGAACAAGCGCTTCGATACTGCGCCGCGCGCTCCGCAACGTCGGAGTTGCTGAGGAATGCGCCACGTGCGGGGTTGGCCCTGAATGGTTGGGCAAGCCCATGACGCTGGAGGTCGATCACATCAACGGGGACTGGAGCGACGACCGGGGGGAGAACCTGCGGTTGCTGTGTCCCAACTGCCATGCGATCACCAGTACGTGGTGCAGAGGAGGGCGACGAGCGATCCGCAGCGCCCAGTAGAGTAGGCAGCGCTGCGGGCCCGTACCCCAGCTGGCCAGAGGGCGCCGGTTTAGGTCCGGTGTGTCGTGGGTTCGAGTCCCACCGGGCCCACCTTTCAGGGGCGCCGCACCAGCAGGTGAGGCGCCCCTGAGGATCAGCCCAACAACTCCCGCACCACCGGCACCAGCGCCCGGAACGCCTGCCCCCGGTGGCTGATCGCGTTCTTCTCATCCGCCGTGAGTTCGGCGCAGGTTCGGGTGTCGCCGTCCGGCTGGAGGATGGGGTCGTAGCCGAAGCCGTTCGTGCCTGCGGGGGTGTGGCGGAGGGTGCCTCGTAGTTGGCCCTCGACCACTCGCTCCGTGCCGTCCGGGAGGGCCAGGGCCGCCGCGCAGGCGAAGTGGGCGCCGCGGTGTTCGTCGGCGATGTCGGAGAGCTGGGCCAGGAGCAACGCCAGGTTGGCCTTGTCGTCTCCGTGCTTGCCTGCCCAGCGGGCCGAGAAGATGCCGGGGGCGCCGTTGAGGACGTCCACGCAGAGGCCCGAGTCGTCGGCCACGGCGGGGAGGCCGGTTGCCTGGGCCAGGGCGTGGGCCTTCAGCAAGGCGTTCTCGGCGAAGGTCACGCCGGTTTCCTTGACGTCGGGGATCTCGGGGTACGCGTCCGCGCCGACGAGGTCGAACGGCAGACCTGCGTCGGCGAGGATCGCGTGGAGCTCGGTGATTTTGCCGGCGTTGCGGGTGGCGAGGATCAGGCGGGTCATGCCCACCAGTATTACGGCGTGCAGACCTTGGTCAGTTCGCCGGCCGCGTCGGTGATGGGGCTCAGATCCGGGGTCTCGTCGCCGCTCCTGACCGCCGTACGGACGTTGGTCACGGCCGTACTGAGGTCGTCGACCGCCTGGTTGACGTCGGCGTTGTCGGTCTTGTCGCCGATCTCGTCGAGGTTCTGGTCGATGGAGGTGAGGGCCTCGTCGATCTGGGTGGGGTCGTTCGACGCGTTCTCCACGGCCTGCTGGAGGTCGGTGACGCTGTCGGCGACGGCCTCGGCGGTCTGGACGCAGTCCAGTGCCTTGCTGACGGCGTCGCAGCCGGTGGTGAGGCCGACCGTGAGTCCTACGGCGGCCACCGCGGCGGCGATGGTGGTACGGCGGCGTCGGCTCGCGGCCATGGATCTGTTCCCTCCCTGGGGCAGGCCTCAGGAGGCCCCCGTTGACTGGCCGGGCGCCCGTTGTGCACAGCGGGCGCCCGTACTCCCGTAGACGCCGGGGCGGTCGGTCGGGTTGCGCGCGCCGGCCACCGTTCTTGGCGGTCCCTTTACCTTTCGAGGACTGTGTCGAGCGCCTTGCTCTGCAGGGCGGCGAGTTCGGAGCAGCCGAGGACGGCGAGGTCGAGGAGGGAGTTGAGTTCGTCGCGGGCGAAGGGCTCGGCCTCGGCGGTGCCCTGGACCTCGACGAAGCGGCCGTCGCCGGTGCAGACGACGTTCATGTCGGTGTCGGCCTTCACGTCCTCCTCGTAGCGGAGGTCGAGGAGCGGGACGCCGCCGACGATGCCGACGGAGACGGCGCTCACGGTTCCGGTGAGCGGCTGGCGGCCGGCCTTGATCAGCTTCTTGCCCTGGGCCCAGGCGACGGCGTCGGCGAGGGCGACGTAGGCGCCGGTGATGGCGGCGGTGCGGGTGCCGCCGTCGGCCTGGAGGACGTCGCAGTCGAGGACGATGGTGTTCTCGCCGAGCGCCTTGTAGTCGATGACCGCGCGCAGGGAGCGGCCGATGAGGCGGCTGATCTCGTGCGTGCGGCCGCCGATCTTGCCGCGGACGGACTCGCGGTCGCCGCGGGTGTTGGTGGCGCGGGGCAGCATGGAGTACTCGGCGGTCACCCAGCCCTCGCCGCTGCCCTTGCGCCAGCGGGGGACGCCTTCGGTGACGGAGGCGGTGCAGAAGACCTTCGTGTCGCCGAAGGAGACGAGGACGGAGCCCTCGGCGTGCTTGCTCCAGCCGCGTTCGATGGTGACCGGGCGGAGTTGTTCGGGGGTGCGGCCGTCGATTCGAGACATGGCGCCGAGCCTATCGGCCTCCCGGGTGAGCGTTCCGCGCGCTCAGTTCACATCATGTCCTCGATCTCCGCGGCGATGGGGTCGGCGTCGGTTCCGATGACGACCTGGATGGCGGTGCCCATCTTGACGACGCCGTGGGCGCCGGCGGCCTTGAGGGCGGCTTCGTCGACGAGGGCCGCGTCGTGGACCTCGGTGCGCAGGCGCGTGATGCAGCCCTCGATCTCGTCGATGTTTCCGATGCCGCCGAGTCCGGCGACGATCTTCTCTGCCTTGGTGGCCATGTCCTTCTCCTCATGCACGGTCGGCCGAACTTCGCGGGCGATCGCGCTGTGCGTACCGAAAGATGACGTCACAGCAAGCAATCGTCCGTGACTGGTCTACACCACCCGACAGGCGGTCGCCAACTGATGAGTTCAGAGACGGAGATCTCACCTGCACGCCGGCGTTGGCACTCCGCGTTCCAGGGACTGCAGAAGATGGGCCGCAGTCTGCAACTGCCCATCGCCGTACTGCCGGCCGCGGGCATCCTCACCCGGCTCGGCCAGCCGGACGTGTTCGGGGCCGACGGTCTTGGCTGGACGAACGTCTCCAAGGTGATGGCGGGCGCGGGCGGGGCGCTGCTCGACGGTCAGCTGGGGCTGCCGCTGCTGTTCTGTGTGGGTGTGGCGATCGGGATGGCGAAGAAGTCGGACGGGTCGACGGCGCTGGCGGCGGTGGCCGGATTCCTCGTCTACTACTCGGTGTTGAGGCAGTTCCCGGACGACTGTCCGAGCGGGGCGAAGGCCGTGCAGGGCATCGGGTGCCAGGCGACGGTGGACCAGACGGTGGTGGCGTTCACGTACCAGAACCCGGGGGTGTTCGGCGGCATCGTGATGGGACTGCTGACGGCGTTCTTCTGGCAGCGGTACCACCGCACCAAGCTGGTGGACTGGCTCGGGTTCTTCAACGGCCGCCGGCTCGTGCCGATCATCATGGCGTTCGTCGGGATCGGCTTCGCGGCGCTGTGTCTGTGGGTGTGGCCGCCGATCGGTGACGGTCTGGAGAGCTTCAGCGACTGGCTGAGCGACGCGGGCGCGTGGGGTTCGGGGCTGTTCGGTGTCGCCAACCGGGCGCTGCTGGTGATCGGGCTGCACCAGTTCCTGAACGTGCCCATCTGGTTCCAGTTCGGGACGTACACCAAGCCGGACGGGACCGAGGTGCACGGTGACATCAACATGTTCCTGGCGGGCGATCCGAACGCGGGGCAGTTCACCTCGGGGTTCTTCCCGATCATGATGTTCGCGCTGCCGGCGGCGGCGTTGGCGATCACGCACTGCGCGATGCCGGCCCGTCGCAAGGAGGTCGGCGGGCTGATGCTCTCGGTGACCCTGACCTCGTTCGTGACGGGGATCACGGAGCCGATCGAGTACTCGTTCCTGTTCGTCGCGCCGCTGCTGTACGCGGTGCACGCGGTGCTGACGGGTGTGTCGATGGCGGTGACGTGGGGGCTCGGGGTGCATGACGGCTTCAGCTTCTCGGCCGGTCTCATCGACTACGTCATCAACTGGAACCTGGCGACGAAGCCTTGGGCCATCATCCCGATCGGCCTGTGTTTCGCGGCCGTCTACTACGTGATCTTCCGGTTCGCGATCACGAAGTTCGACCTCGAGACGCCCGGCCGGGAGCCGGAGGAGGAGATCGAGGACGTCACCGGGGTGTAGTCCTCCGGTTGCGGAACTGACGGGTTCCTTATAACGCCCCCATCGTGTACAACAGGTCTACACCACTGAGTGGTGTAGACCACCACCCGATGGAGGAAGCGTTATGAGCACCGCCACTGCGCCCTCGGCGGCGCCCCCGAAGAAGCGGGGATCGGGCCTTTTCCAGGGCCTGCAGAAGGTCGGCCGCAGCCTGCAGCTCCCGATCGCCGTGTTGCCGGCGGCGGGGCTGCTGCTCCGGTTCGGCCAGCCCGATGTGTTCGGCAAGGACGGCTTCGGCTGGGACAAGGTCGCGTCCGTGTTCGCCACCGCCGGTGGCGCGATCTTCGACAACCTGCCGCTGCTGTTCTGCATCGGTGTCGCGATCGGCTTCGCCAAGAAGTCCGACGGCTCCACCGCGCTGGCCGCCGTGGTCGGCTTCCTGGTGTACAGCAACGTCCTCAAGGCGTTCCCGGTCACCGAGGCGAAGGTCCAGGCCGGCGCGGACATAGCCGCGACCTACAACAACCCCGGTGTCCTCGGCGGCATTCTGATGGGGCTGCTGTCGGCCGTGCTGTGGCAGCGCTTCCACCGCACCAAGCTGGTGGACTGGCTGGGCTTCTTCAACGGCCGCCGCCTGGTGCCGATCATCATGGCCTTCGTCGGCACCCTCATGGGCGTCTTCTTCGGTCTGGTCTGGGAGCCGATCGGTGAGGTCATCTCCAACTTCGGTGAGTGGATGACCGGTCTCGGCGCCTTCGGCGCGGGGCTGTTCGGTCTGATCAACCGCGCGCTGATCCCCATCGGCATGCACCAGTTCGTGAACTCCGTCGCCTGGTTCCAGATCGGCGACTTCAAGAACGCCTCGGGCGCCGTCGTCCACGGCGACCTGACCCGCTTCTTCGCCGGTGACCCGACCGCCGGTCAGTTCATGTCCGGGTTCTTCCCGATCATGATGTTCGGTCTGCCGGCCGCCGCGATCGCGATCGCCCACTCCGCCCGTCCCGAGCGCCGCAAGGCCGTGATGGGCATGATGATCTCGCTCGCGCTGACCTCCTTCGTGACGGGTGTGACCGAGCCGATCGAGTTCTCGTTCATGTTCATCGCGCCGGTGCTCTACGCGATCCACGCGGTCCTGACCGCACTATCCATGGCGGTGACCTGGGCGCTGGGCGTCCACGCGGGCTTCACCTTCTCCGCGGGCGCCATCGACTACGGGCTGAACTGGAACCTGGCCACGAAGCCCTGGCTGATCATCCCGATCGGCCTGGTCTTCGGCGCCATCTATTACGCCGTCTTCCGCTTCGCCATCGTCAAGTTCAACCTCCCCACCCCGGGCCGCGAGCCCGAGGAGGAGATCGAGGACCTCACCAAGGCGTGACAGCCGGCTGACGTACGACGAGGCCCCCGGAGACTTGAACCTCTCCGGGGGCCTCTCGCGTCGTGGGCGCTAGATCTCGTACGACACCCTCGGCGTCGCCAAGGACACCGGGCCGTCGAACATGGCGCGCGCGTCGGTGAGGTTGACCTGGGGGTCGGTCCACGGGGGGATGTGGGTGAGGACCAGGCGGCGGGCGCCTGCCCGGGTCGCCGTCTCACCCGCCTCGCGGCCGTTGAGGTGCACGTCGGGGATGTTCTCCTTACCGTGCGTGAAGGCGGCCTCGCACAGGAACAGGTCGGTGTCGCGGGCGAGTTCGGTCAGGGCGGGGCTGAGACCCGTGTCGCCGGAGTAGGTCAGCGACTTGCCGCCGTGCTCGATCCGGATGCCGTACGCCTCGACCGGGTGCGCCACGCGTTCGGTGTGGACCGTGAACGGGCCGATGTCGAAGGTGGACGGCTTGACCGTGTGGAAGTCGAAGACCTCGCTCATGGAGGAGGCGGTGGGGGTGTCGGCGTAGGCCGTGGTCAGACGGTGTTCGGTGCCTTCGGGGCCGTAGACCGGGAGGGGGTCGCAGCGGCCGCCGTCGTGGCGGTAGTAGCGCGCGACGAAGTACGCGCACATGTCGATGCAGTGGTCGGCGTGCAGATGGCTGAGGAAGATCGCGTCGAGGTCGTAGAGACCGCAGTGGCGCTGCAGCTCGCCAAGGGCACCGTTGCCCATGTCGAGAAGCAGCCGGAAGCCGTCGGCCTCGACGAGGTAGCTCGAGCAGGCCGATTCCGCGGACGGGAACGACCCCGAGCAGCCGACGACGGTGAGCTTCATAAAACAGAAACCTCCGCTGGCGGGAACTTTTCTGGGACGGAGACGGGGGTCGTGCGGTCCGTCGAGCGTAAGGCGCAAAACCTCCGGTCGCTCCTCCGCCAAGGGCTGTTGTGGGCGAACTCACCTGTGGTGTCACCGGTTCGGCTGGACCTGGGGCGCGTAGGGAGTGAGAGAGGAATCACGGGTTCAACAGAGGGCGCGCGGGGCAGTTCGCGCGCCGGTAACGTCCTCCTCATGGACACGTCCTGGTGGCTCGCGCTCGCGGCGGTGATGTTGCTCGCGCTGGTCGCGACGCTCGTGGACGGGTGGGGGCGAGGGCATCGGCCCCGGGGACGTGCGGACCGTACGACTCGGCCGTCCGGGCGTACGGCGGGGGTGCGGCCGCGGCCCGCCGAGATCTGGTGGGCGCAGGTGCCGTTCGAGGACGGACCGGGTGCCAAGGACCGGCCGTGTCTCGTGCTGGCGGTGCGCGGCAAGCGGGCCACCGTCGCGAAGATCACCAGCAAGTACCACGACGAGCGGGTGGGAGTGATCCCGTTGCCTCCGGGCTCGGTGGGCGACGCTCAGGGGCGCGCGAGCTTCCTGGAGACGGGCGAGCTGCGGGAGGTACTGGTGGGGGATTTCCGGCGGAAGGCGGGGGTGGTGGACCCGGTCCTGTGGGACCAGGTCCGTCACCTGGCGACCTAGGGCCTGTCTTTCGGATCAGCTCGGCGTCGCGGGGTCTGGCACGCACATCTGCCGCGTTGTCGTCGGTTGCCGACGCTCCGCGTCGCCGCCCTCCTCCGCCTTGCAGCTGCACGCACCAGACCCCGCTCGACTCGGCTAGGAGGAGCCGTCCCTCCAAGCCGACCTGATCCAAAAGACAGGCCCTAGCGGAAGGTCAGGCCCAGAGCTGGCCCTGCAAGGTCTCGATCGCTTCCTCGGTGGTGGCCGCCGTGTAGACGCCCGTCGAGAGGTACTTCCAGCCGCCGTCCGCCACGACGAAGGCGATGTCGGCGGACTCCCCCGCCTTGACCGCCTTGTTGCCGACGCCGATCGCCGCGTGCAGGGCGGCGCCGGTGGAGACGCCCGCGAAGATGCCCTCCTGCTGGAGGAGCTCGCGGGTGCGGGTGACCGCGTCGGCGGAGCCGACCGAGAAGCGGGTGGTCAGCACGGACGCGTCGTACAGCTCGGGTACGAAGCCCTCGTCCAGGTTCCTGAGCCCGTACACCAGGTCGTCGTAGCGCGGTTCGGCGGCGACGATCTTCACGTCCGGCTTGTGCTCGCGCAGGTAGCGGCCGACGCCCATCAGGGTGCCGGTGGTGCCGAGGCCGGCGACGAAGTGGGTGATCGAGGGGAGGTCGGCGAGGATCTCCGGGCCGGTGCCGGCGTAGTGGGCGCCCGCGTTGTCGGGGTTGCCGTACTGGTAGAGCATCACCCAGTCGGGGTGCTCGGCGGACAGCTCCTTGGCGACCCGTACGGCGGTGTTGGAGCCGCCCGCGGCGGGGGACGAGATGATCTCGGCGCCCCACATGGCGAGCAGGTCCCGGCGTTCCTGCGAGGTGTTCTCGGGCATCACGCACACGATCCGGTAGCCCTTGAGCTTCGCGGCCATGGCCAGAGAGATGCCGGTGTTGCCGGAGGTGGGCTCGAGGATGGTGCAGCCGGGCGTGAGGCGGCCGTCCTTCTCCGCCTGCTCGATCATGTGCAGGGCGGGGCGGTCCTTGACCGAACCGGTCGGGTTGCGGTCCTCGAGCTTGGCCCAGATGCGTACGTCGGCGGACGGCGAGAGCCGCGGCAGGCGCACCAGAGGGGTGTTGCCCACCGCGGCCAGCGGGGAGTCGTAACGCATCGACGATCAGGCCATACCGCCGGCCACGGCCGGCAGGATCGTGACGTTGTCGCCGTCGGTGAGCTTGGTGTTGATGCCGTCGAGGAACCGGACGTCCTCGTCGTTCAGGTAGACGTTGACGAAGCGGCGCAGCTCACCGCCGTCCACGATGCGGGCCTGGACGCCCGCATGCCGGGTCTCCAGGTCGGCGAAGAGCTCGGCGAGGGTGTTCCCGTTGCCCTCCACCGCCTTCTGGCCGTCGGTGTAGGTGCGGAGGATGGTCGGGATGCGGACCTCGATGGCCATGGCTCAGGGCTCCTGTCGGATGGTGTCTGGTCGGTGGCGCGCGGCAGCGCTGGAACAGCAGGTCGTGCGTGTCTGGAGCTTCCCCACGCTCGGCTTCGCTCGCGCGGGCGGTGCCCCCACCGGCTCACGGCCTAACGGCGGCAGGGGCAGCGTCAACAGATGGCGCTGGCGAGCCTGCACAGGTCGACGTGCAGCCGCGCCACGAGCAGGGCGCCCGGCGTCTTCTCGCTCACGTCGTAAGAAACCATGGGGTCATCGTATCGATTCCCAGTGCGGGTTCCGGAGTGTGATCTCGCATGCTGGATGGATTGCGACCGAAACGTGAGATCAGTAGGCCGTGACGACCGTGACCTCCTCCTCCGTGACCTCGCCCTCCACGATCCGGTACGAGCGGAACTGGAAGTCGCCGAGGCCGTCGGTGTCGGCGGTGGAGACAAGGACGTAGTGGGCGCCGGGTTCGTTGGCGTAGGAGATGTCCGTGCGGGACGGGTAGGCCTCGGTCGCGGTGTGGGAGTGGTAGATGACCACGGGCTCCTCGTCGCGATCGTCCATCTCGCGGTACAGCCTGAGCAGGTCGCCGGAGTCGAACTCGTAGAACGTGGGCGACATGGCGGCGTTGAGCATCGGGATGAAACGCTCGGGGCGGTCGGACCCGGCCGGTCCCGCGACGACTCCGCACGCCTCGTCGGGGTGGTCCTTGCGCGCGTGCGCGACGATCTGGTCGACGAGGGCCTGGGTGATGGTCAGCATGCCGAAAGGATAAGCAGAGGGCCGCCCCGTACCGGGGATCGGTACGGAACGGCCCACATGCCGGACCGGCTAGCCCCCGACCTTCTCGAACTCCGGCTCCCGCCGGTCCGCGATCTCGGGGTTGCGGGTCTTCAGGACGGCCCAGCCGATCCCCAGCGCGGCGGCCCATCCGGCCATCACGTACAGGCAGACGCGGGACTCGGCGTCGTACGCGATCAGGCAGGTCACGAAGAGCAGGAACACGATCGCGATCCAGCTGCCGACCGAGCCGCCCGGGGCCGGGAAGGGCGAGGCGGGCAGTCGGCCCGCCACGACCTCGCGGCGGTAGCGCACATGGCTGACCAGGATCATCAGCCACGTCCAGATGCCCGCGGCGGTCGCGACCGAGACGACGTATCCGAAGGCCTTCTCGGGCACGACGTAGTTCAGCACCACACCGATGCCCATGAAGAACACGGAGACGGTGATGGCCAGCGCCGGGGTGCGCGTGACGGAGAGCTTGTTGAAGGCCTGCGGGGCCTCTCCGCTGTCGGCCAGGGTGCGCAGCATGCGGCCCGTGGAGTACATGCCGGAGTTGCAGGAGGACAGGGCCGCGGTGAGGACGACGAAGTTCACGATGCCGGCGCCCGCCGGGATGCCGATCACGGCGAATGCCTTCACGAAGGGGCTGACGCCGGCCGCGAACTCGGTCCACTTGACCACGCACAGGATGACGGTGAGGGCGCCGACGTAGAAGAGGCCGATGCGCCAGGGCAGGGTGTTGATCGCCTTGGGGAGGGTCTTCTCGGGGTTCTCCGACTCACCGGCGGTGACGCCGACCAGCTCGACGGCGAGGTAGGCGAACATGACGCCCTGCAGGGTCATCAGGGACGAGCCGACGCCCTTGGGGAAGAACCCGTCGAAGGCCCAGAGGTTGGAGACCGCGGCGGTGTCGCCGGCCGCGCTGAAGCCGAAGGTGAGGACGCCGAGGCCGATCACGATCATGCCGATCAGGGCGGTGACCTTGATCATCGAGAACCAGAACTCGATCTCGCCGAACAGCTTCACCGAGATCAGGTTGGCCACGAACAGGACGACCAGGAAGACCAGGGCCGTCGTCCACTGCGGGACGGCCGGGAACCAGTAGTTGACGTAGATCGCGGCGGCGGTGAGTTCCGCCATACCGGTGACGACCCACAGCAGCCAGTACGTCCAGCCGGTGAAGTAGCCGAAGAACGGGCCGAGGAATTCGCGGGAGTACTCCGCGAAGGAGCCCGAGACCGGACGGTAGAGCAGCAGCTCGCCGAGGGCCCGCATGATGAAGAAGATGATCACGCCGGCGACGGCGTACATGAGGATGAGGCTCGGACCGGCCTTGGCGATGTTCGCCCCGGCGTTGAGGAAGAGGCCGACGCCGATGGCGCCGCCGATCGCGATCATCTGGACCTGGCGGCTGCCGAGTCCGCGCTCGTACCCCTCTTCGGTGGTCTTCTCCGGGCCTGAGCCTTTGTCGACCTGAGCGGAGGTCATGTGTGTGGTGCGCCTTTCTCCATGCCGAACCGGGCCTCTCGTCGGCCTCGGATCGGGTTTCGATCCCCCCGGATTGATGGAGTGGTGCCTGGCCGGCGGTTGCCGGCTCGGTGGCGCACCCGGCGGAACATGCGGGTGGTGTTCGCCGGGCGGTCGTGCAGATTTATCACGGTCGCCACAGTGATCACCGGGGCGGGATGTGGCGCGGACCACAGGAAGAAGCGGACAAAAAGCACCCTCGATGGGCATATGCGGCCATCACGGTGACGTGATCGTTATCCGGATTTGAGCGTCCTCTGAGCGAACACAGAACCGTCACATCTCACGGCATAAGGGTGGTCACGAGGGTCTCCTGGAGCCCGCCCAGCCACAGGTACGCCATCACCATCGGCTTACGGGGGTCCTCGTCCGGCAGCCGGTAGAGGAGGTCGGTGTCCTCCTCGTCGGTGATGTCGAGGCGGGAGCCGATCGCGAGCCGCAGGTCGTTGAGGGCACCGAGCCACTGCTGGGACTCACCGGTCGACAGCTTGAGGACGGCCCCGCCGTCGCCCCCGGAGCGCAGCGCGTCCAGGGAGCGGACCACCGCGAGGGCGTTCTCGCGCTTGCCGGCCCGCAGGTCGTTCTCGGTGTAGCGGCGGAACTCCGAGGAGTACGCCCGCTGTTCCTCGGCCTCCTCGGCCTGGGGAGTGCCCTCGGGGTCGCTGTAGGCGTCCGGGAAGAGCCGCTTGAGCACCGGGTCGGACGGCGGCTGGCTCGGGCCGTCCGCGAAGAGCTCGGCCAGCGGGTCGTCGGAGGCGTCCTCCGCGGGCCCCGGGCCGATGAGTTCCAGGAGCTGGACGGCCAGCGACCGGATGATGGAGATCTCGACGTCGTCGAGGGCGACGGCCGCGCCGCCGCCGGGGAGCGGTTCAAAGGTTCCGGGCATCAGGGATCGTCGCTACTTCCGGTCCTGCTGGAGGGTGGCCCACAGACCGTAGCCGTGCATGGCCTGCACATCGCGTTCCATCTCCTCGCGGGATCCGCTGGAGACGACCGCCCGGCCCTTGTGGTGGACGTCGAGCATCAGTTTGGTGGCCTTGTCCTTCGAGTAGCCGAAGTACGTCTGAAAGACGTAGGTCACGTAGCTCATGAGGTTGACCGGGTCGTTGTGGACGATCGTGACCCAGGGGACGTCCGGCTCGGGGACGGCGAAGACCTCTTCCGCCGACTCGGTGCGTTCGATCTCTACGGGAGCGGGTGACGTCACACGGCCCATGCTGCCACGCGCCCCACAAATCGTCACACTGACGCGAAGTGGGGTAGCATCCGTTGCTATGAACACAGCGGACCTTGGGCTGCCGGTGGACGTTCCCTCGACGGCGCTCTTCACGGACCAGTACGAGCTGACCATGCTTCAGGCCGCGCTGAAGGCGGGTACCGCCGAACGGCGCAGTGTCTTCGAGGTCTTCACCCGGCGGCTGCCGGACGGGCGGCGCTACGGCGTCGTCGCGGGCACCGGCCGGGTCCTGGACGCGGTGGAGAACTTCCGCTTCGACGGGGACGTCCTCGGCTTCCTGCGCGAGCGCGCCATCGTCGACGACGAGATCCTGGACTGGCTGGCCTCCTACCGCTTCAGCGGCGACATCTGGGGCTACCCGGAGGGCGAGGTGTACTTCCCGGGCTCGCCGATCATGCGGGTGGAGGGCTCCTTCGCCGAGTGCGTGCTCCTTGAGACCGTGATCCTGTCGATCCTCAACCACGACTCCGCGATAGCCGCGGCCGCCTCCCGGATGTCCTCGGCCGCGGGTGACCGGCCGCTGATCGAGATGGGTGCCCGCCGCACCCACGAGCTGTCCGCCGTGGCCGCCGCCCGCGCCGCCTACGTCGGCGGCTTCGCCACCACCTCCGACCTCGCCGCCGGTTTCCGCTACGGCATCCCGACGGTGGGCACCTCCGCCCACGCCTTCACCCTCCTGCACGACCAGGAGCGGGACGCCTTCCAGGCCCAGGTGGACTCGCTGGGCCGCGACACCACCCTGCTGGTGGACACGTACGACGTCACCGAGGCCGTCCGTGCGGCCGTCGAGGTCGCCGGGCCCGAGCTGGGGGCCGTGCGCATCGACTCCGGGGACCTGCTCCTCGTCGCGCACCGGGTGCGGCAGCAGCTGGACGAGCTGGGCGCGAAGGGGACGCGGATCATCGTCACCTCCGACCTCGACGAGTACGCCATCGCCTCGCTGGCCGTGGCCCCGGTGGACGCGTACGGCGTCGGCACCCAGTTGGTGACCGGTTCCGGGCATCCGACCGCCTCGATGGTCTACAAACTGGTCGCGCGCGCCGAGTCCGACGACCCGAAGGCGCCGCTGATCCCGGTCGCGAAGAAGTCGTCCGGGGGCAAGACCTCGGTCGGCGGCCGCAAGTGGGCGGCCCGGCGGCTGGACGCCGAGGGGTTCGCGGAGGCCGAGGTGGTGGGCACCGGGCCCGTCCCGGCGGAGCTCACGGACCGGCAGCTGCTGGTGGAGCTGGTCAAGGGCGGCGAGGTCGTCGCACGCGAGCCGCTGGACGTCGTACGGGACCGGCATGCCGCCGCCCGGGCCAACCTGCCGCTGTCGGCGACCCAGCTCTCGCGCGGGGAGCCGGTCATTCCGACGGAGTATGTCAACGCGCGCACGGGTAGCTAGTCGGCTGTCGTCCCCAACGCGCCCCGTGATGCCCCCTCCCGCACGGCCCCCGAAGTCTCTAGGCTCGTAAGTTCACTCTTAGTCGAAGGACACCCACCATGCGCCGCGCCTTGATCGTCGTCGACGTGCAGAACGACTTCTGCGAGGGAGGCAGTCTCGCGGTGGCCGGAGGGGCCGATGTGGCCGCCGCCGTCACCGAGCTGATCGGGCAGGCGGCGGGCTCCGGCTACCAGCACGTGGTGGCCACCCGGGACCACCACATCGCCCCCGGCGGCCACTTCGCCGACAACCCCGACTTCGTGCACTCCTGGCCCGCGCACTGCGTCGCCGGGACCGAGGGGGTGGGGTTCCACCCGAACTTCGCGCCGGCCGTCGCCTCCGGGGCGATCGACGCGGTCTTCGACAAGGGTGCGTACTCGGCGGCGTACAGCGGCTTCGAGGGCGCCGACGAGAACGGCGTGACGCTGGCCGACTGGCTGCGGGCGCGGGAGGTCTCGGAGGTGGACGTGGTCGGGATCGCCACGGACCACTGCGTACGGGCCACCGCGCTGGACGCGGCCCGGGAGGGCTTCCGCACGCAGGTCCTCCTCGACCTCACCGCCGGGGTCGCCGAGGCGACGACCGAGCGGGCGATCGAGGAGCTGCGAGGGGCGGGCGTGGAGCTGTCCGGGAAGCCCGTCGTCTAGGGACGGGCACGCGGCCTCAGACCGGTGCCGTCGGCCTCCTCAGCAGTGACCTGATCGGATGCCACAGCTCCTGGGCCAGCTCGGGACCGCCCGCGACAGCGTTGTCAGGGGCGGTACGCCATATCAGGCCGTCCGGGTGGTGGAGTACGGCGGTGATCTCGTCCGGGGTCGGGGGCGCGCCGTTGCCGCGCAGGTACACCGCGCGCAGCCCCAGGTTGCGCAGCCTGGTCAGGGCGCGCGCCCGGTTGTGGGCGTGGACGAGTACCCGCACGTTGCCGTAGCCGTCGGCGGGCGGGCGGGGCAGGTTCAGCGCCACCACCACCCTGCCGTTCGGCAGCTTGCAGAAACCTCCTGCGGCCATGCGGTCATACCCCCGTGTGCGTCGGTGTCAATAAGGAAGCCACAGGACGCACCTAAACACGATCGGCGGCAACCCGCCAGGGGTTGCCGCCGATACGCTTCTGACCTGTGGTTTTACTTCTTCTTGGCCGAAGGTCCGACCTGGAGCGTGATCGTCGAGCCGTCCAGGGGCTCCTTGACGATCTTGATCCGGGTGTCGGTGTCAGTGATGTCGACGCCGGCGAACGGGTTCGACGCGTCGTAGTAGCTCGACGTGCCGTCGTCGAAGACCGGGACGCCCGGCTTGGACTTGATCTTCGTCGGGACGTCGGCGTTGTGCAGCGTGACCGAGTCCGTCGGGTACCAGCTGAAGGTGGAGTCGTAGGCCTGGATGCGGTTGCGCATCAGCGTGCCGTCGGACCACTTCAGCGCGGTCGGGTGGGAGTCGACCGGGAGGATCAGACCCTCGCCCGGGTGCTGGCTGGTGTTGTCGTCCGCCTGGGAGGTGTCCCACTTCCAGATCAACAGGCCGTTCTGGTAGGCGTAGTGCTCCACCCAGTCCGGACGGGTCGTCGAGAAGCCGTAGTTGTACGGGCCGACCTTCAACACCTTGTCGTAGGACACGTATTGGCGGTTCTCGGCGAGGTAGTACTGCGCGTAGTCATCCGTGATCGAGGAGCCGATGCGCGAGAAGCCGTTCGCGGTCCAGGCGGCGTCGGCCGTCTCGGCGTTGTCGGAGAAGAGGGTCGCGCCGTCGGCGGTCACCGTGATCTCGTCGGCCGCGAAGCCCTTCAGGGCGACCCCGCCGTCGGTCTGGTAGCGGAAGCGCAGCTGGACCTTCTGGCCCGCGTAGGCGTTCAGCGGGAAGGTCAGCTTCTGGTAGGCGTCGACCGAGCCGGTGAGGGCGGGCTTGCCGCTGCCGTCACGCGGGATGGCGGTGCCGTCGGCCAGAGTGCCGTCGATCGGCGTCCAGTTGGCGCCGTCGGTGGAGACCTCGGTGTAGAGGTAGTCGAAGTCCTGCTCGATGTCCCACCAGCCGTCGAGGGTCAGCGCCGCCGACGACTTGCCGGTCAGGTCGACCGGGCGGGTCAGGGTGTTGCGCAGGTCGTCACCGCTGCCGCTCCACCACTGCGTCGCGCCCTGCGCCGGGGTGACCACCGGGGTGGTGACCGTCTTCCTCGGCAGCTGGACCACGAGCGCCTGCGGGTTCTTGGTGTTGTACTCCGCGACGCCCAGCTTGTGGGCGGAGCGCTTGCCGGCCGTGGCCACGTCGTAGTCGAGCCAGCCCAGTTGGAGCTTGTCCCAGGCGTTCATGTCGCCGGGCAGGTCGCCGATGGAGTCCTTGCCGGTGCCGAGCCAGGAGCCGGAGGACATCAGCGTCCAGAAGCCGGTGGAGTTCTCGCCGCCGCCGGAGGTGTCGTACTCGTCGGGCAGGCCGAGGTCGTGGCCGTACTCGTGGGCGAAGACGCCCAGGCCGCCGTTCTCCGGCTGGATGGTGTAGTCGCCGACCCAGACGCCGGTGTCGCCGATCTGGGTGCCGCCGAGCTTGTTGCCGGAGGGGCCGGTGGAGCCGGCGTCGGTGCCGAAGGCGTACCAGCGGTGCGCCCAGATGGCGTCCTCGCCCTGGGCGCCGCCGCCCGCGGACTCGTCCTCGCCGGCGTGCACGATCTGGAAGTGGTCGATGTAGCCGTCGGGCTCGTTGAAGTTGCCGTCGCCGTCGAAGTCGTAGCGGTCCCACTGGTCGAACTCGGCCAGTTCCGCGCTGATCTCGGCGGCGGTGTCCCCGGCGGCCTCGCGCTGGGCGACCCAGGCGTTGACGCCGTCCTGGACCGCGTACCAGGCGCCGGTGGAGGCCTTGTTGGAGCCGTAACGGGCCTCGTTGTAGGGGACCTTGACCCAGTCGGTGACCTCGCCGTCGACCGAGTAGCGGCCCGAGGACTGCTTCTCGTAGTACTTCTTCAGCGACTCGGTCTTCTTGCCGGTGCCGAAGTAGAGGTCCTGGAAGTGCGCCTGGTTGTAGTCCGCCTGCCAGGCCGTGCTGTTGTTCTGCTTGCGGTCCGGCTGGGCGATCCGGTTGTGCAGCGGGCCGGCCGTGCCGCCGTAGCGGGGGTCGATCTGGTCGCCGAACTCGACCAGGATGGTGAAGATCTTGTCGGTCTTCTCGCGGCCGAGTTCGACGTACTTGCTGTCGCCCTTGCGGCTCTTGAGCTCGACCACCTTGGAGCCGTCGCGGTTCTTCACCGCGGCGTCGCCGGATATGACCTGGTCGAGCGCCTCCTTTCGCTGCGCCTGCCGGGTCTTGGTCAGCGGGCCGTCGAAGTCGTGCTCCCTGGCCTTCGCCGGCTGCGGGTCCTGCCGGTCGACCGCGGAGGTCCCGGCGGAGTTGTCCGCGGCCTGAGCCACGGCGAACGTGGAGAACGTGGCCGAGGCCGCGGCTATCGCCACGACCGTCGCTGCCGTCCTGAACGTCCAGGATCTGTCAGTCACTTGTACCTCTCCCCTATCAGGCAAGTGACCGGTATTTGACTAAAGTTTGAGGAGAAAAGACAGACCTTGACTTGAACCCGACAAGTGCATTATTGGGAGCCGGTGTTCGTATTGCGGACACGTGACGGCAACACGACAGGCGCGCACAGCTGTCCACTTGATGGACGTCATGACTCCGTGCGCCCCCTGTGCTCCGGCACTGTTGGTTAGGTCACGCTTACTGTTCGTTCCACTCGGGCACACAGCCGATTAGAGTCGATTGGCGGAACGCCCGGGTGTCGGCGGAATGCCAGGCCGACACCCCCCGTGGACCCCCAATTCCGAGGACACGATTGCCATGCCTCGTCCGACCGCCGCACAGATCGCCTACGGTTCGATCACCGTCATCTTCTCGACGCTCGCCATGCTGCTGCTGTCACAGACGAGTTCGGCCGTGGGGACCGCGGTCATCGCGGTCTCGGCGCTCGCCCTCGGCCTGCTGGTCGCCATGACGGTGCCGCAGCCCAAGTCCCGCGTCGTCGCAGTGAACAGGCCCGTGCAGCGCCCGGCGGAGGAGCCGGTACCCGCGGTGGCCTCCGGCTCCAAGACCGCCGCCTGAGCACTGCGTTGGCTTGAGCGTGGGCTCCGGTTCGCCCTCGTCGGGGGCAAGCCGGGCCCGTGGTCGTACGGCCTGGGTTCACCGACTGACCGCCGCGCCACACGCGTTGGACGTCACCGGGCCCCGCGGGTTCACCTGCCGGGCCCTGCCGCCCGTGGGCGCCCGATCCGTGGCCACACCCACCCCGGGCACGCACACACCCTGAACTCCGCCGCCAAGAACCGCCGGATCGGCTGCGGCGGGCCGCACCTGGCCGGTGGTTGGTCGTACACACACAACCGCACCGGCCCCGGACCGCTCATCCGCCTGACTCACGGACCCAGACGGCCGATACGCCCTACCCCGCCGGGCCCCCGGGCAACTGACGCACCCGACCTCACGCGATCCGGGACAGGCCCAGTGCCCAGCCCCGCTGACCCCGGACCGTCAAGGCACCCGGCTCCACCAAGCCCACAGACCGGGCCCGTCCGGGTCAGTCCGTGGTGACTACCACCGTTTTCGCCGCCTTGTCGTGCAGGCCCTGCTTGTAGGGCTTGTCGAAGTAGCTCCAGCCGCCCGAGATCGCGGTCCAGATGCAGGCGCAGCAGAACGCGAACGGGATCCACAGCACCGCCGAGCGGGTCAGCGTGGTCTGGACGGAGGGCGTGGAGCCGTTCTCGAGGTTCGCCACCCGCATGTCGAGCCACTTCTTGCCGAGCGTCTGCCCGGACCGGGAGATCAGGACGGTGTCGTAGGCGATGTAGAGCACCGCCGCGAGCGCCGACTGGGCGAGCGACTTGCCGACCTGCATGTTGTCGCTGCTGACGTCGTACTCGCTCACCCCGAAGCCCCAGGTGATCAGCCAGACGACGATGCCCACCAGGATCATGTCGATGATGCGGGCGAGCGTGCGCCTCCCGCTGGGCGCGAGCGGCGGCATGCCGGCCAGCGGGTCCGTGGGGCCGCCGCCGTACGGGTCGCCGCCGGGCGGAGTGCCGCCGTAGGGCGGCGGCGGTGTGCTGTACGGCGATCCCGAGCCCTCGGAGGGCGGGGGCTGCTTCCTGAACGGGTCGTCATCCGGCGGCTGCCCGCCGGAGCCGGGTGGCGGTTCACTGCTCATGGCCCGAGTGGACCGCGAACCCCCCGGCCCCGCATCCGGCGAGCGGCCGTCCGGAGTACCGAATCCGGTACGCCGTTCGTGCGACCCGCTCAGCCCGCCACGAACGTATGCGCCGCCTTGTCGTGCCAGCACTGGCGCCACGGCCGGTCGAACAGGCACCAGGCGACACCCACGAGACCGATGCCGAGCAGACCCGGCACGCTGTAGACCAGCCAGCGGCGCAGGGCCCCGCCGAAGGACGGCGGCTCATGGCCCTCGATGTCCCGCACCTCCAGGCCGAACAGCTTCTTGCCGAGGGTGCGGCCCCACTTCGCGGTGGGCAGCGCCTCGTACAGGACGCCGGCGACGAGGAGTACGGCGACCACGATGCCGAGGTACACCGACGTGGTGCCGTCGAGCAGCCAGACCGTCACGGTCTCGCCGGAGAGCTTGGCCGCGTCGATCTTCTCGTTGATGTGGTCGGCCGCCTTGGTGCCGAGCGGGACGGCGGCCACGGCGGTCACCGCGCCGACGACGAGGGTGTCGAGGAGGCGTGCGGCCAGGCGCTTGCCGAGGCCGGCGGGCCTGGCCGCGGCCTGGCGGCGGGCAGCCGCCTGGAAGATGTCCTCGACCGGCGGCTTCCAGGGGGCGGGCTGCTCCTCGTCGGGCCCGGCGAGCCGGTGCACCTGCTGGGCCCAGGAGGGCTGACCGCCACCGGGGCCCTGGCTCATGGGAGTCGCGGCGGCCTGGGATCCTGCGGCCTGCTGAGGGACGCCCGGGTGCGGCGGGCCCTGCTGCGGTACGCCCGGAGGGGCCGTCTGCGGGCCGGGCGCGGGGGCGGCCTGCTGGGGGCCGGAGAGGGCCGTGGCAGCGGCCGCCGCGGCACGCTCGGCGGCCGCCTTGCCCGCACCGAAACCCGGGGCCTCGGGGCCCGCGGTGCCACCGGCCCCGGAGGGCTGCGCGGTGGGCCCGGCATACCCGGGTCCGGGCGTGCTTCCGTTCTGCGCCCCGGGCCCCGCGCCCTGCTGCGCCGTGCGCGGGGAGAGCGCGCGGAACTTCATCGTGCCGTCGTCGGACTGCTGGGCGGCCCCCGCTCCCCCGGACCCGGCCGTGGGCCTGCGGAAGACACGCGTGCCGCCGCCCTCGTCCGGCTCGGCGGGCGGGATCGTCGCCGTGCCGTCGGTACGGGCCGCGTGACCGTCCGGCTGCGCCGGGGAGGAACCGTCGGCGGGCCGCCCCGGACCGGGCACCCGCGGGTCGGCGCCCTGCGAAGCCCGCGGTACGCCGGGCTGGGCTCCCTGCGGCCCCTGCTGAGCCCCCTGGTGCGGAACCTGCTGAGGCGCCCCCTGCTGAGCCTGCCCGGCTGCCTGCGGAGACCCCCACGACACCCGGCGGTCCTGGTCGCCGCCGAAGCCCGCCTGGTGGGCCCGGTCGGCCGCCCACGCGGACGCGGGTTCGGGGCGGCCGCCGTGCTGGGTGCCGGGGTGCGGGGGTTCCTCGGCCGGGTCCTCGTCGAAGAAGTGCGGGCCCGTCTCCTCCACCGGAGACGTGGACGGGGCGGAACCCGCGCCGGACGGCGGCCCGAGCGGTTCGCCGGCCGCCGGGGCGGGACGGCTGGTGCCCGGCACCCAGGAGGCACCGTTCCAGTAACGGACATATCCAGGAATGGACGGGTCCGGGTAATAGCCCTCGCGGGGCCTGTCGTCACCGGGTGCCGGGGTTGGGGCGCTCATGTCCGTCGTCCCGTATCTGCTCGGGGGTCAATAGAGGGGGCTCCACATCTATCAGACCGGCGCAAGACCCACCGCCAGTCCCACGGGACCCACTCCTTTTGAGCACGAACTGACGCCGGCCGTGACTCAGGCCGTGACGCCGGCCGTGACGGCAGCCGGAAAAAAGTTCGCCGAACCCGCGTAATGATCCCGCCCCCTCCCCCCTCTCCACTCGTACGGGCCCACCACGGGCCCCGGACAAGGCCGAAAGCCAAGAGCCGAGAGACGAGAGAGGAACGAACGACATGCCCCACACGGTGGTAGAGCGCGAACTGGAGCTCAAACTCATCCTGTCGCCCGAGCGCAGCATCCCGGTCCCGGCCCGGCTGGACTACCGCAGCGACGACCCCTTCGCCGTCCACGTCACCTTCCACATCGGCTCGGACCACCCCGTCCACTGGACGTTCGCCCGCGAACTCCTCGTGGAGGGGGTGTTCCGCCTGTCCGGGCACGGGGACGTGCGGGTGTGGCCGACGAAGGTCGAGGGGCGCGGTGTCGTGCTGATGGCGCTGAGCTCCCCCGACGGCGACGCCCTCCTGGAGGCCCCGGCCACGCAGGTTGCGGCCTGGCTGGAGCGCACGCTGAGGGCGGTCCCGCCGGGCTCCGAGGCGGCGCAGCTCGGGATCGACGACGGCCTCGCCGAGCTGCTGGCCCGGACGCCGGCCGACGATCTCTGGCTGTGCGACCCGTGGCCGAGCGACGAGTCGGCGGACGGGGAGTGACCCTACGGCCGGTCCTTCTGCCGGACGCCGGTCAGAACAGTTTGCCCGGGTTCAGGATGCCCAGCGGGTCGAAGACCCCCTTCACCGCCCGCTGCATCTCCACCCCCACCGGTCCGATCTCACGCGCCAGCCACTCCTTCTTGAGTACGCCCACGCCGTGTTCCCCGGTGATCGTGCCGCCGAGTTCCAGGCCGAGGGCCATGATCTCGTCGAAGGACTCACGGGCGCGCCGGGACTCCTCGGCGTCGGCGGCGTCGAAGCAGACCGTGGGGTGGGTGTTGCCGTCACCCGCGTGGGCGACGACACCGATGGTGAGCCGGTGCTTCTCGGCGATCCGCTCGGTCCCTTCGAGCAGCTCGCCGAGCCGGGAGCGGGGCACGCACACGTCGTCGATCATCGTGGTGCCCTTGACGGCTTCGAGCGCGGTCAGGGAGAGCCTGCGGGCCTGGAGCAGCAGCTCGGACTCGGCCGCGTCCTCCGCCGGGACGACCTGCGTGGCACCGGCGGCCTCGCACAGGGCGCCGAGGGCGGCGAGGTCGGCGGCCGGGTCCGTGGTGTCGAAGGCCGCGAGGAGCAGGGCCTCGGTGGTCTCCGGGAGTCCCATGTGCGCCAGGTCGTTGACGGCTTTGACGGTCGTACGGTCCATCAGTTCGAGGAGGGACGGCACGTGCCCGCCCTCCATGATCCGGCACACCGCGTCGCAGGCGGCGGCCCCGGAGGAGAACTCGGCGGCCAGCACCAGCTGCTCGGGCGGCTTCGGCCGAAGGCCCAGGACCGCCTGCACGACGATGCCGAGCGAGCCCTCCGAGCCGACGAAGAGGCGGGTCAGGTCGTATCCGGCGACCCCCTTGGCCGTACGGCGGCCGGTGGACATGAGCCGCCCGTCGGCGAGGACGACGTCCAGTCCGAGGACGTACTCCGCCGTGACTCCGTACTTGACGCAGCACAGCCCGCCGGAGGCGGTGCCGATGTTGCCGCCGATCGTGCACATCTCCCAGCTGGAGGGGTCCGGCGGGTAGTAGAGGCCGAGTTCGTTCACCGCGCGGGAGAGGGTCGCGTTGACGACGCCGGGTTCGACGACGGCGATCCGGTCGACCGGGTTGATCTCCAGGATCCGGTCCATCCTCGTCAGGGACAGCACGATGCAGCCGTCGGAGGCGTTGGCGGCGCCCGACAGACCCGTGCGGGCACCCTGGGGGACGACCGGGACGCGCAGTTCGGTGGCGACGCGCATGACGTGCTGGACCTGTTCGACCGTGCGCGGCAGGACGACCACGGCGGGGGTGCCGGCCGGGCAGAAGCTCGCCATGTCGTTGGCGTAGGAGACCGTGACGTCCGGGTCGGTGAGAACGGCTTCGGCGGGCAGGCCGGTGAGCAGCCGGTCCACCAGGTTGCCGGTGACCTCGTCGCGGGGGGCTTCGATACGGCTCATGATCACAGCGTCGCACCGGGGGCCATCGGTGTGAACCCCACCAGGGGCAGCCGCCGCATACCGGGGCGGGGTCGTCGTACTGGCGCACAGTGAGCGCCATGGAGAACCAAGCGACGGAGAACCGGCCGGCGGAGCGGCGGGAGGAGCGGCGGGCCCGGCTCCACGGGCGTCTGGTGATCGCCGCGGTCGCGGGCTGCGCGGTGCTCGGCACGGCGTTGATGCTGCTGCCCGCGCAGCGGACGGTGACCCGCGCTCCGGCCCCCGCGCCGGGGACCCAGGCGCTGACGGCGGTCGCCGCGGGGGTGCCGGCCGCGCTGCCCGACCTGGCGGCCCTGATCGGTGAACGGGAGGCCCATCTGCGCAGGCATCCCGAGGACGCCGAGTCGTGGGCGGTGCTCGGGACGGCGTACGTCGAGCAGGGGCGGCGGACGGCCGACACGACGTTCTACGTGAAGGCCGAGGACCGCCTGCGGACGTCCTTGAAGGTGCGCAGGAGCGCGCAGGCCCTCGGTGGTCTGGCCGCCCTCGCGAACGCGCGCCGGGACTTCCGGACCGCGCGGACCTGGGGTGAGGAGGCGCGGCAGCTGGAGCCGAAGCGGTGGACGACGTATCCGGCGCTGATCGACGCGTACACGGGGCTCGGTGACTACAAGGCGGCCCGTGGGGCGCTGGAGCGGCTCACGAAGCTGCGGTCGGGGCCGGCGGTGAAGGCCCGGGCGGCTGCCGTGTACCGGGACCGGGGCTGGCGCGAGGACGCGGCGGCCGAGCTCGCCGACGCGGCGGCGGGGGCGGAGGCGCCGGCCGAGCGGGCCGCGTATCTGGAGCGGGCCGGGCAGCTCGCGTGGGAGCGCGGCGACCGCGAGGACGCGCTGCGGCACTTCCAGGAGGCGGTCCGGCTCGACCCCGACCAACGGGCCGCGCAGGCCGGGCAGGGCCGGGCCCTTGCGGCACTGGGCCGCACGACGGAGGCCCTGAACGCCTACCGGATGGCCCTCGCGAAGCAGCCGCTGCCCCAATACGCCCTGGAGCTAGGCGAGTTGTACGAGTCGCTTGGGCTGTGGCAGGCCGCCGGGGTGCAGTACGACCTGCTGTGGGCGGCGGTGGAACGCGCCGCGGCGGGCGGGGCCGACGAGGAGCTGGTGCTCGGGCAGTTCGAGGCGGACCACGGCGACCCGGCCGCTGCCGTACGGCGGTTGCGGGCCGAGTGGCTGCGGCAGCCGGGGATCGCGGTGGCCGACGCGCTGGGGTGGGCGCTGCACCGGGCGGGACAGGACCGGGAGGCCCTGCGGTACGCCCGGATCGCGACGGACAAGGTGCACGGGGGCGGGGTGCGCAGCGCGCCGTACGCCTTTCATCTGGGCATGACCGAGCGGGCGTTGAAGCAGTACGCCCCCGCGCGCCGCCATCTCCAGGAGGCCCTGCGGATCAACCCCTGGTTCTCGCCCTCGCGGGTGCGGGAGGCGCGGGAGGCGTTGGCGGCGATGGGGGACGTACCGGACGAGCCGCCCGGGGACTAGAGGTTGCCCCGCCTCTCCTGCTCCCGCTCGATGGCCTCGAACAGCGCCTTGAAGTTGCCCTTCCCGAAGCCCATCGAGCCGTGCCGTTCGATGAGTTCGAAGAACACGGTCGGCTTGTCCTGGACCGGCTTGGTGAAGATCTGCAGCAGATAGCCGTCCTCGTCGCGGTCGGCCAGGATCTTCAGCTCCCGGAGCGTGTCGACCGGTACGCGGGTGTCGCCGACCCACTCGCCGAGGGTGTCGTAGTAGGAGTCCGGGGTGTCGAGGAACTGGACTCCCGCCGCGCGCATGGTCCGTACGGTCTGCACGATGTCGTTGGTGTTCAGCGCGATGTGCTGGACGCCCGCGCCGCCGTAGAACTCCAGGTACTCGTCGATCTGGGACTTCTTCTTGGCGATGGCGGGCTCGTTGATCGGGAACTTCACCTTGAGGGTGCCGTCGGCCACGACCTTCGACATCAGCGCGCTGTACTCGGTGGCGATGTCGTCGCCCACGAACTCCTTCATGTTCGTGAAGCCCATGACCTTGTTGTAGAAGCCGACCCACTCGTTCATCCGGCCGAGCTCGACGTTGCCGACGCAGTGGTCGACGGCCTGGAAGGTGCGGTGGGCGGGCGGTGCGACGATCGGGGCGGCCGCGGCGTAGCCGGGCAGGTACGGGCCGTCGTAGCCGGAGCGCTCGACCAGGGTGTGGCGGGTCTCGCCGTAAGTGGCGATCGCGGCGAGGACGACCGTGCCGTGCTCGTCCTTCAGCTCGTACGGCTCCGCGACCGGGCGGGCGCCGTGTTCGACGGCGTAGGCGTAGGCGCGGCGGGCGTCCGGGACCTCGATGGCGAGGTCGATCACGCCGTCGCCGTGCTCGGCCACGTGCTGGGCGAGGAAATGACCCCAGGGCGTGGCCGGCTTGATGACCGAGGTGAACACGAAACGGGCCGAGCCGTTCTCCAGCACGTACGAGGCGGTCTCTCGGCTGCCGTTCTCCGGTCCGGAGTAGGCGACAAGGCGCATACCGAAGGCGGTCGAGTAGTAGTGCGCCGCCTGCTTGGCGTTGCCGACGGCGAAGACGACCGCGTCCATTCCCTTGACCGGGAAGGGGTCGGCCTGCCGTGCGGTGTCGGGAGTGTGGTGTGTGGTCTGCGTCATGTCCGAAGCCTGGCTCCGCTCTGCAAGGTGCGCAATAGTTTGCGTATCCACTGGGCAATGTGTTCAGCGATACGGCCGTATCGGCGGCCTCTCTGTACAGGATGACCATCTCTTCAGGAGGCTGCCGTGGGGATCGACGAGCTGGACGGGCGGATCATCGTGCTCCTCGCGCGGGAACCGCGGATCGGGGTCCTCGAGATGTCCCGGCGGCTGGGGGTGGCCCGGGGGACCGTGCAGGCGCGGCTCGACCGGCTTCAGTCGAACGGAGTCATCCGGGGGTTCGGTCCGCAGGTCGATCCGGCGGCGCTCGGCTACCCGGTGACCGCGTTCGCCACGCTCCAGATCCGGCAGGGGCAAGGGGCCGACGTGCGGGCGCACTTGGCGACCGTGCCGGAGGTCCTGGAGCTGCACACCACCACCGGCAGCGGGGACATGCTGTGCCGCCTGGTGGCCCGCTCCAACGCCGATCTCCAACGTGTGATCGACCGGGTTGTCGGTTTCGATGGGATCGTCCGGGCCGCCACCGCGATCGTCATGGAGAACCCCGTTCCGCTGCGGATCATCCCGCTGGTGGAGCAGGCGAGTCTTCAGGAGGCGCACGGGACGTGACGTGACCGGCGTGGCCATCGCGGGAGGAGGCGGTGTGAACTTCTGGGAGTACCTCGGCAACCGCCACCAGCAGCTGCTCACGGACGCCTACCAGCACGCGAGCGTCGTCTTCCAGTGCATGGTCGTGGCGACGGTGATCGGAGTGCTGATCGCCGTCGTGACCTATCGCAGCGAATGGGCGGGCGGCCTCGCCACGACGGCCACCTCGTCGATCCTGACCGTCCCGTCGCTCGCCATGATCGGTCTGCTCGTCCCCGCCGTGGGGCTGGGTGTGCCGCCCACGGTGATCGCCCTGACGCTGTACGGGCTGCTGCCGGTCGTCCGTAACGCGATCGTCGGCCTGCGCGGGGTCGACCCCGCGCTGGTGGACGCAGCCTCCGGCATCGGGATGTCCGGGGTGATGCGCCTGATGCGGGTCGAGCTGCCGCTCGCCTGGCCGCCGATCCTGACCGGGATCCGGGTCTCGACGCAGATACTGATGGGCATCGCGGCGATCGCCGCCTACGCCTCCGGGCCCGGCCTCGGCAACGAGATCTTTCGCGGCATCGCCTCCCTGGGCAGCAGGAACGCGCTCAACCAGGTGCTCGCCGGAACACTCGGGATCATCGTCCTCGCCCTGCTGTTCGACGCCGCGTACGTCCTGATCGGACGGCTGACGATTCCGAGGGGGATCCGTGTCTGAGACGTCCGGCACCTCAGGTGCGTCCATCGAGCTGGAGGGCCTGACCAAGAGGTATCCCGGCAGTCCGCAGCCGGCCGTCGACAACGTCACCCTGGAGATCAAGGCGGGCGAGACCGTCGTCCTCGTGGGGCCGCCCGGATGCGGCAAGTCGACGACACTGAAGATGATCAACAGGTTGGTCGAGCCGACCGGCGGGCGCATCCGGATCGACGGCGAGGACGTGACCGAAAGCGATCCGGTCGAGCTGCGCCGCAACGTGGGCTACGCCATCCGGTCGGCCGGGCTCTTCCCGCACATGACGGTCGCGCAGAACATCGCGCTGGTGCCGAGGATGATCGGCTGGGGAAAGGGCCGGATCAAGGAGCGCGTGGCGGAGCTGCTCGACCTCGTGGGGCTCGACCCCGGCGAGTTCCACGGCCGCTATCCGCGTCAGCTGTCCGGCGGCCAGCAGCAGCGGGTGGGGGTGGCGAGGGCGCTCGCGGCCGATCCGCCCGTCCTGCTGATGGACGAGCCGTTCGGGGCGGTCGACCCGATCACCCGTGATCATCTCCAGGACGAGCTGATCCGTCTGCAGCGGGAGCTGCACAAGACGATCGTCTTCGTCACCCACGACTTCGACGAGGCGGTCAAGCTGGGTGACCGGATCGCCGTCCTGCGCGAACGGTCACGCATCGCCCAGTTCGACACCCCGGAGGCGATCCTGACCAACCCGGCCGACGACTTCGTGTCCGGGTTCGTCGGCGCCGGGGGGGCGCTCAAGCGGCTGAGCCTCACCCGCGTACGGGACGTCGAGGTCACCGACTACCCGACGGTGACCGTCGACGACCCGCTCCAGGAGATCCGCAACAAGCTGCGGGGCAGCGGGACGAACGAGATCCTGCTGCTCGACAGGCGCGGACGGCCGTACAAGTGGCTCAGGCGCGGGGACCTGATGCGCGCCAGGGGGTCGCTGGTCCGGGCCGGGACGCCGGTGAGCGACACGGTGACCAGGGACGCGACGCTGCGGGACGCGCTGGGGGCCGTGCTGACCGACCAGGCGGGGCGGGTCGCGGTGACCGGGCGGCGCGGGGAATACACGGGTGTCGTCGACATGGAGACGCTCATGAACTCCGTGCACGAGCTCCTGAAGGCCGACCGTCCGGAGGCCGTGGAGCACCAGGACGAGCTGGAGGAGGTCCGGACCGCCCGGACGCACGCCGAGCCGGAGGGCCTCGGCGGAGGGGAGCGGACAGCGTGACGACGTCGGAGATCTCGCAGGTGGAACAGATCCTGCCCGCCCGTCGTCCGTCGGCACCTCCGGCCCCGCTCAGGAGGCGGGTGACCTGGCAGAAGCTGACCCTCCTGCCCGCGTTCCTGGTGGCGGTCCTGCTCGCGACCTGGCTGTGGTTCGCGCAGGCCGACCTGGACCCGCTCACGGAGAACGCGCTGTCGAACGGGCAGGTGTCCAAAGCGCTGTGGCAGACGGTGAAGCTGACGGTGATCTCGACGTTCTTCGTGCTGATCATCGCGATCCCGCTGGGCATCGCGCTGACCCGCAGGGCCTTGCGCAAGGCGAGCCCGGTGGCGATGGCGGTGGCCAGCATGGGTCAGGCGACCCCGGCGATCGGCCTGCTGGCCCTGCTGGTGATCTGGCTGGGCACGGGCACGAAGGCGTCCCTGATCGGCATCGTCGCCTACGCCGTCCTGCCGGTCCTGTCGAACACCATCGCGGGCCTCAAGGCGAACGACCCGGCCCTGCTGGAGGCGGCACGCGGCATCGGCATGTCGTCCCTGGGCGTCCTGTCCCGCGTCGAACTCCCGCTGGCCGTCCCGCTGATCCTCGCGGGCGTCCGCACGGCCCTGGTCCTCGACGTGGGCACGGCGACCCTCGCGGCCTTCGGCGGAGGCGGCGGCCTGGGCGTCCTGATCACGACCGGCATCACCAACCAGCGGATGCCCGTACTGATGCTCGGCTCGATTCTCACGGTGACCCTGGCCCTGCTGGTCGACTGGCTGGCCTCACTGGCCGAAGTGCTGCTGAGGCCACGGGGGTTGGAGGACGGGACATGAGATGCATGCCTCTGACGCCGGCCCCGGCGGTCATCGTGAAGTAGGGACCGGAACTTACAAAGAACTCGTTGCAAAGGAGTCTTTGCATAGCTATCTTTGTACGCATGCCGGAAGAGCCCAACGTACGGAAACTCGACGCCCGTTCACTGCGCGGCCTCGCCCATCCCCTGCGGATGGAACTGCTCAACGCGCTACGCCGGCGCGGTCCTGCCACCGCCTCGATGCTCGCCGAGCGGCTGGGCGAGTCCAGCGGCGCCACCAGCTACCACCTGCGCCAGCTCGCCGAGCACGGCTTCATCGCCGACGCTCCCGAGCACGGCAAGGGGCGGGAGCGGTGGTGGAAGGCCGTGGACCAGGGACTGACCTTCGACACCACCGAGTTCGACGGCGCGGGACCGGAAGTACGCGGGATGGCCGAGATCTACCTGCACGAGATCGCCGCCACCCACGCACGCGAGATGTCCGGCTGGCTCAGCACCCGGAACCACTGGTCCGCCGAGTGGACCCGCGGTTCCGACATGAGCGACATGACGCTCCAGCTCACACCCGAACTGGCCACTGAGCTCGTCGACAAGATGCACGCCCTGATCACCGACTACCGCGGCCGGGTCACCGACGAGGACCCCGGCGCGGAGCAAGTACGCATCCACACGCACCTTTTCCCCATCGAGACGGACTGAGGCCCCAGCATGCACCCCGAGACCCACCTCGCCCTGCATCGCACCCGCGCCGCCGACCTCCGCGCCGAGGCCGACGCCTACCGTCTCGCCGCGCAGGCCAGGCGGCCGTACGACATCAGGACCCGGCTCGGCTGGACCCTGGTGGAGGTCGGTCTCCGCCTGGTCTCCCCCAGGCCGGCCTTCGCGCACTAGCAGGCGGGGACGGACCCCTTGCCCGACTCCAGCGAGGTCAGCGCGCTCACCGCGCCCTTCAGGGACGTCACCGGGATCAGCCGCAGCCCCTTCGGCAGTTCCGCCTTCGCGTCGCCGCACTCGTCCTTGGGGACCAGGAACACCGTCGCCCCGTCCCGCTTCGCGGCCTGCGTCTTCAGCGCCACGCCGCCCACCGCGCCGACCGTGCCGTCCGCGTCGATCGTGCCCGTCCCGGCGATGGTGCGACCGCCCGTGAGGTCGCCCCCGGCGCCGTCACCGTCGAGCTTGTCGATGATCCCCAGGGTGAACAGCAGCCCAGCGCTCGGCCCCCCGACGTCAGCGAGCTTCAGCGTGACCTTGACCTTGTCGTCGCTGAGCTTGAGATAGCCGAGGGCCGCCTGGGTCGCCGCGTCCTGCGACTCCTTCATCTGCGCGGTGTTGTGCTTCTCGATCTCCTTGACGCTCTGCCCGCTCGGGTAGACCGCGTCGCGGGGCATGACCGCCTGGTCGGTGCGGAACCAGCTGTCGAAGACGTCGCCGAGCGTGACGCGCGTGTCGGGCCCGGTCGCCTCGATGGTCGTCATCCGCAGCTGCCCGCTCGTCGTACGGGTCCTGGCCCCGGAGATGGTGATCACCGCCGTGCCCTCGTTCTTGCCGAGCACGTTCGCCGTCATCCCGGGCTGCGCCAGCGAGAACGGCAGCGGCGCGAAGAGGGCCGTGGCGACCAGTGCCACGACGGGCAGGGCGCATACGGCGACGGCCTGGGGGCGCGTGAGGCGTGAGAGCACGGGATCAATCTAACGCGGCGGTCACTTCCGGCCACGACCGGTCAGGCCGGGTACAGATCCCGTCTCGCGCGCGTGAAGCGCCGCAGGATGTCGGGCCGCGGTTCGACACCGATGCCAGGCGTGCGGGGTACCGGCAGGTGGCCGTCGGCCAGGACGAACGGCTCGGTGATGTCCTCGGCGAAGTAGCGGGCGGAGGCCGAGGTGTCGCCGGGGAGCGTGAAGCCGGGCAGGGCGGCCAGGGCGAGGTTCGGGGCGCGGCCGATTCCCGTCTCCAGCATGCCGCCGCACCACACCGGCACGCCGTGCGCGCGCGCCACGTCGTGGATGCGGCGGGCCTCCAGGTAGCCACCCACGCGCGCGGGCTTGACGTTCACGACCCGGCACGCGTCCATCGCGATCGCGGAGGCGGTGTCCCGGGCGTTGTGCAGGGACTCGTCGAGGCAGACGGGGGTGGCGATACGGCTCTGGAGGCGCGCGTGGCCGTACAGGTTGTTCTCGTCCAGCGGCTCCTCGATCAGCAGCAGCCCGAACTCGTCGAGCCGCCGCAGGTGCTCCGCGTCCGCGAGCGTGTACGCGGTGTTGGCGTCGACCTGGAGGGGCAGGGCGGCGCCGAAGCGCTCGCGTACGGCCCGTACCGGCTCGAGGTCCCAGCCCGGTTCGATCTTCAGCTTGATCCGGACGTACCCCTCGGCGAGATACCGCTCGACGTCGTCCAGCAGCTCGGCGACCGACTCCTTGATGCCGACCGACACCCCCGCCGGCACCCGCTCGCGCACCGCGCCGAGATACACCGCCAGCGGCATGCCGTACGACCGCAGCTCCGCGTCCAGCACCGCCGTCTCCAGGGCCGCCTTCGCCAGCTCGTGCCCCTTGATCCCGCCGACGGCGGGCCCGACCAGCGCCGCCGTGAGCGCGGGCAGCGCCGCCACCCTCGGGATCAGGAAGTCCCGCAGCACGAGTTCCGCGCCCGCGACGAACTCCGAGCAGTAGCGCGGCTGCGGGTCGGCGGCGAACTCCGACCAGCCCTCGGCGCTGTCCGTGACGACGTGCAGCAGGAAGGTGTCCTTCGTGGTCATCGTGCCGAAGGAAGTGCGGAAGGGGCTGACCAGCGGGATCGCCACATGGACGACCTCGACGCGCTCCAGCTTCATGCGACGGCCTCCTTGGTGAGGGTGTACCAGCCGTCCCGGGACATCCCGGTCGCCCGGAACCCCTGCCCGAACGCCTCCGTGAACACCTCGCGCACGGCCCGCCGCCAGCGCAGCGCGAGCACCGGGTCGGCGGCCCGCAGCTTGACGATGTCGTCCGGGACCCGGCACCAGACGTGCAGGCCGGCGGGGTCGCGGCGGGCGAGGACTCCTCCGTCGGGGGCGTGGTGGGTGGCGGGCGCGGCCTCGCGGTCCCCCGGATCGTCGTACGACCGGGCCGGCGCCGTCAGGTCCCAGGTCACCGCCAGCCGGTCGCTCTCGTCGCCGCCGTTCACGCCGTCGCTCATGGGGCCGTAGAAGTCGACGAGGTACTCGGTGCCGACCGCGCCCAGCTTGGCCAGGTTGAAGCGGGCGTTGCGGCCGACCAGCGGGTCGAAGGTCCAGCGCATGGTGCGGGCGCCGAGGCCGAGCGCCCAGACCCGCTGCGCCTGCTTCACCGCCTGTCCGAGGCCGCGCTCCGCGGCGGCGACCAGGGAGTACACCTCCTGCGAACCCGGCGGCCCGAACACGGCGACGCTGGCTCCGGCGAGATGCTCACCGTCGTACGCGGCGTGCACCGCGCCGCCCGCGTGGACCAGGCTGTGCAGCACCTCGGCCGGGTAGGGCGGGGCCGCCGGCGCGGACCGCCACACCTCGCCGAAGTACGCGCTGACGGCACCGAGGCCTGCGACGTCGTGGACGGTACGGATGCTCATTTCTGTCATGTGCCGAGTGTGCGGCCCGGTCGAGCGCCCAGGGTTGTGCGGCCGTACAACACACGCATAGGTTTCTTTGCGGATCGGCCAATACATTCTCGGGGGCACCCATGGACACCTGCACCCTCGGTGACCTCCTGGATCTCGTCGGCGGCACCTCCGTACGGCTGCACACCGCACCCGCCGGGCTCACCGCCCCGGTCACACAGGCGCTCCTCCACGACGCCCACGCCCCGCTCCCCCGGGTACCAGGCGCGCTGCTGCTGGCGGTCGGGGTGCGGGCGGCCGCGGCCGGGCCGCTGGTGAGGGTGGCCGCGGAGGCCGGGATGACCGGGCTGGTGGTCCGGGGACCGGACGGGCCGACGGCCGAGGCGCAGAATTACGGCGTCGCGCTGCTGTCCATCGCCGAGGACATCGCCTGGCACCAGGCGCACCTGCTGCTGGCCTCGGCGATCGGCGCCCGGCCGGTCCCGTCGACGGGCGGCCAGGGCGACCTCTTCGCCCTCGCCGACGCCATCGCGGCGGCGACCGGCGGGGCCACCGCCGTGGAGGACCCACGCCGGCGGATCCTCGCCTACTCCACCGTCCCCGGCCAGCCGGTCGACGAGGTCCGCCGCCAGGGCATCCTGGGCCTCCAGGTACCGGCGGCCGCGGAGAACAGCGACGAGTACCGGACGCTGTTCGCGGCCGACGGCCCGGTACGACTGCCCGCGCTGCGGGACAGTGAGCTGCCGCGCCTCGCGGTCGCCGTCCGGGCCGCCGGGGAGACCCTCGGCTCGGTGTGGGTCGTCGACGACGGCACGCTCGCGGCGGACGCGGAGGACACGCTCGTCCAGGGGGCGTCGACGGCGGCCCTGCTCCTCCTGCGGGCGCGGGCGGCGCAGGAGCTGGCCCGGCACCAGAGCAGTGACCTGCTGCGGCGGGTGCTGGAGGGCACGGCGGACGCCTCTGCCGGGCGGCTGGGGATGGAGGGCCCGGTGCGGGTGGCGGCCTTCGCCCTGGAAGCGGCCGGCCTTCCGGATGCCGAGCAGACCGGACTGCGGCTCCTGGATGTCGTACGGCTGCAGTGCGAGGCCCGGTACGGACGGCACGCGTGCGTACTGGTCGACGGGGTGGTGTACGCGTTGCTGCCGGCCCCCGGGGTCCGTCACAAGCGGCTCGCGGAGGACATCGTGGCGCGGGCCGGACAGGCACTCAGGGTGCCGGTGCGGGCGGGGCTGGGCGAGGTGGTGGCCGGGCTCGCGGAGGTGGCCGGGTCGCGGACGGACGCCGATCTGGTGCTGCGGGTGCTCGGACCCTCGCTGCCGGTGGCGACGGTCGAGGAGGTGCGGGCGCGGGTGACACTGCTGAGGCTGGCCGAAGTGCTCGGTGACCAGCGGGAGTTGAGCGCGGGCTCGTGGCGGCGGGTGCTGGCGTACGACGGTGAGCACGGGACGGACCACGCCCGCACGCTGGTCTGCTGGTTCGACGCGGGCTGCGACATGGCGCGGGCGGCGGCGCTGCTCGCCGTGCATCCGAACACGTGCCGCTACCGGCTGAAGCAGGTGCGCCGGCACCTCGGGATCGACCTGGACGACCCCGACGAACGGCTGGTGCTGTGGCTGCAGTTGAGGGTGCTGGCGGGGCTCGGGCCCACGGTGGCCGCCGGTTGAGCACGCGGCAGGCCAGGCAGGCAGCGAAGGCGGGCCGGCCGGCGGCGACCGCACCCACTCAGGGGCGCGGGGAACTGCGCGACCAGCCCCCACCGACCCCGCGGCCGACGACGAAACCGCACCGCACCGCACCGCTCAGCTAGCGCAGCGCCTCCGCGACCTCCCGTGCCGCGTCCACCACCCGCGGCCCCACCCGCTCCGGCACCGCGTCCGCCAGCATCACGACCCCGACACTGCCCTCGACCCCGGTGACCCCGAGCAGCGGAGCGGCCGCCCCACTCGCCCCGGCCTCCAGCTCCCCGTGCGTCAGCAGGTAGCCCGGCTCCCCGAACCCCTGCTGCCGAGCCGCGAGAATCGCCCGCCCCGCGGCCCCGCGGTCCAGCGGATGCCGGAACCCGGCCCGATATGCCACGTGATAGTCCGTCCACGTCGGCTCCACGACGGCCACGGCCAGCGCCTCGGCACCGTCCACCAACGTGAGATGAGCCGTCGCCCCGATGTCCTCCGCGAGCGAGCGCAGCGCGGGCAGCGCGGCCTCCCGTACCAGCGGATGCACCTGCCGTCCGAGCCGCAGCACCCCGAGCCCCACCCGGGCCCGCCCGCCGAGATCACGCCGTACGAGGGCATGCTGCTCCAGCGTGGCCAACAACCGGTACACCACGGTCCGGTTCACGCCCAGTTTGTTGGAAAGCTCGGTGACGGTGAGCCCGTGGTCCGTGTCGGCCAGGAGCTTGAGGACACGCAGTCCCCGGTCAAGCGTCTGAGAGGTCTCCGCGGTCACGACGCCCACTCCTCCAAGTGGTGAGGTCGGCGACCTCCGAGCGGCGTTGCGTCACCGAGTCCCGTCGGTGACGCGCTTCAGAGGCCGCCGATCGGCCGGCGGCCCGGTCTCTTTCCGGGCCGCGTCGCTTCACGGCTGCGCTCCGCGGCGGCGCTGCCACGGGGCGTGTGCGTAGCGGGACAGTAGCGAAGCGGGTTCGCTCAGCGGAAGCCTCCGTCCAGAATCCGGGCAGCTGCCGGTACGGACCACTCCGTTTGTCCTGATACGTACGGTCCGTCGCCGCGGCACGACAGGCGCCGCGCGTCACCGCATCCGGGTGGCCCACTCCTGCACCTTGGCGATCCGCTGCCGCAGCTGCCCGGCCGTGGCCTCGGCGCTCGGCGGCCCGCCGCACACCCGGCGCAGCTCGGTGTGGATCACACCGTGAGGCTTGCCGCTCTGGTGGGTGTACGCGCTGACCATGGTGTTGAGCTGCTTGCGCAGCTCCATCATCTCCTTGTGCGAGACCACGGGCCGCCGCTCGGCGGGCAGCTCCAGCAGGTCCGCCTCGGAGTCCGGCTTCTTGCGGCTGTGCGCGATCTGCCGGGCCTGCCGCTTCTGGAGGAGGAGCTGCACCTGGTCGGGCTCCAGCAGCCCCGGGATGCCGAGGTAGTCCTGCTCCTCCTCGCTCCCCGGATGCGCCTGCATACCGAACTCGGCACCGTCGTACAGCACCCGGTCGAAGACGGCCTCGGACTCCAGCGCCTCGAAGGCGAACTGCTCCTGCTCGCCGGTGTCCTCGTCCTCCTCCTTGTTCGCCTCCTCCATCTCCTTCTCGGACTCGGCGTACGGGTCGTCCTCGCCGTCCTTCTTCGGCTTGTCGAGGGCGTGGTCGCGCTCGACCTCCATCTCGTTGGCGAAGGTCAGCAGGTCCGGGACGGTCGGGAGGAAGACGGAGGCGGTCTCGCCGCGCCGCCGGGACCGTACGAAACGGCCGACCGCCTGGGCGAAGAAGAGGGGCGTGGAGATGGTGGTGGCGTACACCCCCACCGCCAGCCGGGGCACGTCGACGCCCTCCGACACCATGCGGACGGCGACCATCCACCGGTCGTTGCTCGCGCTGAAGTCGTCGATCCGCTTCGAGGCCCCGGCGTCGTCGGACAGGACCAGGGTCGCCTTGTTGCCGGTGATCTCGCGGATCAGCTTGGCGTAGGCGCGCGCGGAGTCCTGGTCGGAGGCGATGACGAGGGCACCGGCGTCCGGGATTGCCTTCCTGACCTCGGTGAGCCGCTGATCGGCGGCGCGCAGCACGCTCGGCATCCACTCACCGCGCGGGTCGAGCGCCGTACGCCAGGCCTGCGAGATGGCGTCCTTCGTCATGGGCTCGCCGAGCCGAGCGGCGATCTCGTCACCGGCCTTGGTCCGCCACCGCATCTGCCCGCTGTAGGACAGGAAGATGACGGGCCGCACGACATGGTCGGCGAGCGCGTTGCCGTACCCGTAGGTGTAGTCGGCGGCCGACCGGCGAATGCCGTCGTTGCCCTCCTCGTACGTGACGAAGGGGATGGGGTTGGTGTCGGACCGGAAGGGCGTACCGGTGAGCGCGAGCCGGCGGGTGGCGGGCTCGAAGGCCTCCAGGCACGCCTCGCCCCAGGACTTGGAGTCACCGGCGTGGTGGATCTCGTCGAGGATGACGAGGGTCTTGCGCTGCTCGACGCGGTTGCGATGGAGCATGGGCCGTACGCCCACACCCGCGTAGGTGACGGCGACCCCGTGGTAGTCCTTGCCGAGCGGCCCGGCGCTGTACTCGGGATCCAGCTTGATCCCTATCCGCGCCGCCGCCTCGGCCCACTGCTTCTTCAGATGCTCGGTCGGCGCGACGACCGTCACCTGCTGCACGACGTGGTGGTGCAGCAGCCAGGACGCGAGCGTGAGCGCGAAGGTCGTCTTACCGGCCCCCGGCGTCGCGACGGCCAGGAAGTCACGCGGCTGCTCCTGGACGTACTTGTCCAACGCCCCTTGCTGCCAGGCACGCAGCTTGCTGGCGGTGCCCCAGGGGGCCCGGCCGGGGAAGGCGGGGGAAAGGTGGTGGGAGGAGGCGGCGGTGGTAGTCACGGTCTCCGTACAGGGTCGAGCGGCTCGGCGGTCTCTTCGGCTGGATATGACGACCGGGTCACCTTACCGGCGGCCCGGTGGCGTCAACGTGCGGACCGGGCCGGGGGACGGTGGGTGGGACCGAGGTCACAGTCACCGTGCGAAACGCGGCAGATGAGCCGCGATCTTGGGTACGTCCAGGCGGCCCTGGCAGACGTCCAGCACGAACTGCTCGGCCTCGTCGACGTCGAAGTCCGCGTCCAGCGGGTGGCCGTTCATGTGGTTGCGGGCGTGGGACTCCATCAGCCCCGCGGCCTTCTGTCACACGTCCGGACAGGCGTCCTGTCCGAACACACTCGACCGGGACCGTGAACCGGAGGCTCGCCTGATGCACTCGAATTAGGTGGTACCACTTGGTGTCACTCCGGTTTGGCATGCAGCCGGGTCGTCACCCACGCCCCCACCAACGCCACCCCCGCCATCGGCAGGAACACCGCCGCGAAGGCCACCGGATGCTGCGAGCCGGAAGCCTCGCTCACGGTATGGCTCACCGTCCCACCCCCAAGGGCCGCGAACGCCGCCCCGCCCGCCGCCAGCAGGACCGCGTTCGAGAGGCCGTCGGAGATCTGCAGGGCGGCGGAGTTGGTCCCGGCCTCCTCCGGGGCGGACAGATGCAGCAGGAGCACACTGGTGGAGGAGATCACCAGCCCCATCCCGAAGCAGCCGAAGCCCCAGGCCACGGCGACGATCCAGACCGGCACGGAGTGGATCAGCACACTCGGCGCACCGGCGATCGCGGCCGCCGCCAGCACCATCCCCACGGTCATCAGCCGCTCCCGGTACGGCTCCACCCCCGCCCGCGACTGCAGCCACGACCCCAGCGCCCACGTCCCCCCGCCCGCCGCGAGCGAGAACCCGGCCAGCGTCGGCGACAGCCCCCGCTGGGTCACCAGCATCAGCGGCACGAAGGACTCGGCGGCGACGAAGGACCCCGCGGCCACCCCGCGCAACAGCACGACGGAGGGCAGCCCGCGCGCCGCCCGGTACGTGCCGCGCGGGAGCAGCCCGAGCACCGCCGGGACGAGCAGGGCCACGCCCGCGAGGCCGGGGAGCAGGGAGAGGGGACGCAGATCCTGGGCGGCGTACTGGAGGAGCCCGGCGCCGAGCGAGATCCCGAGGGCGAGCCGGATGCGGCGCCGGTCGAAGGATGCCTGCCCGTCGCCGTCGCCGACCGGTCCGGACGCCCGCCGCCGTATCTGCGGAAGGGCCAGGACCAGAGGAAAGACCACCAGCACGGGTATCCCCACGAACACCCACCGCCACCCGAGGTGCTCGGTCACCGCCCCGGCCGCGAGCGGCCCCACGATCGACGGCACCACCCAGCCCGCCGCGAACGCCGCCATGATCGCGGGCCGCAGCCGCTCCGGATAGGCCCGCCCGACGACGACGTACAACGCCACGATGACCAGCCCACCGCCGAACCCCTGCACGGCCCGCCCGAGAATGAACAGCCACATCGCGCCGGCGGTCCCGGACAACAGCAGCCCGGCGGCGAACGCGGCGATCCCACCGCTCAACGCCCCGAGCGGCCCCCGCCGATCCGCCCACTGCCCGGCGAGCACCATCCCGAACAGGCTGGTGGTGAAGTACCCGGAGAACGCGAACGCGTACAGCGCGACCCCGTCCAGCTCCCGCGCCGCGACCGGCATGGCGGTCCCCACGGCGGTCGCCTCGAACGCGATGAGCAGCACGACGGACACGATGCCGATGCTCAGCGCCCGGTACGAACGCCCCAGCACCCCCTCCCCCACCTCGCTGACGGACAGGACCTCAGGTTCGTCGGTGACACCGGCGTCACGCGGTTCCAGCACTGCCATGCCCGCCAGAGTAAGGGCCACAGCCCCCGTTGACCCCTGTCGAAAGCCCGCCTCGACCTGAGACCTTGGTCGTACGACCACCCCGGCCCGGTCCCGTTCATGAACGGCGTGTGGCAGTCCCGTTGCAGCCCCCACGATCCCCTTGAGCCCTCCCCCGGCCCCGCCGTACGGTCGTCCCACCGAGCTCGGCAGGAGCCCCACGCTCCACCGACCCGGCCGTGTGCCCGAGTGGCTCAGGGACTCGCCTGCAAAGCGAGGTACGCGGGTTCAATTCCCGCCACGGCCTCTGTGTGAGAAGGGGCGGCACCTCGTTCAGAGGTTGCCGCCTCCTTCGGCTGTCCCTGCATCCGGTACGCGGCCCAAGCCCGGCCGCTCGACGAGATCCTGGTCGCGACCGCCCGGTCGGTCAGAGCACCCCGCCCGCCTCGTCCTGGAACAGCTCCGTCCAGTAGTGCCAGTCCGCGTCCGTCGTCGTGCCCGTGGGGTCGATCGTGGACAGGGCGCGGATCATCGTCTTGGCGACCTGGACGTACAGCGTGTTCGTCAGCTCGTGGGCGAGTGACTCGTCTATGCGGCGCTCACGGTGCAGCAGCCAGAGGGTGAAGGCGAGCGTGGAGATGTCGGTGTTCAGGGGGTGGAGCGTGCCTTCGCGCTCGCTCCAGTTCAGGACCGCGCCCGTCGCGCCGTCGACGACCAGGGTGTTGTCCTCGATCAGGTGGCCGAGGACGATCAGGTGTTCGGCGCGGGGCGGGAGGGTGGCCGGCGTGTCGGCACGGTGCTCCGCGAGGGTCGGGAGCGGGGCGTCCGGGTCGGTGTGGAAGAGGACGCCGTCCTCGGGCAGGCCCGTCTCGGCGAGGAAGCGGCGGGTCGGGGCGTGCGTCAGCGTGGCGGGGAAGTCGATGTCCTCGAAGCGGGCGACCCTGTTCCGGCCGAACTCGTGGTCCAGGAGGCGCGGCGGAAGGTCCAGGGCCAGGCCGGAGTCCGTGCCCGGGCCGGCGACCAGGGCCAGGGGGCGGATCAGGGCCGCGATCTTCCAGAACGTCGGCACCTCGCCGCCCGTGCCCTCCTCGAACACCGTCAGCAGCTGGCGCGTCGCGTCCTCCACCGCCGTAGGACCGAAGCGGCCGGCGTAGGCGGCGAACTGGCCGCGCACCTCGGTCAGTTCGTCCGTCGCCGTGGCGAAGCGGACCAGGGTGGGGAGCGACGGGGCCAGGGGGGTGCGGTCCATCAGGCCGGGGCGGGCGTGGAAGAACGCCGTCGTGGAGACCTCGCCCGTGACCCCGTCGAGCAGGACCGACTCCGTCTCCCTGCCCCGCAGGTCCGTGAGTCCGCCTATGACCAGCTGGCCGCGCAGCTCCTCGCTGAGCAGTCCGGCCAGGTCGGCCGTCGAGTCCGCGACCGTCCGCAGGCCCTCCCTGCGCAGCTCCTCGAAGGTGAACAGGTCGCTGTCGCCGGGCAGTCCGGGGCCGCTGAGCCAGCGGCGGGTCGACACATGTGAGATGTACGGCTGCAGTTCGTCCTCGGTCAGTCTGATCGCCGCTACGGCGGCATCGGTCGTGCTCATGGCTCCCCCGTGTGCTTCGTACGCAGTCCCCTGGCCGGGTACGGCACGGCCGGCCCGTCGGGCCCGCGCTCGTCCCCCACTGCTCGAAACACTACGCGCCACCACTGACAACGCCCCCGTACCAAGGAGACGTCACAGCACCCTCGCGCGTTCCCGCCCCGCGAGAATCGCCTCCACCGTCTGGGCCGGGGTCAGTGCGGAGGTGTCCAGCCACAGGCCGATCGGCGGAGTCGACGTCCGCAGCGCCTCGTCCAGCGCGGGGATCGTCCAGACCTCGTCGTCGTAGCCCGTCTTCGTCCGGCCCGCCTCCCGGCGGCCACCGTCCCGGCGTCCGGCGCGAGGACGACGACGTGCAGCGGCCGGGTCCGGACCAGCCCGACGTACGCCGTCAGGTCCTCGCCCAGCACCACGTCCTGCACGACGGCCGTGAAGCCGGCCTCGGCGTACGCGTCCGCGGTCGCCGCCGACAACCGATGGCGCAGGCGCAGTTGGGCGGAAGCCTCCGCCGAGGCCCCGGGTGCGTACTCCTCGCGCCCCGACACGATCATCCGCCGGAACACGTCCCCGCGCACATGCGCCGCCCGAGGCAGCCGCTCCGCCAGCGCCTGCGCGACCGTCGACTTCCCGGCCGCCATCACCCCCGTGACCAGGACGACCCCGCGCATCACGTGAAGTACACGCCGCCCACCACGACCACGATCGCCGCGACCACGAAGAGCAGGATCCACAGCGCCAACTTGCCCAGGCCGGGCGGCGGTTCGTACTCGCGGGGCTCCTGGCCGGGAGCGCTCACCGGTCCGTCACCACCGCGGCCTGCGGGCGGATCGGAAGCCGGTTGACGGGACGGCCCGTGGCGGCGCGTACGGCGGAGGCGATGGCCGCCGGCGAGGTGACCACCGGTACCGCGCTGGCCGCCTTCGCGCCGAACGGGGCGACCACGTCCCGCTCCTCGACGAGCTTGACGATCCGGATCTCCGGCGCGTCAAGCGCCGTCGGCAGGGCGTACCCGGTGAGGTCCGGGTGGCGGATCAGCCCGCGCGCGCTGCGCAGGTTCTCCGTGAGCGCTATGCCGACACCCTGGGTGACGCCCGCTTCGATACGGGCCTCCAGCTGGGCGGGGTTGAGGATCCGGCCGACGTCCTGGGCGAGCGCCAGCTCGACCACGCGGACCGAGCCGAGTTCGATGTCGACGTCGACCACCGCGCGGATCGCGCAGAACGCCATGCCGACGAAGGCGTCGCCCTGGCCGATCTCGTTGAGGGGCTCCGTCGGGTGCGGGCGGCACTGTGCGGTGGCCCACAGTTCCTTGCCGTCCATGGCCTCGGTGACGGTCGTCGACAGGACGCCGTCGTACGAGGTGATCTTGCCGTCGGTGATCTGGAGCAGTTCGGTGGACATGCCGAACTTGTGCGCCAGGGGCTGCAGGAGCTGGGTGCGGACCATCTTGGCCGCGCGTTCCACCGCGCCGCCCGAGACCCAGGTGTGGCGGCCGCGCGCGCCCGGGCCTGCCGGGGGCTGGTCGGTGTCGACGGGGGCGACGTGCACCTCGTCGATGCCGAGGGTCTCCTGGACGATCTGGCGGGCCAGTGTGGTGAAGCCCTGGCCGGTCTCGACGGCCGCGCAGAGCACGGTCGCGACGCCGTCCTGGACCCGTACGGTCGCCGTGGAGACCTCGTCCGCGCCCTCCGCGCCGAGCATGTGCACCATGCCGAGGCCGTAGCCGACGCCCCGGCGGATCGCGTCCGGGTCTCCCGCGCCCTCGGGGCCGCCGGGCAGCAGCCACTCGTCCTCGGGGGTGTCCTTGGGCAGCGCGGGCAGCGGGAAGTCCCGTACGGCCTGGAGCAGTTCGGCGACCGGGGCCGGGCAGGTGACCGTCTGGCCGGTCGGGAGTACGTCACCGGTGGCGAGGGCGTTGCGCAGGCGCAGTTCGGCCGGGTCGACGCCCAGCTTCTTGGCCAGCTTGTCCATCTGCGCCTCGTAGGCGGCGCACACCTGCATGGCGCCCTCGCCGCGGACGTGGCCGGAGGGCGGGTTGTTGGTGCGCACGGCCCAGCCCTCGATGAAGGCGTTCGGGACGACGTACGGCCCGCAGGCGAAGCCCACGGCGGCGGCCAGGGCCTCCGAGGAGGTGTCGGCGTAGGCGCCCGCGTCCAGCAGGATCTGCGCCTCGACCTTGACCAGCTTGCCCTCGGCGTCGGCGTGGTGGCGGTATCTCAGGAGGGTGGGGTGGCGGTGGACGTGGCCGAGGAAGGACTCCTCGCGCGTGGCCGTCAGTTTGACCGGGCAGCCGGTCTTGAGCGCGAGCAGGCCGAGCGGGAGCTGGAAGCCCTGGTCCTCGCGGTCGGCGGTGGCGCCGGGGACGCCGGTGACGACGACCTTGACGCGCTCGGGTTCCAGGCCGTAGCAGGCGGCTGCCGTGTCGCGGTCGGTGTGCGGGTCGGTGGAGGCGAGGTAGAGCTCGACGCCGCCGTCGGGGCGGGGCACGGCGAGACCGGCCTCGGCGCCGATGGGCGCGGGGTCCTGGCGGCCGATGCGGTACTGGCCCTCGACGACGATCTCGCCGGTCGCGGCGGGGTCGCCGTGCTGGAGCGGGATGTGCCGGATCAGGTTGCCGTCGGGGTGCAGCGGCTCGGCCTCGAAGGACTGCTCCGGGTCGGTGACCGGGTCGAGGACCTCGTACTCGACGATGACGGCGGCCGCGGCCATCCGCGCGGTGTCGGGGTGGTCGGCGGCGACGGCCGCGATGGGCTCGCCGTGGTGGCGGACGACCTCGGAGGCGAAGACCGGGCGGTCGGCCCTGCCGCGGCCGTGCACCGGGCTGCCGGGCACGTCCTCGTGGGTGACGACCGCGCGGACTCCGGGCATCTCACGCGCGTGGGAGGTGTCGATGGACACGATCCGCGCGTGCGCGTGCGGGGAGCGCAGGACGGCCGCCCACAGCAGTCCCTCGGCCCACAGGTCGGCCGCGTACGGGAAGGTGCCCTCGGTCTTCGCGCGCGCGTCGGCGGCCGGCAGGGAGACGCCGATGCCGTGCGGAATCGGCTCGGGGGCGGGTGCTGCTGCCTCCGCGGCGGTGGTCGCGGTGGCGGCTTCGTTGCTCACGCCTGGCCTCCGTCCTGTCCCTGTCCGTACGCCTCATGTGGTCCGGCGGTGCCCGGGAACCCCGGGGACTCGAACGCCGAAAGGTGGACGCTTCCGCCTCCGGGGCCCGCCTGATGCGGGATACGTGCCTCGTCGCCGTCCGTCTCACCGTCGCCCGTCGCGTGGGCCTCGCGCTCGGCGACGACCTCCTTGACGGCGTCGACGACGCCCCGGTAGCCGGAGCAGCGGCAGAGGTTGCCGCACAGCGCCTGGCGGGTCTCCAGCTCGGTGGGCGCGGGGTTGCCCTCCAGCAGGTCGTGCACGGTCATCGCCATGCCGGGCACGCAGAAGCCGCACTGCACGGCGCCGCACCGGGCGAGCGCCCGCTGCACGTCCGAGGGCCGGCCGTCCTCGGCGAGACCCTCGACGGTACGGACCTCGCTGCCGGCGGCGGTCACGGCGGGCACCAGGCAGGAGGCGACGAGCCGTCCGTCGACCTGGACGTTGCACGCCCCGCACTCGCCCTGCGAGCAGCCGTCCTTGGCGCCGGCGAGCCCGAGCCGCTCCCGCAGCACGTAGAGCAGCGACTCGCCGATCCAGGCGTCGGTGACGGGGCGGTCGACGCCGTTGACGCGCAGGACGTAGGCGGCGAGGGGGTGTTCCTCGCCGGGATGCGCGGGGGCCTGGTCGTCCGGGTTCTCACCGGGGTCGGCGGCGCGCTCCTCGGTGGCCTCGGGCGAGGGTTCGTCGTCGCCCTCGGCCGGAGCGTGCTCGACACCGTGCTCGGCACCAGGCTCGCCACCGTGCTCGGCGAGGCCGTCAGCGGCTTCTACGGCCTCTTCGGCGCCCTCGGGGCCCCGGAGGGCCACCGGCGCCTCACCGGGGCCGGACGAGGGCTGTGAGGCGGCTGCGGAGGTGCTGTCCGGGTAGGGCTCGGCCGGGTCGTGGGGCTGGGCCGCGTCGGGGGGCTCGGGGAGAGCGATGCCGCGACCGTCGGTGTGCGGGTGCGTGGAGCCGGGGGGCGCCTCGTCCGCCGGGGCGTGCGCGTCACCGTGCCGCTCGTCGGCCTCGGCGCCCGGTGCCTCGGCCGCGGGCACGTGGGCGTGTGCGTCGCCGACCGGACCACTGTGGCCGTCGAAGCCGCCGTGCACGTCACCGTGCGGCGGGTGCGCGTGCCGTTCCCCGGCCGGTCCGCCGTGCTCGGGCCCCGTTCCCGGGCCGCCCTGGGGCTGGTCACCCCACGGCTGGGTCGCCCAGGGGGCTGCCGCACCGCCCGGCAGGGTCGCCGGAGGGGTACCGCCCCACTGCTCGACCAGGGAGGATGTGGTGAACTCGCCCGATTCGTCCGGGAGGTCGCCGCCGGCCACGGGGATCGACCACTGGCCGGTGACGTCGTGGCCCGGCGCGGGCGCGGCCGCGGTGTCCTCGACGTGCCACTGCTGGGTGGTCGCGGGGTTGTACGTGAACTGCCCGGTGTGGCCCTGCGGCAGGGTGCTCGGGTCGGGCCACTGCGCGCCCTCGGCCGGCACGGCCCAGCTGCCCGTGCCCGCCGGGTCGGTCGCGTCGCCCGGCGCGGCCGTTATCTGCGGCGGCACATAGCCGTGACCGGGCGCGGCGAGCGGGCTGTCGGCGGAGGCCAGGAGGGCGTCGATGCCCCCTTCGGGGAGCTTCACGAAGGCGGTCGCGCCGTCGTCGTAGTCACCCTGAGGGAGCGGGTCCCAGCGGCCTGCGGCCCGGGGCGTGCCCTCTCCGTGCTGGTCGTCGGTCACGACAGTGCCCTCCCCAGTGCTCGTCGGGCAAGCGCGGCGACGGTGCGCCGCAGGTGCAGTACCGCGGGCGGATGCTGCGGCACGGAGCCGTCCGGCGCCGGTGCCGGATCGGGGATGCAGGCCGCGGCGACGTACTCGCCGAAGGCCTCCAGGGCCTCCGGGACGATCGCGCGGTTGTTGTCCCAGTCGATGAGCCGGGCGACCCACTGCTCGGCGTCCAGGGGCCGCAGCGGCATCGGCGCTATGGCACCGACGGCGCATCTGACCCCGCGCCGGGCCGGGTCGAGGACCAGCGCGACGGAGGCCATCGCGCGGCCCGGGCCGGTGCGCCCTGTGACCTTGAGGAAGACCTGCGGAGCGTGCAGCAGCGGCACGCGCACGAAGCCGATGAGTTCGCCGGCGCGGAGCATCTCCATGCCGGCCAGCAGGTGCGAGACCGGCATCTCCCGGCGGGCTCCGTCCGGGCCCGCGATGATCAGCGTGGCTTCGAGGGCGGCGAGGACGGGCAGCGCGTCGCCCGTGGGGGCCGCAGAGGCGATGTTGCCGCCCAGGGTGCCCGCGTTGCGGATCTGGGGCGGACCCGCGGCGCGGGCGGCGGCCGCGAGGGCGGGGATGAGGGCGGCGAAGTCGGGGCGGCCCATACGCGCGTGCGTGAGTCCCGCGCCGAGCAGGGCGTGCCCGTCCTGGTACTGCCAGCCGCGGATCTCGCTGATCCGGCCGAGGCCGACGAGGGCGGCGGGCCTGAGCTGTCCGGAGTTGACGGCGGCCATCAGGTCGGTGCCGCCGGCGACGGGCACGGCGGCGGGCATGGTGGTGAGCGCCGCCACGGCCTCGTCCAGTGTCGTGGGCAGCGTGACGGCCTGCGCCGCCTGCGGTGTGTGCGTGGTCAAACCGGCTGCCCCTTCCCGCTGCCCCACCTGGTCCTGCTGGTCCTGCCTGTTGCTGCCGTACGGTACGTGCTGACAGGGCGGACGTGGCAACTCTGGCACATCTTCGCAACACCCGAAGACAGGGGTCCGCTAGGAGTCGTTCGGCGGCTTTCGCCCGCCCCATCAGGGAGATGGTCCGTTTTCGTACGTGATCACCCGCACATGACGATTGACACTCTTCGGTGACGCTTGAGGTCTTTTTCCCTTACTTGTTCGGGGGCGCCCCCTCGATGGGCCGGCCCAGCACTCCGGGCCGCTTCTGCCACGGCAGTGGGCCCGTGGGCGGCCGGTAGCCGACCCCCAGGGCGTCGAGCCGCTCGTAGTGGGCGGTCATCCGCCGCTCGAAGTCGGCGAAGTCCCGTTCCGCGGGGGCGGGCAGAGCGCTCCAGGCCACCTCGGCGAAGGCCACCAGCCGGGGGAAGGTCTGGTAGTCGACGCGCCCCTGGTCCTCCATCACCTCCGTCCACACGTTGGCCTGCGCGCCGAGGACGTGCGCGGCCTCCTCGGGCGTCAACTCCGGTGGCACCGGCTCGAACCGGTAGACGTCCTCCAGGGTGCGGACGTAGGCGATAGGGACCGGCTCGCCCCCGCCCGCGTCCTGCCGGTAGTCCAGGTACACCTGCTGCTCAGGGCACATGACGACGTCGTGGCCCGCGCGGGCGGCCGCGATGCCGGCCGCGTAGCCGCGCCAGGACGAGACCGCCGCTCCTTCGGCCAGCCCGCCCTCCAGGATCTCGTCCCAGCCGATGAGCCTGCGCCCGCGCGCGGAGAGCCACTTGTCGAAGTGTTGGATGAACCAGGACTGCAACTCGTCCTCGTCCGCGAGGCCGAGTTCCTCGATCCGGGCCTGGACCGAAGGCGACTCCCGCCACTGCTCCTTGGCGCATTCGTCACCGCCGATGTGAATGAACTCGGAGGGGAACAGCTCCAGCAGTTCCTCGAACACCCCCTCGTAGAAGCGAAGGGTGTTGTCAGTGGGGGCGAGTACGTTCAGAGAGATGCCCCAGCTGTCCCAGACCGTGAGGGAGGACGTGTCGATGACATCGGTGTTGCCGAGTTCCGGGTACGCGGTGATGGCCGCCTGCGAGTGTCCGGGTACGTCGATTTCGGGGACGACGGTGATATGCCGCTCGGCGGCGTAGGCGACGATCTCCCGGATGTCGTCCTGGGTGTAGAAGCCACCGTGCGGCTTCTCCTCCCACAGTGGCGAGTCCCCGTGGCCGAATTTGGTACGCGCCCGCCATGAGCCCACCTCGGTGAGCCGGGGGTACCTCTTGATCTCGACGCGCCAGCCCTGGTCGTCCGTCAGGTGGAAGTGGAAGACGTTGAGTTTGTGCGCGGCCATCAGATCGAGGTAGCGCAGGACACCTTCCTTGGGCATGAAGTGCCGGGAGACGTCGAGCATGAGGCCGCGCCAGCGGAATCGCGGGGCGTCCCGGACCGTGAGGTGCGGCACGGCCCAGGTGCGGTCGCCGCCGACGGGTGCCTTGCGATAGGCGTCGGGGCCGAGGAGTTGCCGTAGCGTCTGGGCGCCCCAGAAGACTCCGGCCGCGCTGCCGCCCTCGATGAGGACGCCGGTTTCGTCGCTGACGAGGCGGTACTCCTCCGGGCCCAGTTCCGGGGCGAGTCGCAGCCCGATGCCGTCGCCCCCGGTGTCGCCCTGTTCGCGGGCCTCGGGCAGCGGCAGCCCGGTGGCCTGCCACAGGACGCCGCGCAGCCAGCGGCCGACGCCCTCCGTGCCGGTACCGGCGTGGACCTGGGAGCGGGCCGTCAGCCGCACCTCGCCGGAACCGGCGCTGACGTCGCGCGCCGTCGGAATCAGTTCAGCCATGTCAGTCCTTGACCGCTCCGCCCAGTCCCGAGACCAGGCGTCGCTGTACTAGTACGAAGAACACCAGCACCGGAATCGTCATCACCGTCGAGGCGGCCATGACCCCGCCCCAGTCCGGCTCGTCCGGCTTGAAGAAGACCAGCAGGGCCATCGGCAGCGTCGACTGCGAAGTGTCGCTGATGATGAACGACTTGGCGAAGAGGAAATCGTTCCAGGCCGAGATGAAGGAGAACACGCTCGTGGCCACCAGGCCGGGCAGGACGAGCGGGAACAGAATCTGCCACAGAAATCGCGCGCGGCTCGCCCCGTCGATGTACGCGGCCTCCTCCAAAGCCTCCGGTACGGCCTTCACGAACCCCCTCAGCATCCAGATCGCGAAGGGCAGCGAGAAGGCGATGTGCGGCAGGACCAGCGAGCCCAGCGTGTTGAGCAGACCGAAGTCCCGCATCTGGAAGAACAAGGGGATGGTGAGGGCTTCCACGGGCACCGTCTGGGCCACCAGAAACATGATCAGCAAGGTGGTCCGGAAGCGGAAGCGGAATCGTGTCACGGCGGTCGCCGCGAGAAACGCGATCAACGCCGAGACGATCACGACACTGCACGCGACGACAAGGCTGTTGACGAAATACCGACCGAAATCCTGCTGCCCGAACACGCGCCGGAAGGAATCCAGCGAGGGCGTGAGGGTCCAGGGCCGGGGCTCGGCCGACTCGATCTCCCCGGCCGGTTTGAAGGCGCTGAGCACCATCCAGTAGAGGGGGAAGGCGACCACCAGGGCGATGAGCAGCGCCGAGGCCTCCGCGGCCGTCCGCCAGGGGCGCCGTAGAAGGTTCACAGTTCCTCCCCCTGGCGGCGGAGCAGCCGCAGGTGTCCGAGGGTGACGGCGAGCAGGATCAGCAGCATCACGACGCCGATCGCCGAGCCGAGGCCGTACTGCGAGGAGGCGAACGCCTGCTGGTAGGCGTAGACGTTCAGGACGAGGTTCTGGCCCGCGATGCCGCCGCCGTTGGTCATGACGTAGATCTGGGTGAAGACCTTGAAGTCCCAGATGACCGACTGGATGGTCACGACGGTCAGGATCGGCCGCAACATCGGCGCGAGGACCGACCGCCAGATCCGCCACTGCGAGGCCCCGTCCAGCGCGGCCGCCTCCAGCACCTCGGACGGGACGGCCCTGATCCCGGCGTAGACGGTGACCATCACGAACGGGAAGGAGCACCAGACGACTTCGAGCAGGACGAGGAGGAAGGCGCTGAGCCGGCCGTACGTCCAGGAGTGGTCGCCGAGTCCCAGCAGCCGGTTCACCGGGCCGAAGTCGGGGTCGAACAGGAGCAGCCAGACCGTCGACCCGGTCACCGCCGGCGTCGCCCACGCCCCGAGTGCGGCCAGCATCAACGCCAGCCGCGGCACGGCACGCACGCGCGTGAGCAGCACGGCCAGCGCGCACCCCACGGCGAGCGTCGAGACGACACAACCCGCCGCGAACAGCACCGTGGCCAGCAGCACCTGCCAGAACTGCGGGTCGGAGAAGAGCGCGGAGTAGTTGCCGAACCCCTGGAAGGTGGCCGGCCGGCCGCCGCTGACCTGGGCCTGGGTGTACTGGAAGAAGGAGATCAGGCCGAGCTGGTAGATGGGGTAGACGAGCAACCCGCCGAGGACGACGAGGGCGGGGGCGAGATAGACCCAGGGGGTCCGGGTGGCACGGTCGGTCACTGAGGTCACCCGGCGGAGCCGAACGCGTCGTTCATCTTCTTCGCGGCTTCCCCGGAGGCCGCCGCCACCCCCTTCTTGCCGCTGACGACCTCCTGGAACATCGTCGGCAGCACCAGCGAGGAGTCGATCTGCGACCAGGCGGGCGAGGCGGGCACGAACTTGGTCCCGGCCGCGAGGGTCTGCGCGAACGGCTTGACGTACGGCTGCTCGGCCGCGGCCTGCTGCCGGACGTCCGCGAACGTCGGCAGGAACCCCATCGCGTCGAACATGGACGCCTGCGTCTTCTTCGACGTGAGCTGCTCCATCAGGTCGACCGCCAGCGTCCGGTGCAAGGTGCTCTTCAGCACCCCGATGTTGTTGCCGCCGGCGAACGCGGGAGCGATCGATCCCGCGGCGACTCCCGGCAGCGGCACCACCGCGTACCTGCCCTTGACCTTCCCGGCCTCCACCGCCGTATGGCTGAAGTCGCCCCCGATCGCCATCCCGGCCTTGCCGGCGGCGAACGCGGTGATCGTGTCGTTGCCGCCCATGCCGGCGCACTTGGCGGCGGGGCAGTTGTCGTCGGTGAAGAGCGAGGTGTACTCCTTGATGCCCTTCTGCGCGGCCGCGCCGGAGATCGCCGAGGCGTACGAGCCGCCCTTGCCGGTGGCGAGTTCGCCGCCGTTGGCCCAGATGAAGGGCATCGCGCCGTACGTGTAGGCGCCGCCGACGACGAGGCCGTACAACTCGGGTCTGGCGGCGCGGATCTTGCGGGCGGTGGTGGCCAACTCGGCCATGGTCTTCGGGACTTCGAGTCCGAGTTGCCGGAAGACGTCGGTCCGGTAGTACAGCGCGCGGACGCCGACGTAGAAGGGCGAGCCGTACACCTTGCCGTCCACGGTGACCGACGTCTTCGCCGTGGGGTCGGTGTCCTTGGCCTCGTTCCAGGCGCCGAACTCCTTGGTGACGTCGAGGAGTCCGCCGTCCTTCACATAGCCGGCGGTGTCGGTGTTGCCGTACTCCATCAGGTCGGGCGCGGAGGACGGGTCGTTGAAGGCGGCCTTGACGCGCTGGGCGCGGGTCTCGACCGGGATGTACTCGACGTCGACCTTGGTTCCCTTGTGCGCCTCCTCGAAGGCGGCGACCACGGTGTCGACGACCTTCTCCTTCGGCTTGTTGCCGACCTCCTGGAAGAGCCAGACCCGCAGGGTGCCGGTCTTGTCGTCCTTGTCGGAGGAGGAGTTGGAGGAGGTCTGGGGCGCGCAGGCGGTGACGACCAGGGCGGCCAGCAGCAGGGCGGGAAGGTGGGGGGAGAGCTTCATGGAGTGATCCTCCGGGCGCACGTTGCAACATGTGCAATGACTGTTTCGCTCAACGCAACGGAGGTTATGGCTTGCATGAACACGCCCACAAGAGGTCTCAACCAATCCGTGACACGCACAGGGCCCCCGGGGCGCGTCGTACGCACCCCGGGGGCCCTGTGAAGCTCAGGCGGGCGGCCCGCCTACTTGTCGCCGCCCTTGTCGTCGTCCCCGGAACCCATGGACTCGTAGATCTCCTTGCACATGGGGCACACGGGGTACTTCTTGGGATCGCGGCCGGGCACCCACACCTTGCCGCACAGCGCCACGACGGGGGTCCCGTCGAGGGCGCTCGCCATGATCTTGTCCTTCTGGACGTAGTGGGCGAAGCGCTCGTGGTCGCCGTCACCGTGGGACACCTGCGGCGTCGGCTCTACGAGGGTCCCCGTACCAGTCCCGCGCTCGGGCTCGAGAGTGCTCATAAAGACCAAGGGTAATCAACCGCCGGGAACTATGGATCCCCGGCTTGCACAACGAGCACCACTGGCGATGGTGCTGCGTTTGCGTCCAGCCCCACCCCGCTGACGCGGTGATGAGAAAGAGGCCGTTGATGGGGCCCCGCGTCGCCACAACTCCCACGCGCGTGCGCGGACGTTGCGGGAGCTGTTCCGGTCCGCGTGATCAACGAATCCGCAGGACCGGCACGCGAACCGGGCCTGGGAGACCCGGTTCGCCTTGTCCACGTGGCCGCATTCGGCGCAGGTGCGGGAGGTGTACGCCGCATCGACGTGCACCACCGGCACCCCCGCCCGGCGGGCCTTGTACGCGATGAACTGTCCTAGCTGGGCAAATGCCCAGCTGGAGTGGGTGGCCCGTTGGGGCTTGCGAAGCCGTACCCGCTCGCGGATGCCCGTCAAGTCTTCCAGGGCGATTCCGCGACCGGTGCGTTCTGCCTCGGCCACCACATGTTTGGCGATCTTGTGGTTGATGTCCCGCGCTCGCCGCGCTTACTTACGCCTGCGCTTGTTCAGGCGGCGCTTGGCGGACGAAGTGTTCTTCTTCTGCAGTTTCTGCCGCAGACCGCGCTCCCGCGCGCGGATTCTGTTGAGCTCCCGACCAGACACGATCGCGCCGTCGGACGTGGTCGCGATGTTTGCGATTCCCAAGTCCACACCGAGAAAGTCCACCGGATCCGCATTCAACGGCGCCTCTGGCACCTCACAGGTGGCCAGCAGAAACCACATGCCGTCCCTGACGACGAGATCGGACTCGCCCTTGCGGTACAGAGCCAGGGTGGTCATCTGCTCGGCGCTCGCCGTGAACGCCACATCCTTCAGCCGCCCGGAAACGGTCCAAACGGACACTCGCCGTTCATGGAACTGCCAGGACAGCATCCGGTCGTCATACGGCTGAGCGCCTTCAGGCCTGAAAGCAATCGGCTTCCCCGAGGCCTTCTGATAGCGCTTAGATCCGGGCCCACCCAGATTTCCAGCCCGTAAGTTCGCTTTCAACGTGGCGTACGCATCGCACGTCTTCTTGATCACGTGCTGAGCCGCCTGGGCACCCAGCTGCCACCGCGCCTTGATCTCACCGTAGGTGTGCTCGCGCAGCGCGAAGTTCCTCTTAACGTCCTTCTCGAAGGCCACGCCGCTGGCCCAGGTCGCCGCTTCATTGCAAGCACGCAGAGTCGCCTCGAGCGCGGCCCTCTGCTCGGGCGTCGGCGACAGCCTTACCTGCACGACCAACTTCATGTTCGTGACGCTATGTCCCGACACTCGGGGAGGGCATGCGAACAGATCCACAAGCGCCCGAAAGAGTGATCTACAGGATGTAGGCGTCCTGCCCGCCTCAGTTGAGCGAAGGGTCGTCCGGGTAGGTGGCCACCATCGCCAGTTCGTTGCGCTGGCGGCGCAGGACCTCGCGCCAGAGTCTTTCCGGGGACGGGCACGAGACGTCGCCGGGTTCCGACTCCACGACGTACCAGGCGCCCTCCGCCAGCTCGTCCTCCAGCTGACCGGGGCCCCAGCCGGCGTAACCGGCGAAGATGCGCAGGCTGCCGAGGGCCGAGGCGAGCAGCTCCGGCGGGGCCTCCAGGTCGACCAGGCCGATCGCGCCGTGCACCCGGCGCCAGCCCAGCGGAGCCCCGTCGACCGCCCCGCCTCCGGGGATGACGGCGACCCCCAGGGCCGAGTCCAGGGAGACCGGGCCGCCCTGGAAGACGACACCGGGCTCGCCCGCGAGGTCGGCCCAGCCCTCCAGGATGTCGCCGACGTCCACCGGGGTCGGGCGGTTGAGGACCACGCCGAGCGAACCCTTCTCGTCGTGGTCGAGAAGGAGCACCACCGCGCGGTCGAAGTTCGGGTCCGCCAGGGCGGGCGTTGCCACGAGCAACCGCCCTGTGAGCGAGGACACCTCGGTCATGCCAGACATGATCCCGCATCTTCCCTCCGCGTGGGGAGCCAATGCCTGTTCGGGAGGGGACGCAGCTCAGAGCGCACCAGTGCGCCCCACGCGCACGCTGGGCGCCGGTGACGGCATGTGCCCGACAGGAGACGGCCCGTGTTGTGACAGAGCTATGACGTGACTGGGCGGCACTTGGGCTTACAGAAGGGGGGTGGGCGGCCATTACCCTTGACCCTTCTGGCCCCTGCCCGACTCATCGGAACGCGAGATACATGACCGTCAACGGCTCTGACGACGTACTGCTTGTCCACGGCGGAACCCCGCTGGAGGGCGAGATCCGTGTCCGCGGTGCGAAGAACCTCGTACCGAAGGCCATGGTCGCCGCCCTTCTGGGCAGCGAGCCGAGTCGACTGCGCAACGTTCCGGACATCCGAGACGTGCGCGTCGTACGCGGTCTGCTGCAACTGCACGGGGTGACGGTCCGTCCGGGTGAGGAACCGGGCGAGCTGGTGATGGACCCGACGCATGTCGAGAGCGCCAACGTCGCTGACATCGATGCCCACGCGGGTTCGTCGCGGATCCCGATCCTCCTGTGCGGTCCGCTGCTGCACCGCCTGGGACACGCCTTCATCCCCGGTCTCGGTGGCTGCGACATCGGCGGCCGGCCGATCGACTTCCACTTCGAGGTGCTGCGGCAGTTCGGCGCGACGATCGAGAAGCGCGCGGACGGGCAGTACCTGGAGGCGCCGCGGCGGCTCCGGGGTACGAAGATCACGCTGCCGTACCCGTCCGTGGGCGCGACCGAGCAGGTGTTGCTGACGGCGGTCCTCGCCGAGGGTGTCACCGAGCTCTCGAACGCCGCGGTGGAGCCGGAGATCGAGGACCTCATCTGCGTCCTGCAGAAGATGGGCGCCATCATCGCGATGGACACCGACCGGACCATCCGCGTCACGGGTGTGGACCGGCTCGGCGGCTACAACCACCGCGCCCTGCCGGACCGCCTGGAGGCCGCCTCCTGGGCGTCCGCGGCGCTGGCGACCGAGGGCAACATCTACGTCCACGGTGCCCAGCAGCGCTCGATGATGACGTTCCTGAACACCTACCGCAAGGTGGGCGGTGCCTTCGAGATCGACGACCAGGGCATCCGGTTCTGGCACCCCGGCGGCCAGTTGAAGTCCATCGCGCTGGAGACGGACGTGCACCCGGGCTTCCAGACGGACTGGCAGCAGCCGCTGGTGGTCGCCCTCACCCAGGCCACGGGCCTGTCGATCATCCACGAGACGGTCTACGAGTCCCGCCTCGGGTTCACCTCCGCGCTGAACCAGATGGGTGCTCACATCCAGCTCTACCGCGAGTGCCTGGGCGGCTCGAACTGCCGTTTCGGGCAGCGCAACTTCCTGCACTCGGCGGTCGTGTCGGGCCCCACCAAGCTCCAGGGCGCCGACCTGGTCATCCCCGACCTCCGCGGCGGCTTCTCGTACCTGATCGCGGCGCTGGCCGCCCAGGGCACGTCCCGGGTCCACGGCATCGACCTCATCAACCGCGGCTACGAGAACTTCATGGAGAAGCTCGTGGAGCTGGGCGCGAAGGTGGAACTGCCGGGCAAGGCACTCGGCTGACCCCAGCCTCGCCGCGCCGCTTCAGGGCGGCTTGGCTCCCGGCCGGCGGTCCGGGGGTCATCCCCCGGGCAGACACAGCATGGAGAAGCTCGTGGAGCTCGGCGCGAAGGTGGAACCGCCGGGCAAGGCGCTCGGGTAGCCGCTGCAGTCGTACGAACGCCGATGGGGCGGTCACCCGAGTCCGGGTGACCGCCCCATCGGCGTTGTGCTGTGCGCCCCTCAGGGGCGCGGGGAACTGCGCGACCAGCCACGGCGGTACCGTCAGCCGTAGGACGGTCCGCAGTCACCCGGCGCTCACAGCGGAGTGCTTACTTGCCCTTGGCGGCTTCCTTGAGCTTGGAGCCCGCCGAAACCTTGACGCTGTAGCCGGCCGGGATCTGGATCGGGTCACCGGTCTGCGGGTTGCGCGCGGTACGAGCGGCACGGTGGGTGCGCTCGAAGGTCAGGAAGCCGGGGATGGTGACCTTCTCGTCGCCCTTGGCGACGATCTCGCCGACGGTCTCGGCGAACGCGGCCAGAACGGCGTCGGCGTCCTTGCGGGTCACCTCGGCGCGGTCGGCCAGCGCGGCCACCAGCTCACTGCGGTTCATGTTGTTACTCCCGTGTTCTTCTTGCCGTTGGGGTGTGCCTCGCGGCGGTGCCGCACACGAGGCACAGCGAAGCCGATGCGCTCGCGCCCAGGGACGCATCCTGCCCCTACCTGCTGCGGGAAAGCCAATCCGGCACCCGTAGGACTCGTATGAACACCCTAGGGGGTCACACGAACAGAGGCCTGGGCGTGGCGCCACCCTAGAGGGTGGCGCGAAGCGCCCGGTTTCGCGACGCGCCGGGCCGGAGAACCGCCGTGGCAATCCTCACAGCCGAACAAACATACGACGACCACTGTAGACGCGCGGCCGGGAGACCGGACGAGGACCCCTACGCCGTCGCGCCCGCGGCCTTCGCCGCGTCCCGCACCGCGCCCGCGACCGCGCCCGCGACCTTGTCGTTGAAGACGCTCGGGATGATGTAGTTCGGGTTCAGCTCGTCCTCGGTCACCACGTCCGCGAGGGCCTTCGCGGCCGCGAGCATCATCTCCGTGTTGACGGTGCGGGACTGGGCGTCCAGCAGACCGCGGAAGACACCCGGGAAGACCAGCACGTTGTTGATCTGGTTGGGGAAGTCGGAGCGGCCGGTGGCCACCACGGCCGCCGTCTGACGGGCGATCGCCGGGTCGACCTCGGGGTCGGGATTCGCGAGCGCGAACACGATCGCACCCTCGGCCATGGCGGCCACGTCGGCGCCGTCCAGGACGTTGGGAGCCGAGACACCGATGAAGACGTCGGCGCCGCGGACGGCCTCCTTCAACGTCCCGGTCAGGTTCTCGGGGTTGGTGTTGTCGGCGATCCAGCGCAGCGCCGAGCCCGGAGCGGCGTCCACGAGGTCCTCGCGGCCGGCGTGCACGACGCCGTGGATGTCGGCGACGACGGCGTTCTTGACGCCGGCGGCGATCAGCAGCTTGAGGATGGCCGTACCGGCCGCGCCGGCGCCGGACATGACGACCCGGATGTTCTCGATCGCCTTGCTCGTGACGCGAAGTGCGTTCGTCAGGGCGGCGAGGACGACGATCGCGGTGCCGTGCTGGTCGTCGTGGAAGACCGGGATGTCGAGGGCCTCGCGCAGCCGGGCCTCGATCTCGAAGCAGCGGGGCGCGGAGATGTCCTCGAGGTTGATGCCGGCGAACCCGGGGGCGATCGCCTTGACGATCTCGACGATCGCGTCGGTGTCCTGGGTGTCCAGGCACAGCGGCCAGGCGTCGATGCCGGCGAACCGCTTGAAGAGGGCCGCCTTGCCCTCCATGACCGGCAGGGCGGCCTTGGGGCCGATGTTGCCCAGGCCCAGCACGGCCGAGCCGTCCGTCACGACCGCAACGGAGTTGCGCTTGATCGTGAGGCGGCGGGCGTCCTCGGGGTTCTCGGCGATCGCCATGCACACGCGGGCCACGCCCGGGGTGTAGATCATCGAGAGGTCGTCACGGTTGCGGATGGGGTGCTTGGACTGCATCTCGATCTTGCCGCCGAGGTGCATCAGGAACGTACGGTCGGAGACCTTGCCGAGGGTGACGCCCTCGATGCCGCGCAGCTGCTGGACGATCTCGTCGGCGTGGGCCGTGGAGCTCGCCGCGATGGTGACGTCCATCCGGAGCTTCTCGTGGCCTGAGGCGGTCACGTCGAGGCCGGTCACCGAGCCTCCGTGGGACTCTACGGCCGTGGTGATCTGGGAAACCGCGGTACCACCCGCGGGCACCTCCAGCCGGACCGTAATCGAGTAGGAGACGCTGGGCGCCGTTGCCATGGCCGACTTCCTCTGCTTTCACCTGTGTGCGCTGATGCCGTCCGATGGTCGCACCTACCGATGAGTAGGCGTTAGCCGCCCGGGATTGCGGACGTTTTGTTCACGGAGGGGGCACCCGAAAGAGGCCCACGTCACATGGACGTGGGCCTCTCACCAGGTCAATGACACCGACCCGCCATGCTCGCCTCGCGGCAAGTGGTCGCTCGTAGCGACGAAGGTTGGGCCCGGGGGCTTGGATCGGGCCGGTGTCACATCCAGGCTAACAAACGGATCCCGAAAGACCATTCCCGTGCGGAGAGTTCAATCTCTCAGCAGATCCGGCACGCCCTCCGCGTCCGGCTGGTCGCGCTCCGCCGAGACGACGGTGAGCTGCTGGGTGGCCCGGGTGAGGGCGACGTAGAGCACCCGCAGTCCGGCGGGCGACTCGTCGGCGATCTCGGCCGGGGAGACGACGACCGTCGCGTCGTACTCCAGACCCTTGGCCTCCAGGCTGCCGAGCGCCACGACCCGGTCGCCGAGTCCGGTGAGCCAGCGGGCGGCTTCGTCCCGGCGGTTCATGGCGACCACCACGCCGACGGTGCCGTCGACGAGGCCGAGGAGCCGGGCGGCCTCCTCGCGGACACTCTCCCCGAGCGACTTGCGTACGACGGTGAAGCGGGGCTGGACGCCGGTGGACCGTACGGCCGAGGGGGACGTGGCGCCGGGCATGGCGAGGGCCAGCACCTTGGCCGCGAGGTCGGCGATCTCGGAGGGGTTGCGGTAGTTGACGGTGAGCTGGAAGCGGCGCCGCGGGCGGGTGCCGAGGGCCTCGTCGCGGGCCTCGGCGGCCTCGTCGGGGTCGGACCAGGAGGACTGGGCAGGGTCTCCCACGACCGTCCAGGTGGCGTGCCGGCCACGGCGGCCGACCATGCGCCACTGCATGGGCGTGAGGTCCTGGGCCTCGTCGACGATGACGTGGGCGTACTCGACGCGTTCCTGGGCGAGCCGCTCGGCCCGCTCGCGCTGCGACTCCTCGCGGACCGGCATCAGCTCCTCCAGGCCGGTGAGCTGGTCGAGCGGGTCCAGCTCACGCCGCTTCCGCGGCCGGGCCGGGGCGCCGAGGACCGCCTGGAGCTCGTCGAGCATGGCGATGTCGTGCACGGAGAGGCCGTCACGCCTGAGCGAGCGGGCGACCCTGCGGACCTCGCCGGGGTTGAGGATGCGGCGGGCCCAGCGGCCCAGGCGCCGCTCGTCGGCCATGGCGGCGAGGACGGCCTTCGGGGTGAGCTCCGGCCACCAGGCGTCGAGGAACTCGATGAAGCTGTCCTCGGAGGTGATGTCCTCGTCGAACGACGACCGCAGCTCGGCGGCCAGCTCCGGATCGGTGTGCCGGGTGCCCGCTCCGGAGCGCGCCCACAGCGCGTCCAGCAGCAGCTTGCGGGCCCTGGGCCGCAGCAGGTTGACGGGCGCGGTGCCGCTGAGGGCGTTGCGGCGGACGCGCTCCAGCTCGTCCGCCTCCAGCTCCAGACGCCGCCCGAAGGCGACGACGCGCAGACGGGTGGGGAGTCCGGCCGGGGGCTGCGGGGCTACGGCGGTGGCGGCGCCGTTCCCGCCACCCGCACCGTCGTCGGGGTCGCCGAAGTCCCCGAAGGCGAGTTGCCCGGAGTCGGGCCGGCCGGAACCGGCTGCCCTCCGGCGACCGGAGGCGGCCCCGGCGGCCGTACCGTCGGCGCCCAGCTCCAGCACGCCCCGCGCCGCCTTCCGCAGCACCTTCAGCATCCGGTACGAGCCCTTGGCGCGGGCCACCGCCGGGGAGTCGTACAGGGTGGCCTCGACGCCGTCGACCAGGGAGCCGATCGCGCGGATGGCGACCTGGCCCTCCTCGCCGAGGGAGGGCAGGACGCCCTCGGTGTAGGCGACCAGCAGGGGCGTGGGCGAGACGATGAGGATGCCGCCCGCGTACCGGCGGCGGTCCTGGTAGAGGAGGTACGCGGCGCGGTGCAGGGCCACGGCGGTCTTGCCGGTGCCGGGGCCGCCCTCGACGTACGTCACGGACGCGGCGGGGGCCCGGATGACCATGTCCTGCTCGGCCTGGATGGAGGCGACGATGTCCCGCATGGTGTGGCTGCGGGCCTGTCCGAGCGCGGCCATCAGGGCGCCGTCGCCGATGACGGGCAGCTCGTGGCCGTCGAGGAAGGCCTTGAGCTCGGGACGCATCAGGTCGTCCTCGACGCCGAGGACCTTGCGGCCCTTGGAGCGGATGACCCGGCGTCGTACGACACGCCCGGGATCCACCGGAGTGGACCTGTAGAAGGGCGCGGCGGCGGGGGCCCGCCAGTCGATGACGAGCGGCGCGTACTCGGAGTCCAGGACCCCGATCCGGCCGATGTGCAGGGTCTCCGCGATGTCGGCGGTGCTGTCCTCGCGGACGGCTCCCTCGGCGGGTTCCAGGGCGGTGTAGGCGCCGTCGGGCCCCTTCTTGCCGTCCTTGCCGGAGAGCAGGTCGATCCGGCCGAACAGGAAGTCCTCGAACTCGTTGTTGAGCCGGTTGAGGTGGACGCCGGCCCGGAAGACCTGGGCGTCCCGCTCGGCGAGCGCGCCGGGCGTGCCGACCTGGCCACGCTTGGCGGCGTCGCTCATGAGGAACTCCGCCTCGTGGATCTTCTCCTCGAGGCGCCGGTAGACCCGGTCCAGATGTTCCTGTTCGACGCTGATCTCACGGTCCCGAACCGAGTCCTGAACCGAGCCGACCGCAGTTGGTTGAGCCTGAGCGGCCACCGGGCCCCCTTCTGACGTGCTGGGCAGCCGTCAACCGTACGCGAAGGGGGCCCCGGCGGGAAGTTACGCGTCGACCTGGACGAGCTTGTTTCCGTCGGAGTCGACGACCTCGAAGTGGTCGATGTCGTTCTGGGCCGGTGCGACCGCGCCGCCGATGTAGAGCGGCTGCTTGGACTCCGCGGTCTTGCCGTTCGGGATGCCGTAACCCCATTTGCCGACCGACCAGGTGGAGGCCGTCCAGCGCTCGCCGTTGGTGCCGACCGCGATCAGGGAGCACTTGAGCGGTCCCTTGACGCCCTTGAGCTCCAGGCCGAGCGAGGTGCCCCAGTTCTTCTCCTGCATGGCGACTGTCGCGCTGACGCCGGTCGAGGAGTCGGTCGCGGACACCTTGTCGCTCATGGAATCGAAGAGTTCCTTCGGGGTGGCCGCCAGGACCTGCCCCTGCTTGGCCCCGCCACCCGAGTCGCCGCCGCTCGCCGCCATCGCGACGAACGGACCGCCGATGATCAGCGCGCCCGCGGCCGCGACCATGTAGAAGCTGCGGCGCCGCTTCTGCGCACGGCGCTCGGCGACCTCGTCGACGAGCTTGTTCACGATCCGCGGACTGGGCTTGGCGGACAGCGACTCCCCGATCGCGGGGGTGCCGGAGCCCGGCAGGTCCGCGAGGGCGGCGAGCATCGGCTCCATGCCGGCGAGCTCGTCGAGCTGCTGGGCGCACCATTCGCAGGTCGCGAGATGAGCCTCGAAGGCGGTCGCCTCGGCGTCGTCGAGGATCCCGAGGGCGTAGGCGCCGACGGTCTCGTGCTCGTTCGGCACCGGAGTTCCCATCATGGAGCCAGACATACCCGAACCACCTGTGCCGAATCCCTGGTTACCCCCGTAAACACCCATCACGCTGTCACCCCCCGCTCCTCCAGTGCGAGCTTCATCGACCGCAGGGCGTAGAAGACCCGCGAACGGACTGTTCCGCTGGGGATGCCCAAGGTCTCGGCCGCCTCGTTGACGGTACGCCCCTTGAAATACGTCTCGACGAGCACCTCCCGGTGGGCCGGGGTCAGGTCGTCGAGCGCATCGGACAACGTCATCAACCACAGCGCCTTGTCGATCTCGTCCTCCGCGGGGATGACCTCCAGCGGCGACGGATCGACCTCCTGCGGCCGGGCCTGCCGGCTGCGGTGGCCGTCGATGACGATGCGCCGGGCGACCGTCACCAGCCAGGGGCGTACCGATCCGGTCGCTCGATTGAGCTGTCCGGCGTTCTTCCAGGCACGGATGAGCGTCTCCTGCACCACGTCCTCGGCTCTCTGGCGGTCACCCGCAACCAACCGGAGGACATACGCAAGGAGAGGCCCGGCGTGCTCTCTGTACAGGGCACGCATCAGCTCCTCATCAGGTTCCGAGGGCTGGGACATGCGATGTCGGGCCCTCGATCCACGTTCATTGGCCACGACAGAATCCTTGCGCACGCCCACCTCCGATGTCCGGGGGTTCCCCCAGTCGGTCGCTCATGGAGGGGTACGGACGTGCGGAGTCGGGTGTTCAAAGTGCGACGACAGTTTTCTTCTGAGTGACGTGACGAGACAGGACATGCGCGCACATTCCCACCGCGCGATCTTTACATTTCCACCACATGGGCGAGATCGCAACTACGGCCCGTAAGGTTGAGCGGGCAAACGAGATGTAATCGAAATCACTTCGACAGCCGCTCCACACAAGGGACATAACGACCTGTCAGGCGCGCGAGAGTGCCGCGCGCCGACGATGCCGGGCCACCCTTTCCCGGTTCCCACACACCTCACTGGAGCACCAGCGCCTCCTGCGTCCCCGTGACGTATCCAGGTAGACGATGGGGCAGTTGTCCCCTTCGCACTCTCTGATCGCGGCCCGCGCGACCGGGTCCGTCAGGAGTCCTACGGCGTCCCTGGCGATGGCCCCGAGCAGTGCCGCGCAGCCCGGCGGACCGTCCAACTCGCGCACCAGCGCGCCGTCCTCGGCCGGCACCGCGCGCGGGGCGGGAGGCGCGGCACGGGCGGCCTCGTTGACGTGGGCGAGCGCGAGGTCGTAGCCGTGACCGGGGGCGCCGCCCCGCACCAACTGTCCGATACGTCCCCGCAGTTCGCGGAAGCCGACGAGCCAGGAGGGGTCCGCGTGCGTCAGGTCCGTCCCCTCCGGCACCAGTCCCGAACCGACGATCCAGGCGCCGAGCACCTCCGTCGAGTCGAGGCGTTCCTCGGGGTGGGTGGTCGCGAGGAGGTCGAGACAGATTCGTCCGGCGTCGAACCGCAGCTCGTACGCGACCGTGGCCGTACCCAGTGCCATGTGCCTGTCACCGCCTTGGGGTGCCCCGGTCGTAAGGGGTCGGTGAGGTGCTTGAAGGCTGTGTGGGACTGTTCCGGGGCTCCCTCTAACAGTGCCTTCCCGCCCTCGCCGCCGGAACCCCTCGTACCGGGAGCGGTGCCTGGACGGGCACGTATGGGGGTGCGCGTCTCGGCCATGTCGGCGCGACGGACGGGCCTCTTGACTGGAGACATGACACAGAGCAGCAGGAGCAGCCGACTCGTACTGGGCGCGGCCACGGTCGCCACGGGCCTGATCGCCGGGGCCTTCTACGTCTTCGCGTGCGCCGTGATGCCCGCCCTGGCGCGCAGCGACGACGGCGTCTACGTCGAGGTGATGCGCGACATCAACGAGGTCGTCCAGAACCCGGTGTTCTTCCTGAGCTTCCTGGGCGCGCCCCTCCTCACGGCGGTGGCGGCCTGGCAGGCGCGGGGCCGCGACGACCGCGGGTGGGTCTGGGCCGCGCTCGCGACCTCCGCCCTGGCCTTCCTGGTCACCGTCGTCTTCAACATCCCGCTCAACGACGGCCTCATGAGGAACGGCGACCCCGGCGCGCTGCGCAAAAAGTTCGAGGACCCGTGGGCGGCGTGGAACGCGGTGCGGGCGGTGTTGCTGACGGTGACGCTGGGCCTGCTGGTGAAGGCCACCGGCAGCCGCGCCACCCCGACCGACTGACTAGACGTCCGCGTACTTCGTGTCGGCGGCCGGGTCGAGCGCCAGCCGGTACCCCCGTTTCACCACCGTCTGGATCAGCTTCGGTGCGCCGAGGGCCGTACGGAGACGGGCCATCGCCGTCTCCACGGCGTGTTCGTCACGGCCCGCGCCCGGCAGCGCCCGCAACAGCTCCGCCCGGGACACCACCCACCCCGGCCGCCGCGACAGCGCCCGCAGCAAGGACATCCCCGCCGGCGGCACCGGCCGCAGCCCCCCGTCGACCAGGACCGCGTGACCCCGGATCTCCACCCGGTGGCCGGCGATGGGCAACGACCGGGCCCGGCCGGGAAGTTCCTGGCACAGCAACTGCACGAGCGGCCCGAGCCGGAAACGCTCGGGAGAGACCGTGTCCACCCCCCGCGCCTGCAACGGCAGCGCGGTCACCGGCCCGACACACGCGGGCAGCACATCGTGGTTGAGCGCGGCGAGCAGCTCCGGCAGCAGTCCCCGGTCCTCGGCGCGCGACAGCAGCGAGGCCGCGGCGGGCGCACTGGTGAAGCTCAGCGCGTCCAGGCCCCGCGAGACGGCCGCGTCCAGCAACCGGTCCATCGGCCCGAGGTCCTCCGGCGGCATCCACCGGTACACCGGCACCCCCACGACCTCCGCCCCGGCGGCCCGCAGGGCCTCCACGAACCCGGGCAACGGCTCGCCGTGCAGCTGAATGGCGACCCGGCGGCCCTCGACGCCCTCCTCCAGCAGCCGGTCCAGCACCTCGGCCATGGATTCGGACGACGGCGACCAGTCCTCCGTCAGCCCGGCGGCCCGTATGGACCCCTTGACCTTCGGCCCGCGCGCGAGCAGCTCCACCTCGCGCAGCCGGTCGAGAAGCGCCTCACCGAGCCCCCACCCGTCGGCGGCCTCGACCCACCCCCGGAACCCGATGGCCGTGGTGGCCACCACCACGTCCGGTGCCTGGTCGATCAGGTCCTTCGTCGCCGCCAGCAGCTCGCTGTCGTCGGAGAGGGGCACGATCCGCAGGGCGGGCGCGTGCAGGACCGCGGCCCCGCGGCGCTGGAGCAGCGCACCGAGTTCGTCCGCCCGGCGCGCGGCCGTGACTCCCACGGTGAACCCCGCGAGGGGGCCGTGTTGCTCTGTTGCCTGCTGTTCGTACATGGCTCTCGTCCCGCACTCGAGTCGTCGTACACAGTCGTACGTCGTCGTCCCTACATGCCGGCCGAGCCTGTCAACGGCTCGTGACAGGCTCGGTTCCGGTTCATGTCGCCAGTGTTACGTCACACCTCGGCGTAGCTGAGCTGCGGCTTCGCCTCAGTGGCGGTCGAGGCCTGACCCTGGGTGGCCGAACGGCGAAGGTATACGGCCCAGGTGACCAGGAAGCAGGCCGCATAGAAGGCGAGGAAGGCGACGAACGCGCCGGTGCCGGAGCCGTAGGAGAGGAAGGACTGCCGGAAGGCGAGGTTGATGCCGACGCCGCCGAGCGCGCCGACCGCGCCGATCAGGCCCATGGAGGCACCGGAGAGACGGCGTCCGTAGGCGGCGGCCGCTTCTCCTTCGAGCCCCTTGGCCAGGGCCTTCGTGTGGAAGATGCCGGGGATCATCTTGAAGGTCGAGCCGTTGCCGAGGCCGCTGAGGACGAACAGGACCACGAAGGCGACGGTGAACAGTCCGAGCGACTTCTGCATGCTGGCGGCGATGAGGACGGCGGTCGCGGCGGCCATCCCGACGTAGTTCCACAGCGTGATCTTCGCGCCGCCGTACTTGTCGGCCAGCGCCCCGCCCACCGGACGGATCAGCGAGCCGAGCAGCGGGCCGATGAAGGTGACGTACGCGGCCTCCAGCGGGGTCCGGCCGAACTGGTTCGTCAGCACCTGGCCGAAGGCGAAGCTGTAGCCGATGAACGAGCCGAACGTGCCGATGTAGAGGAAGGACATGATCCAGGTGTGGCCGTCCCTCGCGGCGTCCTTGGCGGCGCCGGTGTCGTTCTTCACGTTCTCGATGTTGTCCATGAAGACCGCGGCGAGGACGGCGGCGACGAGGATCAGCGGGATGTAGATCCCGAGCAGCACCCGGGGGCCGCCGCTGGCGCCGATGATCGCGAGAGCGACCAGCTGGATGACCGGGACGCCGATGTTGCCGCCGCCGGCGTTGAGCCCGAGGGCCCACCCCTTCTTACGGAGGGGGAAGAACGCGTTGATGTTGGTCATCGAGGAGGCGAAGTTGCCGCCGCCGATACCGGCCAGCAGGCCGACCAGCAGGAAGGTGTCGAACGAGGTCCCCGGCTTCATCACGGTGAACGCGGCGACGGTGGGGATGAGGAGGAGGCTGGCCGAGATGATCGTCCAGTTCCGCCCGCCGAAGAGGGCGACGGCGAAGGTGTAGGGGACGCGCACGACGGCACCGACGAGCGTGACCATCGACGTCAGCAGGAACTTGTCGGCCGGGGTCAGCCCGTACTCCGGGCCCATGAAGAGCACCAGCACGGACCACAGGGTCCAGATCGAGAAGCCGATGTGCTCGGAGAGAACGGAGAAGAGCAGGTTCCGCTTGGCGACCTTCTCTCCGGTCTCCTTCCAGAAGGTCTCGTCCTCCGGATCCCACTGCTGGATCCAGCGGCCGCCCCTGCTCGGGGGTGCGGGGGCTGTACTAGGGGCTGTCATGACGCCTCCACGGTGCGACGGGGCTCGGTTCCTGCTACGAGTGACTGACCCCGAAGGTAGGGACGCGGCGTTTCCTGCCTGTGGCACCGGGTGACCGGAAAGGAACTTTGCTCTCACCCCGGCGAGGGGTGGGGTGAGAGGTCGTGGGGGCTTTTTGTTACGAAGAGCTCCGCTTCGGGGGGCCGGGGCGTGAGAGCCCGGCCTACTCGTCGTAGTCCTCGAGGATCCGCAGCCCGAGATCGGACTCCCACTCCAGCGCCCATCGCCGCAGCTCGGCGATCTCCTCGGGGGCGAGCCCGTGGGCGGCGAACTCCTCGTCGCCGACCCATACGACGCTTTCCAGCCGCTCCCGCAGCTCACGTGGGTCGAACTCGCCCAGCTGCTCCAGCTCGATCACGGAGTAGTACGGGCAGACCGCGTGGACGTCGATCACGTCGTGGGGATGACCGCGGTCGACGAGGGCGCGCATCGCCGTGACCGCGACGTCCTGCAGATCAGCCATTCTCCGCGTCATCCGTCGCGACGAAGGGCGCGTATCCCACCGGGACTTCGCTCACCTGGAGGTCCGAGAAGAGCAGGGTCAGGTTGTGCGCGTTGGTTTCCATGCGCACCTCGTGGAAGTCGATCCCGAGGGCGTCCGACCAGCGGCGGGTCGCCTCCGACTCAGAGAGGAGCTTGGCTCCCGGGTACAAACAGTGCCACCGCACGCCCCAGACGTAACCGTCGAGGTCGGCGCCGGTCTCGGACTCGATGAGCCGGTCGTCCAAAGAGACCCGCCAGGTCTCCGCCCGCACTGACGTCTCGCACCGGGCCTCGACGCAGTACCGAAAGAGGTATCGGAGATAGGACGGCGTGATGCCGGTACGGGGATCCGCTGTGGCGTAGGCGATGACCTCATAGTCGCGCATGTAGTTGGTGTAACCGTGGTGCACGACAGCATGATCGAAGGCCTCGTCCAGCATCCGTTCAAGAACAGCGGTATCCATACCGCCCTTCTACCTCACTGTCCCGAGGTCGCCGTGGGTCCGGTCCGATACCGCCGTGAACCGTTCGGCCACAACCTCGGCCGCCTCTTCGCCGCCAGGTCCTCGATCCACCCGAAGGCCAGGATCGCCAGCCCGATCAGGGGCCACACCAGGAAGAACATCCACAGCATGTCCGTCGCGTCGAGCGCCGCGACCGCGCGGTCGCTCTGCATGAAGGGGAGGCGGTAGGCCTGGTCGATGATCGGGACCGTGGCCATGATCAGCAGGTTGTGCCAGAGGTAGATCGTGACGGCGCGGTTGTTGGAGAGGGTGACCAGCTTGTCCCAGCGGGCGAGGCGGCCCGGGAGTTCCTGCCAGGACGGCGAGTACTGGAGCAGGATCACCACGAAACCGAACGACCAGGTCGCCTGGGCGAGTGGGATGTCGTTCAGGTCCCAGCCCTCGGGGCCCAGATGGCCGGAGGCCCACCACAGGGCGAAGGACATCACCATGACCGAGCCGGAGACGGCGAGGTAGCGCGGGACCTTCGCCAGCACGCCCTCGTGGTGCGCGAAACCGAGGATCCAGCAGCTGCCGTAGACCGCGAAGTCGGTGACCGCGTTGCCGAGTTCGCCGGGGCCGGTGACGATTCCGGTGCCCACGACCGCCGTCAGGGCCAGCGGGGCGAGCAGGGTCGCCCACCGCACCCTGCGGAACGCCCACAGCAGCAGCGGGGAGGCCAGCACGAACCACAGATAGGCGCGGAGGTACCACAGCGGGCCCACCGCCTGGTCCGCCCACGTGCTCTCCAGCAGGTCCTTCGGGAAGCCGACCTCCCAGGGGTACGGCGGCGCGCCGATCGGGATGACGTAGTTGACCATCTCCAGCAGGCCCCAGGTACCGCTGTGGTCCGGATCCTCCGAAAGCTTCCAGCCGCCCACGAACATCAGCGGCAGCACCACCGCGCTGAACGCCCACAGCGGCGGCAGGAGCCGGCGGATCCGGCCCCTGATCACGCTCAGCGTCGGCCGGTTCAGCGAACGCGCCATCAGCGAGCCCGCCAGCGCGAACATCACGCCCATCGACGGGAACAGCACGGTCAGCCACGCCCAGCCGAACAGGTGGTAGAGGACCACTCGCACCAGGGCGAGGGAGCGAAGAAGGTCCAGGTAGCGGTCCCGGCCGGGTGCCTTGGGCGCGGCAGTCGCCTCGCGCTGTCCCGCCGTGTACTCCTGGGTCATCCGACCGGCCTCCGCTCGTCACTCTCGCTGCGCGTCCGCTGCCGCGGTACCGGTCCGCCCGGTGCCTCGACGACTCCCGTCCGGCGCAGCTTCTGCCAGCGCAGGCGGCCTCCGGTGAGGGCCGTGATCCAGGACTGGAGCAGTACGACGTACATGAGCTGGCGGTAGAGGATCTGCTGCAACGGCAGCGAGATCAGATGGGTCATGCGCTCCCGGTCGAGGCGGAACGCGTAGGCGGCGCAGACCAGTTGGATCATGAGGACGCCCAGCCAGGCCACGATCGTCTTCTCGGTCGGGCCGAACACGACGCCGTAGAGCAGGAACACGTCGATCAGGGGGGCCAGCAGGGGTGCGACCACCATGAACAGGGAGACCAGGGGGAGGCCGACGCGGCCGAAGCGGCCCGACGGGCCTCGCTCCACCAACGCCTTCCGGTGTTTCCAGATCGCCTGCATGGTGCCGTACGACCACCGGTAGCGCTGCGACCAGAGTTGCTGCACCGACTCCGGTGCCTCCGTCCACGCGCGGGCCTTCTCGGCGTAGACCACGCGCCAGCCGTCCCGGTGCATGGCCATCGTGATGTCCGTGTCCTCGGCGAGCGTGTCGTCGCTCATGCCGCCGACGCGTTCCAGGGCGGAACGGCGGAAGGCTCCCACCGCGCCCGGGATCGTCGGCATGCAGCGCAGGACGTCGTACATCCGGCGGTCGAGGTTGAAGCCCATCACATATTCGATGTGCTGCCAGGCGCCGATCAGGGAGTCCCGGTTGCCGACCTTCGCGTTGCCGGCCACGGCTCCCACGCGCGGGTCGCCGAAGGGCTGGACCAGCTCCCGTACGGTGGACGGCTCGAAGACCGTGTCGCCGTCCATCATCACGATGATGTCGTGACGGGCGTTCGCCAGGCCGCGGTTGAGGGCGGCCGGTTTGCCCGCGTTGAGCTGGCGGACCACCCGGACGTTCGGCAGGCCCATCGCCTCGACGATCCGCGCGGTGCCGTCACTCGAACCGTCGTCGATGACGAGCACCTCGACGGGATGCTCGCTCGCCATCAGTGAACGGACGGTGTTCTCGATGCACTTGGCCTCGTTGTACGCCGGGACCAGCACGGACACCGGCTGGGTGACCGGCTCTCCCCAGCGGAAGTCCTTGCGGCGCACCCGGCGGGCGTGGACGCCCGAGAGCAGCAGCATGAGGACGAAGCGCCCGATGACCAGGGAGCCGATGATCGACAGTCCGACGACGAGCACGTCGGTGATGTGCTCGGAGGCCTGGACCAGGAAGATCCACGCCTTGCCCTTCCACAGTTCGGGTCCGGTGACGGCGGTGTGCGCGGTGGGCGCGTCGAGGGCCTCGGTGAGGTTGTCGAACTCGTAGCCCTTGTCCCTCATCTCGGGCAGGAACCGGTCGAGCGCCTGGACCGTCTGGTGGCGGTCACCGCCGGAGTCGTGCATCAGCACGATCGCGCCCTTGCCGTTCTTCGGCGTGGCGTTGCGGATGATCTGGCGGACGCCGGGCTTCTGCCAGTCCTCGCTGTCGGTGTTGTTGACCACCGTGATGTAGCCGCGGGTGCCGATGTACTCGGTGACCGGCCAGGACCTGTCGTCCATGGCGTCGGCGAAGGAGGAGTACGGCGGGCGGAAGAGCGAGGTGCGGACACCGGCCGCGCCGGCGAGGGCGAGCTGGTTCTGGGAGAGCTCCCAGTCGATGCGCTTCTTCGACTGGAAGGACAGGTCGGGGTGGTTGAAGGTGTGCAGCCCGATCTCGTGCCCCTCGTCGACCATGCGCTTGACCAGGTCCGGGTAGCGGGAGGCCATGGTGCCGGTGACGAAGAAGACCGCGTGCGCGTGGTGCTTCTCGAGGACGTCCAGGACCTTGGGGGTCCAGGTCGGGTCGGGGCCGTCGTCGAAGGTGAGGACGAGTCGGCGGTCGGGCACTCTCAGGCTGGTGGCGCGCCCGCTGCGGGTGTCGATCACCGGGCCGCCGTCGAGGATCTTCTCCGGCACCTTGTCGGTGGCGGCCTCGGGCTGGATGCGGTGGTCGGCGAGGATCTCGCTGTGGACGTAGCCGCGCAGCATCAGCATCGCCATGAGGGCGACGAGGACGAGCACGGGCAAGAGCAGGCGCATGGGCAGGCGACGGCGCCTGGAGCCGCCGGGGGCTCCTGGTGCGGCGGCCCCTGGTCGGCGGGTGCGGGATGCCATCAGAGGATGTGCTCCGGGGACGGGGAGGAGAGCGGGGCGCCGGAAGGCGCGGGAGCGGAGGGGGCGGACGGGTCCGCGGCGACGGGCGGAGTGCCATTGCCGGTGCCTGAGGTCTCCGAGGCGACGGGCACGGGTGCGGCCGGGCCGTCGGCGACCGGGCCGGGTCCGGCGCTGTCACCGCCCGTGGTCTGGGTCGGGGCGACCGAGGGCTCGGGGCTGGTGGTGACGGGCGGGGTGACCGACGGGCTGGGCGGCGGGCTGACCGACTGCGTCGGCTGCGTCGACGGATCGGCGCTGACCGACGGGTTGCCGCCCGGCCGCCTGGCGGTGGCCGACGGATCGGCGGACGCCCCCGGCCTGCCCGGGCTCACGGTGGCACCGGGCGCGGTGCCGCTGGTCCCGGGCACCGGTGTCGCCCCGCCGCTGACCGTCGGGGTGGTCCCCGGGATCACCCCAGCGCCGACGGAGGGCTCGGCGGACTCGGCCGGCACCGGGCTGGTGTCGACCTTCCCGGCCGGGGCGTCGCCCTTCGGACCGTTCATGGGGAGCCAGGGCGCGTTGGAGTTGCCCGACAGCAGGGTGACGACGATGACGACGGCGTAGACCGCGCAGGCCAGACCGACGGCGATGCCGATCCGCCGGAAGCGTCGGCTGCGCCGGCCCGACTCGTCGACGAAGACCGGGCCGTCGGAACCCTCGGATCCGCCGTCGCCCCCGGGGCGGCCCTCGATACGGTCGTCGCCTTTCAGGCTGATCCCGTCGAGCTGGACGGTCACCTCGTGCGGGTCGTGGGTGCCGGCGGCACCATCGGCGCCGCTGCCGGACTCGTCCCACGGGTCACGTACGACGGCTCCGCGGCCGGGCGGCTCGGGAAGGCTCCGGCCCCGGTCCGCTTTCGGGGCGCCCGGGAAGTCCCCCTTGCCGTGCCCGGCCAGGGGGCTGGTTCCACCGGGGGTCGGGGCTCCGGTTCCGACCGGGGCGGCGGCTCCGGTTCCGACCGGGGCCGGGGCTCCGGATCTGCCGGAGGCCAGGGGTCCGGCCACACCGGAAGCCAGGCGTCCGATTCCTCCCGAGGCCAGAGGTCCGGTCCCACCGGGGGCCACGGGCCCACCGGAGACCCGGGGTCCGGTTCCACCGGAGGACGGGGCGCCGGTCCCACCGGAGGCTCGGGGTCCGGTTCCACCGGAAACCCGGGGTCCGGTTCCACCGGAGGACGGGGCGCCGGTCCCACCGGAGGCTCGGAGTCCGGTCCCACCGGAAACCCCGGGTCCGGTCCCACCGGAAGACGGGGCGCCGGCCCCACCGGAGGCTCGGAGTCCGATCCCACCGGAAACCCGGGGTCCGGTCCCACCGGAGGACGGGGCGCCGGCCCCACCGGCATCTCCGGCTTCCTCGGTTTCCCTGATCTCCCCGGCTTCCGGAAAAGCCTGGGTGGCGCCCCCGGTTGTCACTGTGTCCTGGGCCCCTGATGCAACCTCGGGCCACTCCGGTTGGGCGTCTTCTCGCCACTTTTTCACGCGCACGCACATCCCCCCACGGGCTGATCTGGGTGCGCTGTCGACCTTGAGCACACGTCGGCCGAACCAGGCCCCCACCTGGTCCGAGCGCCCCCTTTACCACACCGTGCTCAGGCGACGAAGGTAGCGCACACGAAGTAGGTGTGTTTGCCACGTGTCATTTATGGATGTTCATATCGGCCTCATCGGTGGCTGGAACCCATCCATCAGAGGGCCGACGAAGCCAGTCATGTTCGAGGGACAGTTCGATTGCGGCGCGTCGGAGGGCGTCGAAGGCGGGGTGCGCCAGACCCTTGCGCCACACCAACGACACGGGCGACAGCGGTACCGGCTCGACCAGCGGACGCAGCACGGTAGCGGGCATGGCCGGAAAATCCACGACCGCGAGAATCGGGTTCCGGGTCTTCGCCATGATCCGCTGGAACTCCTCGTCGCCGACCGCGAGCGGGGCCGGCGGGGCGATCTCGATGCCCCGTCCTTCGAACAGCCGACGAGCGAGATCGGTCCATTCCGGGGTGCGCGGATTTCCGGCCCCCGCGTACACGGTCTCGCCCTCCAGGGCGGCGAGCGGCACCCGCTCCAGGGAGGCCAGCCGGTGGCCCTCGGGCAGGACGACGGCCATGGGCTCGTAACGCACGGGCTGGTGGTCCAGGGCCGCCCGCAGCGCCGGGTCCAGACCGGCGAACCGGCCGAAGGACGCGTCGAGGCGACCGGCCAGCAGCTCCCCCGCAGCGCCCGTCAGCCCGCTCTCGTAGCGGGCCATCAGCTCCTGGTCGGGGGCGAGTTGCCTGGCCCGCAGCAGCACGGCGCGGGCGGTGGCCTGGTCGGGGAAGTTCAGGTCCACGAGCAGGGGGCGGGCCTGCGCGAAGGCGGCGAGCAGTTCGTCCTGGGCGTCCAGGGCCCGGCGGGCGTACGGCACCAGCCGCTCGCCGTCGACTGTCAGCGTCACCTGCCGGGTGGTGCGCACGAACAGCTCCGCGCCCAACTCCCGCTCCAGCCGCCGTACATCGCGACTGAGCGCCTGCTGGGCGACGTAGAGCCGGGCCGCCGCGCGGGTGAAGTGGAGTTCGTCGGCGACGGCGAGGAAGGCTCGCAGGAGGCGGGGGTCGAGGTGGTGGGAGCGTGGGCCGGGACTCGGGCGGGGCGCGGACATCGGGCGAACTTACAACACGGGTGCGTGAATCGGTACGGAGAAGGTGTTGGACCCGTTGATCGTCTCCACGCGACCGTGAGGGCATGCCGCAACCGAACCGACCGATGGCCACCACGACCGCCGACGCGCTCGTCATCGTCGACTTCAGCCCGCGAGGCCCACGAGGCGCACGAGGTCCACGAGCCCCACGAGGCCCGCGCGCCCAGCGCTCCCCGTGTCGCCGCCGCACCCCCGGCCCCTACCGCCGTCTCCTCGCCACCGCCGGAGCCCGCGCGTTCACCATCGGGAACCTTCTCGCCCGGCTGCCCATGGGCATGTTCAGCGTCAGCGCGGTCGTCATGATCGCGGGGACGCGTGGGTCGTACGCCCTCGCCGGCGCCGTCACCGCGGCCGGTCTCGCGGCCACGGCGGTCGTCGCCCCGTGGACCGCGCGGCTCGTCGACCGACACGGACAAGCCAAGATCGCCGTACCGGCCACGCTGCTCGCCGCACTGGGATCGCTGGCGCTGCTGCTGTGCGTCCGCCTCGGCGCCCCGGCGTGGACGCTCTTCGTGTCGTACGCCGCCACCGCCACGACCCCCAACCTCGGTGGCATGTCCCGCGCCCGCTGGGCCCACCTGCTCCACGGCGACGAGAGGTCGCTGCATGTCGCGAACTCCTTCGAGCAGGTCGTGGACGAGGCGTGCTTCATGCTGGGGCCGGTCCTCGCGGCCTTCCTGTGCACGACGTTCTTCCCGGAGGCGGGCACGCTGGCGGGGGTGGTGCTGCTGGTGACGGGGATGCTGGTGTTCACGGCCCAGCGTGCGACGGAGCCACCGGTGCGGGAGCGCGGCCTCTCGAAGGCGCCCCTGCGTGCACCCGGCGTGCCTCCCCTCCTCGCCGTCTGCCTCGCCATGGGTGCGGTGTTCGGCTCCATGGAGGTCGTCACCATCGCCTTCGCCGACGCGCAGGGACACCGCTCGGCGGCCGGGGTCGTGCTCGCACTCCAGGCGGCCGGTTCGTGCGCGGCGGGGCTGGTCTACGGGGCGACGCGGCGGACCGGAACGGGGTCCGCGGAGGGCCGTTACGTGTGGTGCATAGCCGCCATGACGGCTCTGCTCACGCTCCCGCTGCTGGCCGCCTCCCTCACCGGCTCCCTGCTCGCCCTGGCCGCCGCGCTGCTGATCGCCGGGATGGCGACCGCCCCGACGATGGTCACCGGGATGACCCTGGTCCAGCGCCGCACCCCACCCGGCCGCCTCAACGAGGGCATGACCCTCGCCGTGACCGGCCTGCTCGGCGGGATCGCCTGCGGAAGCGCGGCCGGCGGCTGGACGGTGGAACACGTGTCGCCCCCGGCGGCCTACGGCATCCCGGTCACGGCGGCCGCGGCGGCACTGATCATCGCGCTCACCTCGACGCGACCCACGACAACACGGCCCGCACAGTGACCGACCCCGTCCAGCGGGACAGCCCCCGAAAGCACACTGACGGCCCCGACGGCGGAACACATCTCCCTCCCCGGTGCGGGGCCACGGCATCCCGGCCACAGCGATCTACGGCCGCACCGATGATCGCGCCCGCACCGACGCCCACAGTGACCAACCACCTCCAGCAGGGTCACCCCCAAAAGGAGGCTGACGGCCCCGACGGCGGACGACATCTCCCCGGTGCGGGCTACGACATCCCGGCCCCAGCGATCCGCACCGGCACTGATCATCGCGCCCACGCCTGCGGACCGTCACGCCGAAGGGCGGAGCACGGGCATCCGGCGCACTGCGGCCGCGGCGGCACCGATCGCACTCACCTGCACCAGATCAACGAGAGCACGGCCCGGCCCTCGCGGTGACCGCCCGCTCGGCGGGATCCCCTGGGAAGCGCGCCCGGCAGCCGGGCGGTGGAACACATCTCGCCGTCGGCGGGCCACAACACCCCCACCCTGACCGCCCCCGCAAGCCCGACCAGCGCACCGCCACGCACCCCCGGCACCCCACCCCCACTGACGCCCACCTCACCACCGCCAGGTCGTCGAATCGCTTCACCTGATCCTGCACAACCCATTGACGACCTTCAAAGCCGACACATACGTTCCTTCGTCGAAGCGCTTCGACAGGGGTCGTCGAACCGAGTCGAATCGACGACCCCTGCGCGGCGCCCCGCCCGAAGCAACCATCCGACTCCCCGGAGGTACGGGATGTTGACGGCACGAAGGCGTGTGATGGCGACGGCGGTGGTCCTGACCGGATCGCTGCTGATGACGATGGCCGCCTGCGGAGGCTCGGACAGCGGGTCCTCCGACGGCCATTCGCTGCGGCTGTGGCACTACGAGGGCCCGGACAGCGCGATGGGCATCGCCTGGAAGGAGGCGATCAAGGAGTTCGAGGCCACGCACCCCGGTGTGAAGGTGGAGTTCGAGGAGAAGAGCTTCGACCAGATCCAGAAGACCGCCCCGATGGTCCTCAACTCCTCGGACGCGCCCGACCTGATGGAGTACAACAAGGGCAACGCGACCGCGGGCCTGCTCTCCAAGCAGGGCCTGCTGACCGACCTCACGCAGGAGGCCACCAAGCGCGGCTGGGACAAGAAGCTCAGCCCCAGCGTCCGCACGACCAGCCTCTACGACACCAACGGCGTGATGGGCTCCGGCAAGTGGTTCGGCGTCCCCAACTACGCCGAGTACACGATGGTCTATTACAACAAGGACCTCTTCAAGAAGTACGGCATCGCCGAGCCGAAGACGTTGGCCGAACTGACCGCCGCGATGGACAAGTTCGTCGACAACAAGGTCACCCCCCTCGCCAACGGCGGCGCCGCCTACCCCGCCCAGCAGTACCTCTACCAGCTCGCGCTGTCGAAGGCCGACCGCTCGTGGGTCGACGCCTACCAGCTCTACAAGGGCAAGACCGACTTCCACGACGCGACCTGGACCTACGGCGCCCAGACCTTCGCCGACTGGGTGAAGAAGGGCTACTTCAGCAAGTCCTCCAGCGGCCAGAACGAGGAGGCCGCCGGTGTCTCCTTCACCTCCGGCAAGGCGCCGATCCTGTTCTCCGGCAGCTGGTGGTACGGCCGCTTCAAGACGGACAACAAGTTCGACTGGGGCACCTTCCGCTGGCCCGACTCGAAGCTCACCCTCGGCTCCGGCGGCAACCTCTGGGTCGTACCGCAGGGTTCGAAGAACAAGGACCTCGCCTACGACTTCATCGACATCACCATGTCGAAGAAGATCCAGAACCTGCTCGGCAACTCCGGCGGTGTCCCCGTCGCGGCCGACGCCTCCGCCATCACCGACCCCCGGTCGAAGACCCTGATCGACGACTTCAACACCCTGTCCGAGAACGACGGCCTGGCCTTCTACCCCGACTGGCCGGTCCCCGGCTTCTACGACGTCCTCGTCTCCGAGACCCAGAAGCTGATCACCAGCAGCGAGAAGCCCGACGGCTACCTCGGCGATCTCCAGGAGGCCTACGACAAGGGCGCGCCGAAGCAATGACGGCGACCGTCGAACGCGGTGCGCGGGTGGTCGGCAAGGGCGGCAGCGCCCCCCGGCCCCCGCGCCGCCCCCGCGACTCCTACACCCTCTTCCTCCTCCCCGGTGCCCTCGCCTTCCTCGCGGTCATCGTCCTGCCGTTCGTGATGAACACGTACGTGAGCTTCACGGACTGGCAGGGCGTGGGCTCCCCCGAATGGTCCGGTCTCGCCAACTACCGCGAGCTGATGGACGATGCGGAGTTCTGGGCGTCCTTCCGGCACAGCCTGTTCATGGTCGTGGCGATGGCGGCGATCCCCACGGCCCTCGGACTCGTCCTCGCCGCCGCCCTGTTCGACTACGTCGGCAAGCACTTCGGCAGCCGGATCGCCGCCGTGCTGCGCGCCTGCTTCTACCTCCCCCAGGTGCTGCCGATCGCGGTCGCCGGCATCGTCTGGAGCTGGATCCTCGCCCCCGACAACGGCTCCCTCAACGCCCTCCTCAAGGCGATCGGCCTCGGCAGCCGGCAGCAGGACTGGCTGGGCGATCCCGACCTAGCGCTCTACAGCGTCATGGGCGTCATGGTCTGGGTCCAGCTGGGCTTCCCGCTGGTCGTCTTCATGGCGGGCCTGCAACGCGTCGACCCGCAGCTGTACGAGGCGGCCGAGCTGGACGGCGCCGGCTGGTGGCGCCGCTTCTGGCACATCACGCTGCCGCAGATCCGCCCGGAGATCTACGTCGTCCTGACCTGGTGCTCGATCGCCGCGCTCAAGGTGTTCGGCGCGGTGTACGTCCTGACCAAGGGCGGGCCCGGCGGCGCCACCGACGTGCCCTCCTACTTCTCCTTCACCACGTTCTTCGAGAAGACGCAGGTCGGCTACGGCGCCGCGATCTCCACCGTGCTGACGGTGATCATCCTCGCGCTCTCCCTGATCGGTCTCAGGCTCCAGGAGAGGACCGACCCATGACCACCGCCCTGCGCCGCTACCCGGTCCTGATCGCCCTGTGCATCGCGGCCCTGTTCATGATCGTGCCGTTCCTCATCGTCACGGTCAACGCCTTCAAGTCCCCCACGGAGTACGCCCAGCACGGTCCCCTGAGCCTCCCCGACGGCTTCTACACGAACGGCATCCAGGACTTCTGGGAGCGCGTCGACTTCGGCCGGAAGCTCCTCAACTCGGTACTGATCAGCGGCTCGGTGGCGGTACTGGCCGTGGTCCTCTCGGTCCTCAACGCCTACGCGATCGGCATCGGCCGTATCAAGGGCCGCGCCTGGGTCCTCGCCTTCTTCGTCCTGGCGAACATGCTGCCGCAGGAGGCGCTGGTCTACCCGGTCTACTACCTGAGCAAGGAAGTCGGCCTCTACGACACCAGGTTGAGCGTGATCATCGTGTTCACGGTGATCCAGGCGGCGTTCGGCACGTATCTGCTCTCCGCGGTGCTCGGCCAGTTCCCGCGCGAGATCCTGGAAGCGGCCCGGATCGACGGCGCGAACAAGTGGCAGGTGCTGTGGCGGATCGTGGTTCCCGTCAGCCGTCCCACCCTCGGTGTGCTGCTGGTCTTCTTCTTCATCTGGACCTGGAACGAGTTCCTGCTCCCGCTGGTCATGCTGATCTCCAACGACAACCAGACGGTGTCGGTGGCCCTTGGCGTCCTCCAGGGCCAGCGTCTGATGGACGCCACGATGACCAACGCGGCCGCCCTGCTCGGCGTCCTGCCCGCGATCGTGTTCTTCCTCCTCTTCCAGCGAACCCTCACCCGCGGTATCGCCGTGGGTGCCGTGAAGTAAGGACCCCCCACAGATGAAGTTCACCGACGGCTACTGGCTGTTGCGCGAGGGCGTCACCGCGGCGCATCCGGCCCAGGTCCACGAGGTCGCCGCGGCGGACGGCCGGCTGGACATCCTCGCGCCGACCCAGCCCATCCGCCGCCGCGGCGACCTGTTGAAGGGACCGGTCGTGACGATCAGCGCCCATGCCCCGATACCCGACGTCATCGGCGTCACCTTCACCCACTTCGAGGGCGAGCAGCCGCGGGGCCCCCAGTTCGAGGTGCGGACAGAGGACTTCGCCGCGCACGCGGAGTACGACGAGGAGCACGCCACCCTCACCTCCGGCGCCCTGTCGGTCCGGGTCGCCCGCACGGACACCTGGCAGGTCGACTTCCTGGCGGACGGCCGGCTGCTGACCGGCAGCGGCCCCAAGGGCATGGGCATCATGCGGGACGCCTCGGGCGCCCACTACCTGCGCGAGCAGCTCGGCCTCGGCGTGGGCACCTCGGTCTACGGCCTCGGCGAACGCTTCGGGCCGCTGGTCAAGAACGGCCAGGTCGTCGACATCTGGAACGCCGACGGCGGCACGGCCACCGAACAGGCCTACAAGAACGTCCCGTTCTACCTCACGGACGCGGGCTACGGCGTCTTCGTCGACCACCCGGGCAAGGTCTCCTTCGAGGTCGGCTCGGAGGCCGTGTCACGCGTCCAGTTCAGCGCGGAGACCCAGGAGTTGACGTACTACGTCATCTACGGGCCCTCCCCGAAGGAGATCATCCGCAAGTACACGGCCCTCACCGGCCGCCCGGCCCTCCCGCCCGCCTGGTCCTTCGGCCTGTGGCTGTCGACGTCCTTCACGACGTCGTACGACGAGGAGACCGTGACCTCCTTCATCGAGGGCATGCGGGAACGCGAACTCCCGCTCTCCGTCTTCCACTTCGACTGCTTCTGGATGCGCGAGTTCAACTGGTGCGACTTCCAGTGGGACCCGCGGGTCTTCCCCGACCCGGAGGGCATGCTCGCGCGGCTGCACGCGCGGGGCCTGCGGGTCTCCGCGTGGATCAACCCGTACATCGCCCAGCGCTCGCCCCTGTTCGCGGAGGGCAAGGCGCTCGGCCATCTCCTCCGGCGTCCCGACGGCAGCGTGTGGCAGTGGGACCTGTGGCAGCCCGGCATGGCGCTGGTCGACTTCACCAGCCCGGCCGCCCGTGACTGGTACGCGTCCAAGCTGGAGGCGCTGCTCGCGCAGGGCGTGGACTGCTTCAAGACCGACTTCGGCGAGCGGGTACCGCTGGACGTGGAGTGGTCCGACGGCTCCGACCCGGAGCGGATGCACAACTACTACACCTACCTCTACAACCGGACCGTCTTCGACGTGCTGCGCAAGCACCGCGGCGAGGAGGAGGCGGTGGTCTTCGCCCGCTCGGCGACCGCGGGCAGCCAGCAGTTCCCGGTGCACTGGGGCGGCGACTGCGAGGCGACGTACGAGTCCATGGCCGAGTCCCTGCGCGGGGGTCTGTCCCTTGGCCTGTCCGGCTTCGGCTTCTGGAGCCACGACATCGGCGGCTTCGAGGGCACCCCGACACCTTCCCTGTTCAAACGCTGGCTGGCCTTCGGCCTGTTGTCCTCCCACAGCCGCCTGCACGGCAGCTCCTCCTACCGCGTGCCGTGGCTGTTCGACGAGGAATCCGTGGACGTACTGCGGCACTTCACCCATCTCAAGCTGCGGCTCATGCCGTACCTCTACGAGGCCGCGCGCACCGCGCACACCGCGGGCGTGCCGGTGATGCGGGCGATGGTCCTGGAGTTCCCGGACGATCCCGGATGCGCGCACCTGGAGCGGCAGTACATGCTCGGCCCCGACCTGCTGGTCGCGCCGGTGTTCAACGACGAGGGCGAGGTCTCCTACTACGTCCCCGAGGGCACCTGGACCCACTTCGTGACCGGCGAGACGGTGACCGGCCCGCGCTGGGTGCGCGAGAAGCACGACTTCCTCAGCGTGCCGCTGCTGGTCAGGCCGGGTGCCGTACTCCCGGTCGGCGCGGTGGACGACCGGCCCGACTACGACCACGCCGACGGGGTGACCCTGCGGGCGTACGGCCTCGGGCGGGGCGAGCAGGTCACGGTACGGGTCGGCGCGGTCGCCTTCACCGTCGTACGCGAAGGGGCCACGCTGCGGGCGTCCTGCGGTGATCCGTCGGCCCCCTGGAATCTGGCGGCCGGAGACAGGACAGCGCGGGCACAGGCGGGCACCGGGTTCCTCTCCCTGGAGCTGGGCTGATGGTGAAGATCACCGATGTGGCGCGGCGGGCCGGGGTCTCCCCCAGCACCGTCTCCTACGCCCTGAGCGGCAAGCGCCCGATCTCCGAGGAGACCCGGCAGCGCGTCGAGGACGCCATCCGTGAGCTGGGTTACCGCCCGCACGCGGGCGCCCGCGCCCTGGCCGGCCGGCGCTCGAACGTGCTGGCGCTGGTCGTGCCCTTACGGGCCGGGATCCACGTCCCGACCGTGATGCGGTTCGCGGTGTCGGTGGTCACGACGGCCCGCCGCCACGACCACGACGTGCTGCTGCTCACCCAGGAGGAGGGCGAGGACGGGCTGACGCGGGTCGCGGACACGGCGCTGGTCGACGCGCTGATCGTGATGGACGTCCAACTGGACGATCCCCGGCTGCCGTTGCTGCGGTCCCTGGACCTGCCGTCCGTGCTGATCGGCTTCCCCGCCTCCCCGGAGGGCCTGACCTGCGTCGACCTCGACTTCAAGGCGGCGGGCGAGGCGTGCGTGGAGCATCTGGCGCGGCTCGGTCACCGGTCGGTGGCCCTGGTCGGCTCCCCGCCGGAGGTGTACGTGCGCCGGACGGCCTTCGCCCAGCGGGTGGTCCAGGGCTTCACGGCCGCCGCCGACCGCAGCGGGATGTCGTCCGCCGTGCATCCCTGCGAGCCCGGAGCGGCCCGCGAGGTCGCCGAGCGACTGCTGCGCGAACAGCCCGCGTTGACGGGAGTGGTCGTCCACAACGAGGCCCTCCTCGGGCCCCTGGTCGACGCCTTCGAGCAACTGGGCCTACGGGTGCCGGCCGACCTCTCGGTCACCGCGATCTGCCCCGACGAGCTGGCCGAGTCGGTCCGCGTCCCGATCACCTCGGTGGCGCTGCCGTCGGCGGAGGTGGGTGAGCGGGCCGTGGAGCTCCTGATGAGGAAGCTGGACGGGACGGCCGTACCGGAGTCGACCCTGCTGCCGCCGAGGATGACGGAGCGGGCCAGCACGGGGTGGCGGACGGTTTCCTGACCCGTCGGCGAAGGGCGTACGCGGAAGGCCCGCACTCGGTCGAGTACGGGCCCTCGCGCTGTTCCGGATCCCCGTCATGCCACCAGGTGCTGTACCTCCGACACCACGAACTCGCCGTACTGCAGCGCCGAGGCGAGTGCGGCCAGCCGTGCGTAGTGCTGCGGCGAGAGCGCTGCGCCGGACGCGGTACCGATCTCTCCCACAGCCCGCAGCAGCATGCGAAACGCGATGTCCGGGGTGCAGCGGCGGACGCACTCGGTCAGCGCGCGACCGACCTCGTCCGGTAGGAAGTCCGCCGCTGCGATCTCGGCGATGGCCGCGTCCGCCAGGTCCGTGCCATCCCACTCCGCGGGGACGGCGCCTGTGTCATCGGCCCCGGCGTGTCTGGAGAGCCAGGTGTCGCACAGGCCGGTGAGCGTCTCCATCCACCGCGTTCCCGAGGTGACACCGGTCCGCCCTCCGGAGAAGAAGGACGGCCGGGTCCCGGTACCCCCGGCCACAGCACCTCGATCATCGCCGCGGGAAGGCGCAGCAACAGCGCCGCCTCGACCGCGGTGGGTCCGTGATGGGTCCAGTCCGGGTGGAACATGCTCATCAGCCAGGTCACACCGAAGTCGGACCCATCGATGCTTCGCACTGTCCGTCACCTCCCTCGGTGGACACTGGATCATGTGACGTCCAGGGCAGTCCGGGCCAGGACATGACGAAGGCCCCGCTGCCGTGAAGCAGCGGGGCCTTCGCCCACATGGGGTTGCCTCCCGGAAGAGGCGAGTGGAGATGGCGGGAATCGAACCCGCGTCCAACGGTGCAGAACCAGGGCTTCTCCGTGTGCAGTTCGCTGCGATTTTCTCGGCCCCGGCGATCACGCGAACAAGTCGCCGACGGGCCCAGTCACTGTTTGATTTCCCATCGAACCCCGTGACCGGGCTCAATGGTTTAGTCCCCTAGATTATGCCAGGGTCCGGGTCGGGAACACTCCCGGGCTGACACCCGTTAGGGCCTTCACTCACTGCTTATTAGGCAGCGAGGGCGAAGGCGCGGGAATCGCTCTTGGAATTGGCGATTATTGGTTGCGACATATGGTTAACGAGATCATTGCCGCTTCCTCGACACGCTTCCCCTGCCTCAACAGCCGCTGTCGAAACCGATCATCCCCATGTTTTGTTTTCAATGCGCCCACCGACCTCGGCCGGTGTTGACTCCATCGTACGTGACCAACGCACGCCGATGCCACTGTATTCCGGGCGGCCCCGCCTACTGGCCCCGCTCCTTGCGCTTCACCGCCGCGATCGCGCGGTCCGACTCCCGGCGGTCCTGCTTCTCCCGCAGTGTCTGCCGCTTGTCGTACTCCTTCTTGCCTCGTGCGAGGGCGATCTCGGCCTTGGCCCGGCCGTTGGTGAAGTACAGGGCGAGGGGCACGATCGTGTGACCGGTCTCCTGGGCCTTCGTCTCCAGCTTGTCGATCTCCTCGCGGTGCAGCAGCAGCTTGCGCTTGCGGCGCGCGGAGTGGTTGGTCCAGCTGCCCTGGCTGTACTCGGGGATGTGGGCGTTGTGCAGCCACGCCTCACCGCCGTCGATCTGGACGAAGCCGTCGGCCAGCGAGGTGCGCCCCTGACGCAGCGACTTCACCTCGGTGCCCGTGAGCACGATCCCGGCCTCGTAGGTGTCGATGATCGCGTAGTCGTGCCGGGCCTTCTTGTTCTGGGCGACCAGCTTCCGCTTGCCGCCCTTCTCCCCGTCCCGGGCCTTGCCGCCCCCGCCACCCTGCTTCGGCTGGGACTCCTTCGGTACGTACATTCCCTTGCTCATAGTGCTGCCATTTTCGCACTAGTGAGGGGGGCGGAGACCAGTCCTTATCGACGGGCGTCAGGTCAGCCCGCCAGGGGCGCGGGGCTGTGTCGATGTGCGGCTCCGCCGCGTGGGCGCGACCAGCCCCCACCGGCCGGCGGCCGAGGGGCAACCTCTAGTCGCCCAATCCCCCAAGCACCGTCTCGGCCTGCCGAAGGGCCCCCTCATCGACCTCGAGGTCAGGCGTGATCCCCCGCCCGTCCACCCCTCGCCCCGACGGAGTCCGGTAGTGCCCCACGGTCAGCTCGGCCACAGCGCCGTCCGGCAGCCGGCTGGGCATCTGCACCGACCCCTTGCCGAACGTCCGCGACCCCACGACCACCGCCCGCCCCCGGTCCTGAAGGGCCCCGGTGAGAAGCTCGGCCGCACTCATCGTGCCGCCGTCGACCAGCGCGACCAGCGCCCTGCCGGTGTCCCCGCCGGGCTCCGCGTGCAGCGCCTGTTGCGAGCCGTCGACGTCGTAGGTGGCCACGAGTCCCCCGTCGAGGAAGGCGGACGCCGTGGTGACGGCCTCGGTGACCAGTCCGCCGGAGTTCCCGCGCAGGTCGAGGATGATCCCGCCCCCGGCCGGAGCGTCCCGGACGGCGTCACGGACCTCGTCCCCGACGCCCTTGGTGAACGAGTCGATTTTGATGACGGTGATCCCGCCGGCGAGTTCTCGAACGGCGACCGAGTCGGTGGACAGCCGGGCTCGCCGGACGGTTTCCGTCCACGCGTGTGTGCCGCGCTCGAGGCCGAGCCGGACCGCCGTACCGGCGGCCGCGTCCTTGGCGTCGCCGCGCAGTAAGGAGACCACCTCGGTGACCGGATGCCCGTCCACCCGCTCCCCGTCGACACTGCGCAGCCGGTCGCCCTCGCGGATCCCGGCGGCCGCCGCGGGCGAGTCGGAACTCACCCTGATCACCTCGATACGGCCGTCCCGCTCGCGCCGCGCCCACAGGCCGACGCCGGTGTAGCGGCCGTCGAGGGCCTCCTCGAACTCCTCGTACTCGCCCCGGGAGTAGACGGCCCCCCAGCGGTCCCCGCTGCGGCTGACGGCACGCTCTGCGGCCTCCATGGGGGACTTGCCGTCGGCCAAGGCCTGCTCGGCCGCCTCGGTCACGTCCTCGTGGTGCCCCGCGGGAGCTGCCGAACGGGCCGTGTCCGACGGGGACTTCCGGCCGCCGTCGGCCTCGGGAAAGGAACCGGTCGCCGCGCCGGCCACCAGCACGCTCGCGAACACCAATGTCAGGGCCGCCCCGCGGCCGATGCGGCGGGGCTGACAGAACAGATCTCGGCCCGACATGCCGGTGAGTCTAGGACAACGCAAGAGGGCCGCACGGCCGGTTGACCGTACGGCCCTCTTGGCATGCGTCACACCTTCAGGTACTTGCGCAGCGCGAAGAACGCGGCCAACGCGGGCATCAGCACGCTCGCGGCCAGGATGAGTGGCAGCTTCGTGAGGACGGCGTCCCAGCCCACGAAGTTGATCAGGTTGAGCTTGGTGGCCAGGGCCATGCCGTGATCGACGGTGAAGTACCGGCCGACGACCAGGAAGACACAGGCGAGTCCGCCGCCGATCGCCCCGGCGACGGCGGCCTCCATGATGAACGGCGCCTGGATGTAGAAGCCGGAGGCGCCCACGAGCCGCATGATCCCGGTCTCCCGCCGACGGCTGAACGCCGAGACACGCACCGTGTTGACGATCAGCAGCAGGGCGACGATCAGCATGAGCGCCATGACGCCGAGCGCGGCCCGGTTCATCAGGTTCAGCATCGTGAAGAGGTTGTCCAGGATGCCCTTCTGGTCCTGCACGGACTGCACACCGTCACGCCCGTTGAAGGCGGTCGCGATGACCTGGTACTTCTCCGGGTCCTTCAGCTTGATCCGGTACGACTCCTGCATCTGGTCCGGGGTGAGGGACGCGGCCAGCGGGGAGTCGCCGAACTGCTCCTTGTAGTGCTTGTACGCCTCGTCCTGCGACTCGTGGATGACCGTCTCGACGACCGACATCTTCTTCAGGTCGGAGAGGACGTCCTTCTTCTGGTCCTCGGTCACCGCGCCCTTGGCGCAGTTGGGGTCCGACTCGGCGTCGCTCTTGTTGCAGAGGAAGATCGAGACGTTGACCTTGTCGTACCAGTAGCCCTTCATGGCGCCGACCTGGTCGCTCATCAGGAGCGACCCGCCGAACAGGGCGAGCGACAGGGCGACGGAGACGATGACCGCGAACGTCATCGTCAGGTTGCGACGGAGACCGACACCGATCTCGGAGAGTACGAACTGGGCGCGCATGGCGTCTTCTTCAGGCCTTTCCGGGGACTCTACGAACGGCGGTCAGTGCTGGTAGCCGTAGACGCCGCGTGCCTGGTCGCGGACGAGGCGGCCCTTCTCCAGCTCGATGACGCGCTTGCGCATCTGGTCCACGATGTTCTGGTCGTGCGTCGCCATCAGCACGGTCGTGCCCGTCCGGTTGATCCGGTCGAGCAGCTTCATGATGCCGACGGAGGTCTGCGGGTCGAGGTTGCCGGTGGGCTCGTCGGCGATCAGCAGCTTGGGCCGGTTCACGAAGGCCCGCGCGATGGCCACGCGCTGCTGCTCACCGCCGGACAGCTCGCCGGGCATCCGGTCCTCCTTGCCGCCGAGCCCGACGAGGTCGAGCACCTGCGGCACGGACTTGCGGATCTCGCCCTTCGACTTGCCGATGACCTCCTGCGCGAAGGCGACGTTCTCCGCCACCGTCTTGTTCGGCAGGAGCCGGAAGTCCTGGAACACCGTCCCCAACTGGCGCCGCATCTGCGGCACCTTCCAGTTGGACAGGCGTGCGAGGTCCTTGCCGAGGACGTGCACCTGCCCCTGGCTGGTCCGCTCCTCGCGGAGCACCAGCCGCAGGAAGGTGGACTTTCCGGAGCCGGAGGACCCGACGAGGAACACGAACTCGCCCTTCTCCACTTCCAGGGAGACATCCCTGAGTGCGGGGCGGGTCTGCTTGGGGTAGACCTTGGATACGTTGTCGAATCGGATCACGGATGCACCACGGTAGGCCGGGGGTAGATGAGCGTGACCATACGCGAACCGGGTGCGCGAGCGCAGGCGCCGGTTCGGGTTGCGTATCGGATGGGCGGTTTTGTGCCGACCTGGAATCCCACTCTTCGGCAGCGCACAGGCGACCCCCAGCGGAACCTGGCACAGTAGTGAGGGGAACGTTCTCCGACCCGGGGGCGTTCTCCATGTGGAACGTATTCGCAGGAAGGGTGACGCGCATGACGTACGACCGCCTGGTGTGCGCAAACTGCGCGGCACCCGTGAGCGAGGGCCGGTGCCCCGTGTGCCGGGCGAACCGCGAGCGGCTGGAGCAGGAGAGCCCCTTCGCGGGCCTGAACCCGACGGCCCTCATCGCCCTGCTCGCGGTCCTGATCGCAGCGGTGGCCCTGCTGGCGCACCAGACCGCTTAGGCGGCGCCGAGGACATACGAAGGGCCCGGAGCGGAATGCTCCGGGCCCTTCGTCGTACAGCATGCGCACGCTAAGCGGGTACGCGACTACCTGACGTCACCGTCAGGCGGCAGCGCCGCCGCGGCCGCCCGCCAGACGCGGCAGAAGGCGGAAGCCGACACCGCCGGCGATCATCGTGGCGGCACCGACGATCAGGAAGGCGGTCTGACCGGCACCGGTCTCGGCGAGCTGCTGGCCGTTGCCCTGGGCCGACGTGTTGGACGTGGTGTCCGTGCCGGTCTCGGTGAGGGCCGAGGAGCCCTCCTCCTGGGCGGAGGTGTTGGAACCGCCGTCGGGGTTGGTGTTGCTGTTGCCACCCCCGGCGTTGCCGTTCCCGTTGCCGTTGCCGTTGCCGTTCCCATTGCCGTTCCCGGTGCCCGGGTCGGACGGGTCCTCGGTGGGCTCGGTGGGCTCCTCGGTGGGCTCCGACGGGATCGTCGGCTCCTGGGTGACCGGCGGCTCCTCGGTGGGCGGCTGCTCGGTCGGCGGCTGCTCGGTCGGCGGCTCCTCGGTGGGCGGGTTGGGCACGGTCGGGATGCCGTCACCCGGGTTGGTCGGAGTGCCGTCACCCGGGTCGTCGTCGCCGAGGCCGGTGTCGACGTTCACGCCGACCCCGCTCTCGCCGACGCTCACACCGATCTCCAGCGCGGAAGCGGCGCCGGCAGCGGTCAGCGAGGCACCGGCCGCGATCACGGCACCGGCGGCTATGCGCGCGATCCGGATCCGCGTCTTCTTCGTCATGTGGTTGCTACCCCCAGTAGCTCATCGTCAATGAGGCGGCGCTCGGGGCCGTGATCGACGGGAGAAGGTAGCTGTGCTCAAGTCCCCCGGTTCACATGCGCCCCAGAGATACGCATGCCGAGCCTCACCATTCCCATTTTTTAAAGCAACGTCAAGGCCGTTGCGGGCGCGATGTCCGGGTAAGCGCTCTTTGCCGGGGAAAGCGGTCTGTGAGTGTGATGTAAAACCCAGACATAAAGCAAACTGCCGCCCGGTGGGCGGCAGTTGCGGAGCGATGGTCAAGTCGACAAAGTTACTTCTCCTGCTGCTTGCGCCAGCGAATTCCGGCCTCGAGGAAACCGTCGATCTCGCCGTTGAACACAGCCTCGGGGTTGCCGACCTCGAAGTCGGTGCGCAGGTCCTTGACCATCTGGTACGGGTGCAGCACGTACGAACGCATCTGGTTGCCCCAGGAGTTGCCGCCGTCGCCCTTGAGGGCGTCCATCGCGGCCTGCTCCTCCTGCCGGCGGCGCTCCAGCAGCTTGGCCTGGAGGACGTTCATCGCGCTCGCCTTGTTCTGGATCTGCGAGCGTTCGTTCTGGCAGGAGACCACGATGCCGGTGGGAAGGTGAGTCAGCCGGACCGCGGAGTCGGTGGTGTTGACGCCCTGACCGCCGGGACCGGACGACCGGTACACGTCCACGCGCAGCTCGGACTCGTCGATCTCGATGTGGTCGGTCTGCTCGACCACGGGAAGGATCTCCACGCCCGCGAAGGAGGTCTGCCGGCGCCCCTGGTTGTCGAAGGGCGAGATACGCACGAGCCGGTGGGTGCCCTGCTCGACGGACAGGGTGCCGTAGGCGTACGGCACCTGCACGGCGAAGGTGGTCGACTTGATGCCGGCCTCTTCGGCGTACGACGTCTCGTAGACCTCGGTCTTGTAGCCCTTCTGCTCCGCCCAGCGCAGGTACATCCGCTGCAGCTTCTCGGCGAAGTCGGCGGCGTCGACGCCACCGGCCTCGGCTCGGATGTTGACGAGCGCCTCGCGGGAGTCGTACTCGCCGGAGAGGAGGGTCCGCACCTCCATCTCGTCGAGCGCCTTCTTGACGGCGACGAGCTCGGACTCGGCCTCGGCGCGGGTGTCCGGGTCGTCCTCCTCCTCGGCCATCTCGAACAGCACGGAGAGGTCGTCGATGCGGCCGCGCAGCGCGTCCGCCTTCCTGACCTCCGCCTGGAGGTGGGACAGCTTGCTGGTGATCTTCTGCGCCTCGTCCGGGTTGTCCCACAGGGACGGCGCGGCCGCCTGCTCCTCGAGCACGGCGATGTCTGCCCTCAGCTTGTCGAGGTCCAGAACGGCCTCGATCGACTCCATGGTCGAGGAGAGGGACTTGAGCTCTTCGGATACATCGACGACTGCCACGCCCTCCAGCCTAACGGCTGTGGCAACCGACCTCGGTCGTCGCCCGGGCCGCCGCCCGCTCAGGGGGAGGCGGGCGCCGAGTTCTTCGTGTCCTGCGGTGACGCTCCCGCGTCGTCCGATGTGGCCGCCCATATCCCGACGCCCGCCGCGGCGACCAGCACCAGCCCCGCGACTCCCACGACCAGCCTGCGCCGCCGCGTGGTCGCCCGGTGCCGTGCGGATCCCGGCCGCGGCGCCCCGGCGGGCCTCGGCACCCGGGCCGTCCCCCGCGCGCCTCCGGCCAGCTCGTCGGGGCCCGGCACCCGCATCGACGTGTGCGTGTCCCGATTGGAGTCCGCGGGTTTCGCCCCCGGCACCAACGGCACCGCCCCCCGCCGCGCCGGCCGCCCGGACCGTACCGGTTCCCCGGAGGAGTCCGCGGCCGCGTCCTCCGCGTCCTGCTCCTCCTCCTGCTCCCCGTCCGGCTCGTCCACGTCCAGCGGGGGCATCCCGGCCAGCAACGGCAGCAGCTCCCGCAACCGCGCCCCCAGCTCGGACGCCCGCAGCCGGGAGGCCGGCGCCTTCGCCAGGCACTGCACGATCAGCTGCCACAGCTCGTCGGGAATCCCCGGGAGCGGGACGACCGTCTCCGTCACGTGCCGACGCAGCACCGCTCCGGGATGCCCGCCCCCGAAGGGCGTGAACCCGGCCAGCAGTTCGTACAGGACGGTCGCGAGGGCGTAGATGTCGACGGACGCCCGCGGCGGCAGTCCCTCGACGATCTCCGGCGCCAGATAGTCCGGGGTTCCGATGATCTTCGTGGCCCGGGTCCGCCGCGGCGAGTCGATCAGCTTGGCCACACCGAAGTCGGTCAGCAGCGCGGGGTGCGAGCCCCCGGGGCCCAGCGGTCCCTGCATGTCGAGCAGGATGTTCTCGGGCTTCACGTCCCGGTGCACGACCCCCTTGGCGTGCGCCGCGGCCAGCCCGTCCGCGACGTCCGCCACGATCGCCACCGCCGCCTCGGGCGCGAGCCGCTTCTCCCGGTCGAGCCGGGTGCGCAGATCCGTCCCCCGGACCAGGTCCATGACGAGCGCGAGGTCGTTGCCGTCGACCACGAGGTCGCGTACGGAGACCACGTGGGGGTGCTCCAGGCCGAGCAGAGCCGTGCGCTCCTGGACGAAGCGGCCGACGAGCTCCTGGTCGGACGCGAGATCCTCGCGCAGCAGCTTGACGGCGACGGGCCCCTCGGGTCCCTCGCCCAGCCACACCGTGCCGGCGCTGCCCCGCCCCAGGATCTGGTTGGCGGTGTACCGGCTGCCGATCTTCCGTGCCAAGGCTGCTCCTACAGACGCGTGTTGCCGACAAAACTACGCGTCGGAAGAGCCAACCTTCACCGCGGAGACGGAAATCACCCGCTGGTTGTCGACAAATCTCCAGAGTTACTGCTGACCTGAGGTCTTTCCGCCCAGATCCCCGATCCATCCGCTCACGGTGTCGATGATGTCGCCGATCTGCTGCCAGTAGCTCTTGCCGGTGCCGATCCACTCCTGGAGCGGGCTCAGCTCCCAGATCAGCCAGCTCGCGACGAACAGGATGACGATCGTGAACAGGCAGCCCTTGAGGCAGCCCAGACCCGGGATCTTCATCGGGTTGGCACTGCGCTGCCGCGGCTGCCGGGGCTCGCGCGCGGGGCGCTCGGGCTGCGGCGGGGGCGCGTACCGCTGCGGCTGTTGCTGCTGCGGGGCGTACTGCTGGGGCTGCTGCTGCGGCTGACGGCCGTAGCCGCCCTGCGGGGGCCGCTGCTGGGGCCGCTGCTGGGGCCGCTGCTGCCGCTGAGGCGGCTGCTGTTGCTGCGGCCTGGCGACCTGCCGCTGGGGGCGGCGGCGCAGCGGGTCCTCGCCGGGGTCGAGGTACTGGACCTGCGTCTGTTCGTTGCGGTCCCGGGCCGCGCGCAGCTGGTTCTGCCAGGGGTGCGGGTCCTCGGGCCCGCCGGGCTGCTGGCCCTGCTGCCCGTACTGCCCCTGTCCCGGCTGTCCCGGCTGTCCGGGCGGTACCGGCGGCATGACGGCGGTCGGATCGGCCGCGCCGCGGTGCGGGAGTACGGCGGTGGGGTCGGCGGCGCCGACGGGGTTCCCGGCGCCGGTGTGCGGCAGGAAGCTGGTCGCGGCGTTCGGGTCGTAGGCGCCCGCGCCGTGCGGCAGCACCTGCGTCGGGTCGGCGGCCCCGGGGGTGTCCGGTACGGCCGCCGGGTCCGGGTCGGGCAGCAGCAGGGCACCGACGTTGTCCGCCGCGGCGATCTGCGCGGAGTTCGCGTGCACGCCGATGCCCTCGGCGACGACACGCAGCCCGCGGGCGAGGTTCTCGGCGCTGGGGCGTCGCTCCGGGTTCTTGCTCAGGCAGCGCTCTATGACCGTCCACAGCGGGTCGGGGACCGTGGAAGGGCGGCGCGGCTCGGCGCTCAGGTGCTGGTGCAGGACTTCGAGGGCGGAGCCCCCGGCGAACGGCGGACGGCCGGTGACCAGCTCGTACAGCAGGATGCCGGCGCCGTAGATGTCGACGGCGGAGGTCTGCGGGCGGCCCTCGGCGGACTCGGGCGCCACGTACGCGGGCGTGCCGACGAATTCCTGCGTCCGGGTCAGGCCCGGGGAGTCCGCGAGGCGCGCGATGCCGAAGTCGGTCAGCAGGGGGTGCATCTGGCCGCCGTACTGCCGCAGCAGCACGTTGGCGGGCTTGAGGTCGCGGTGGACCACGCCGTCGGCGTGGCTGGCGGCGAGCGCGTCGGCGATCTGGGCGGTGATCAGGGCGGCGCCGACGGGGCTGAAGGGGCCGTTCTCGCGCAGGTAGCGGTGCAGGTCCGGTCCCTCGACGAGGTCCATGACCAGGGCGAGCAGATCGCCTTCGACGACCAGGTCACGCACCCGCACGATGTTCGGGTGGGTCAGCCGCAGCAGGACGGAGCGCTCGCGCAGGAACCGCATCACGATGTCCGGGTCGCTCGCGAGCTCCTCCTTGAGGACCTTGATCGCGACGGTCTCGCCGGGCTGTCCCGGTACGGCGGCCTCGGCGCCCGCGGTCTCCCGCTGGCGGGCCCGCCACACGGTCCCCGTGGCACCGCGTCCGAGCGGCTCCTCGAGGAAGTACTTGCTGCCTACCGGCCGCACTTTGCACTCCCTGCTGCTTGCTGTCGTTCCGACCCACTGTAGTGCCGCTCCTCACGGCACCAGGTAAGCGTTGCCAAGCGCGTTCGAAGGAAAGACGCTCCGTGCGGGTCTCCCGGTTGCCGGACGTTGACGTGACCGATCTCAAGTGATCGCCGGCGTTGCACTGGTCAGGCACTTTTGGGGGCAGAGCCGACCAATCAAGATCACTTGCCCTCGGGCGACGGGCGCGTTGTCAGTGGCAGGTGCGAGGATGCCTACCGTCAAGGCCGACGAACTTGGGCGCGTGCTTGTCCGCGAACCAGTCCGCGCAGAAGGGACCGCTGACGGCGATGCAGATCCGGCTGACCGTCGTAGACCCGCTGGGCCCGTCCGACCGGACCCGGGGCCGCGCCGCGAGCTGCGACGTGCTGGTCACCGCTCCCGTCGGCACGGCACTGGCCGCGGTGGCCACGGCCCTCGCCTCGGCGGTCCCCGGGGACGGGGGCGCCTCCCGCGCGGGCGAGGCCGAGCGCGGCGGCGGCCCGGTCGTGCTGTACGCGGACGGGGAGCGGCTGGACACCCAGCGCGCCACCCTCGGCGAGCCGCCGCTGATCGACGGCGCCGTTCTCTCCCTGGGCGCCCCGGCGGCTCCCGAGCCCCACCCCGAGCTCGACGACGCCCCCACCCAGCTCCACGTGGTCGCCGGCCCCGACGCCGGCGGCGTCCATCTGCTGCACGGCGGCCAGATCCACATCGGCCGCTCCGCCGACGCCGACGTCCCCCTGGACGACCCCGACGTCTCCCGCCTGCACTGCGCGGTCACGGTCGCCCCCGACGGCCGCGTCTCGGTGGCCGACCTCGACTCCACGAACGGCACGACCCTGGACGGCACCCGGGTGGGCACCCGCCCGGTCCGCTTCCCTCCGGGGGCGCTCCTGAGGATCGGCGAGTCGGTGCTCCGGCTGTCGCCGAGCGGGGGGCGCCGGCTCGGGACGGAACCGGACGGCGAGGGACACGTGCGCGTGACCTCGTCCGCGGCCGGGCCCGCGGACACGTATGCCCGGACCGGCCGCGCCGGGCATCCGCGGGGCGGCAGTCCTGCACCCGGTGGCTCGGCAGAGGCCCGGGAACCGGGCACCGCGGGTCATGGACCGAGCGTGACCGGGCCGCGCCGGGCTTCGGAGAACGCAGCGGCACCCGGCACGGCCGGATACCGGCCGGGTGCTGTCGAGGGGCGTGGGGCGGCAGGAACCCGCGACAACGGCGCAGACGCGTCCGGCTCGGCCTCCGCACCAGCCGCGGGCTCGCCCCGCGCGCGCGGCAGGGTGTCGGCACGTGCCGCGGAGGCCGCGTCCGCCGCGAGCGCGGAGTCGGCGCAGGGCTCGACACCCGCGCGTGGTGGCCGTGACAGCGGCGACGCCGCACCTCGGCCGCCCGCCGACCGGACCCATCACGCCTATGGCCCCGCGAGCTGGGGCGCGTCGGGCGGCGGCCCCGAGACCACAGGAGCCCAGGGTCACGGGCCCACCGAGCCGTCGGTGGTCGTGCCGGGGCAGGGCGGTGCACCCCGGATCGAGCGCCGGGGCGACACCGAAGCCGGCCCCCGGGGTGCTGCCGGAGCGCTCTCCTCCGGCGAAGCACCGGACAGGGCTGCCGGCGGGGACACCCACGGCGGCCGGGCCGGGCTCGGCTCCTTCGAAGTGACACGCACGACCGCTCTCCCCTCGCCTCCTCCAGCCGGCCAGGACCTCCCCTCCGCGCCCGACGCCCCCGCGACCGGCCGCCGCAAGGGCACCCCCCTGCGCGGCACCGACGTACCGCAGGGCGTGCGGCGGCGCGGCGGGCTCTCCGCGTGGGCCCGGCGGCTGACCGGGGGCCGGGGCGAGCAGGAGACGTCCGAGCGCGACGAGGCGTACGGCGAGACGGCCGCGCCCGTCACCGCGGTGCCGTCGGCCACCGCGCCCCAGATGCCCGAGGTCTGGCCCGACCCGGCGGCCCTGCTGCTGACGGCGCTGGGTCCCGGAGCGCGCCTGTGGGAGCGCGGGCCCGGGCATCCCGAGGCCCTCACCGTGCGGCTCGGCACCGCCGACCGGGCGGCTCCCGACGGCTCGGGGCTGCTTCCGGCCGTGCCGGTCACCGCGGATCTGCGCGAGGCCGGCGCACTGGGCCTGGCCGGTCCCCGCGCGCGCCTCGCCGGGCTGGCCCGCGCGGTGGTGGCCCAGCTCGCCGCCCTGCACGCGCCGGAGACCCTGGAGATCGTCTTGATCAGCACGGACCGCTCCCGGTCCGCGCAGGAGCGCACCGCCGAGTGGTCCTGGCTCGGCTGGCTCCCCCATGTCCGCCCGGGACACGGCCAGGACTGCCGCCTCCTCCTCGCCCACGACCGCGAACAGGCCGCGGCCCGCACCGACGAACTCCTGCGGCGCCTGGACGACCACCTGGCCGACGAGGAGCTCGCACCAGCCCGCAGGACCGTCCCGGCGGCCCGCTCGGCCGCCTCTCAGGACCGCCCCCGGGACACCGCCCGACGGCCCTCCTGGGCCAGGGACGACGCGGAGGACGAGACAGGCGGCGGTTTCCCGGGGCCGTACACCGTGGTCGTCGTGGACGGCGACCCCGGCGGCGCCGATCTGCGCAAGGCCGTGGCGCGGCTCGCGGCGGAGGGCCCCCGGGCCGGTATCCACATCGTGTGCCTGGCCGAGACGGCCCCGGCCTCGCCCGCCTCTCCGGTGACGGACACGTACGAGGCGGCGTGCGCGGCGGCCCCGACGTTCCGCGAGTGCGGGGCGGTCGGCCTGCTCAGCGGTGACGTGGCGACGGCACTGCGGCTGATGCGGGTGGCGCGGACGAGGGTTCCCGCGCAGTCAGGCACCGGCACCGACGCTTACCGCAGCGTCCCCGAGCCCGGTCGCTCCGACACCTCCCGCCCCGGCACCACCCCGCCCCCGGCCGACACCCGCCACGCGGACGCGCCCCGCACCGGCGCCAAGGCCCGCACCACCGGCCCGGGCTCGCACACCGACTCCGACACCGTCCACCTCACCGCGGCCTCCGCCCCGGTCCCCGTCGGCCACGGCACGGTCGCCGCGGTGGACGCCGTCTCCGCGGCCTGGGCCGAGCGGTTCGCGCGGGCGCTGGCGCCGCTGCGGACGGACGGGACCGCCGGTGCGGGGCACGCGCGCGTGTCCGCGCCGCTGCCCCGGTCGGCGCGGCTGCTGGACGAGTTGGGGCTGGCCCGGGCCACCCCGCCGTCGCTGATGACACGCTGGGCGGACGCGGCCGACGACCCGGAGTCACTCGGCGGCCGGGCCTGGGCGGTGCTGGGGGCCGGACCGCGCGGCCCGGTCTGCGCCGACCTCGCGGCCGAGGGCCCGCACCTGCTGATCGAGGGCCCCGCGGGCAGCGGCCGTACGGAACTGCTGCGCGCGGTCGTCGCCTCGCTGGCCGCAGCCGAGCGGCCCGACCGGCTCAGCATCGTCCTGATGGACGGCCGGGACAGCGTGGGCGGCAGCGGTCACGGCGAGGGCCTGCGCGTGTGCACGGACGTACCGCACGTGACCACCCACCTCCTCGCCAACGACCCGGTCCGCATGCGGGAGTTCGCCCAGTCCCTGACCGCCGAGCTGAAGCGGCGCGCGGAGCTGCTGGGCCGCTCCGACTTCGCGGAGTGGCACACCGGCCGGGAGCTGTCGGGCCGTATGGTCGCGCAGCGCACGGCGTCACACCGGAGCACGGCAGGCAGCGCGGGCACGCCCGGCGACCCGGCCGCCGGTGACCTCGACTCGCCGCCCAGCTCCACGATCCGCCTGCGCCCCGGGGCGGCCCGCCGCCGGACGGAGACGGCTCCCCCGCTCCCCCGTCTGGTCGTGATCGTGGACGACCTGGACGCCCTGGTCTCCCCGCCCCTCGGCTCCCCGGGCCGGCCGGCCGCCGGCTCGGTCATACGCGCGCTCGAGGCGGTGTCCCGTGAGGGCGAGCGCCTGGGCGTCCACCTGGTGGCCGCGACCGGCCCGGGCGGTCGTACGGCCGAGTCGGAGACGGCCCGCCTGGCCACCCTCCGCGTCACCCTGGACACCCCAGCCACCGGCCAGGACGAACCCGCTCCCGGCCGCGGCCGGTTGACCTGGTCCGACGGCCGGGTCACGGCCTTCCAGGCCGGCCGGGTCACCGGCCGCATCCCCCGCACGGCGACTCTCCGCCCCACGGTCGTCCCGCTGGAATGGGAACGCATGGGTGACCCCCCGGCCCGCCGCCCGGTCCGCGAACTGGGCAACGGCCCGACGGATCTTGCCCTGCTGGCGAGTGCATTGGAACGGGCAGCGAGGGAAGTCGCAGCGGCAGAGGTCCCGTCACTGCTGTAGACGCGAAGGGGTCCGGGGGCACCGCCCCCAATGACGCGCGCCACGACGCACCGGCACTGGTCACGACGCCATCACGATCTTCCGGTTGACAGCGGACGCCCACTTGCCGACCCTCGTCCACCCGGCGTAGACCAGAGCGCACGGGACAGCCCTCGAACGTTCGACGAGGAACGAAGAACGGGGTCGTGATGCGCAGCACGAGCAGCACACAGCGGAAGCCCAAGTCAGCGAACAGGGCTGCGAAATCGGCGGCCGCCGCCCTCGCGGCGGCCCTCGCCCTCTCGCTCACCGCATGCGGCGGGAACGACGACAAGAGCAGTGACACGGGCGCGACAGGCGGCAAGGAGACCGGCACCACGGTCACCCTCCCCAAGCTGAACGGGCAGAGCCTGGAGGTCGCCGCCGTCTGGAGCGGCGCGGAGCAGGCCAACTTCAAGAAGGTCCTGGCGGAGTTCGAGAAGCGCACCGGCGCCAAGGTGACCTTCGTGCCCGCCCAGGACCCGATCGTCAACTTCCTCGGCTCGAAGGTCGCGGGCGGCCAGCCGCCGGACGTCGCGATGCTTCCGCAGCCGGGCGCGATCAAGCAGGCCGTGGACAAGAAGTGGGCGAAGCCGCTGGGTGCGGAGGCCAAGGCGGAACTCGCCAAGAACTACTCGCAGGGCTGGCAGGACATCGGCAAGGTCGGTGGCACCCAGTACGGCGTCTACTACAAGGCCGCCAACAAGTCGCTGATCTGGTACAACGCGAAGGTCTTCGAGAACGCGGGCGCCACCGAGCCGAAGACCTGGGACGAGTTGCTGACCACGGCCCAGACGGTCTACGACTCGGGCGTGACGCCGTTCTCCGTGGGCGGCGCCGAGGGCTGGACCCTGACGGACTGGTTCGAGAACATCTACCTCTCCCAGGCGGGCCCGGAGAAGTACGACCAGCTCGCCAAGCACGAGATCAAGTGGACGGACCCGTCCGTGAAGGACGCGCTGACCACGCTGGCCCAGGTCTGGGGCAAGAAGGACTACGTCGCGGGCGGCGCGAAGGGCGCGCTGCAGACGGACTTCCCGGCCTCGGTGACGCAGACGTTCACCGGCGGCGACCAGCCGAAGGCGGCGATGGTCTACGAGGGCGACTTCGCGCAGGTCAATATCCAGACGGCCAAGGCGAAGGTGGGCACGGACGCGAAGGTGTTCCCGTTCCCGAAGGTCGGTGACACCGCCCCCGTGGTCTCCGGCGGCGACGCGGCCGTGATCCTCAAGGACTCCAAGGGGGCGCAGGCGCTGGCCACCTTCCTGGCCTCCCCGGACGCGGCGACGATCCAGGCGAAGCTGGGCGGCTATCTCTCGCCGAACAAGAACGTGGACATCTCGTCGTATCCGAACCCGGTGCAGCAGAAAATCGCCAAGGCGCTGATCGGCTCGGGCGACGACTTCCGCTTCGACATGTCCGACCAGGCCCCGCAGGCCTTCGGCGGCACTCCCGGCAAGGGTGAGTGGAAGGCGCTCCAGGACTTCCTGACGAACCCGGCGAACATCGCGGGCACCCAGGCCAAGCTGGAGGCCGACGCGGCGGCCGCCTACGGGAACTGAGGCGATGACATCGGCCACCGAGGCAGGGGTCCCACCGGCCCCTGCCTCCCCCAAGTCGCGCAAGAGCGTGACCGGCACGCGCAGGACCGTGGCAGTGCTGTTCCTGCTGCCCGCCCTCGTGCTGCTGGGCGCGCTCGTGGTCTACCCGATCGGGTACTCCCTGGTCCGCAGCTTCTACGACCAGTCCGGTGACGGGTTCGCCGGAATCGACAACTACAAGGCGCTGTTCACCGACGACGGCATCCGCACGGCTCTGAAGAACAACATCATCTGGGCGGTGTTCGCGCCGACGATCGCCACCGCGCTCGGTCTGATCTTCGCGGTACTGACCGAACGGGTGCGCTGGGGAACGGCGTTCAAGCTGGTCGTCTTCATGCCGATGGCGATCTCGATGCTGGCGGCGGGCATCATCTTCCGGCTCGTCTACGACCAGGACCCGGACAAGGGGTTTGCGAACGCGGTGTGGGTGGGCGTGCACGACACGTTCGCGCAGTCCTCGGCGTTCCCGAAGGCCCACCCGGGCCGCAACTCCCCGCTGGTGGCACAGGGGGGTGGCTTCATCACCAAGACGGCCGTCCACACCGGCGGTACGGTCACCCTGCCCCTGGTCGGTGTCGCCCCGGACCAGATGCCGGGCGACGCGAAGAAGGCCGTGGCGCCGCAGACCGACCCGGGCCGGATCACCGGGACGACCTGGCAGGACTTCACGCGCGGCAAGGGCGTCGGCAAGCTCGGCGGGGTCGACCCGACCGAACTCGGCTACCCCGGCATGAAGATCGAGGCGGTCAAGGACGGCAAGGTCGTAGAAACCGCGAAGGCCGGTGACGACGGCACGTTCTCCTTCTCCGAGAAGGCCGACGGAGCCCGACTCCGGCTCCCGGCGAGCAACTTCAAGGAGGCCTACAACGGGATCGACTGGCTCGGCCCGTCGCTGGTGACGCCGGCGATCATCGGGTCGTACATCTGGATGTGGGCCGGTTTCGCGATGGTGCTGATCGCGGCCGGGCTCGCGGGCATTCCCCGGGAACTCCTGGAGGCGGCCCGGGTCGACGGCGCCAGCGAGTGGCAGGTCTTCCGCAGGGTCACGGTCCCGCTCCTGGCGCCCGTCCTCGCGGTCGTCACGGTGACCCTGATGATCAACGTCCTCAAGATCTTCGACCTGGTCTTCATCATCCCGCCGGGCTCCTCGCAGGACGACGCGAACGTCCTCGCCCTTGAGCTGTACCGCAAGGGCTTCGCCGAGGACCAGCCGGGCATCGCGAGCGCCATCTCGGTGTTCCTGCTGCTGCTGGTGATCCCGGTGATGTGGTTCAACATTCGTCGGCTCAGGCGGGAGGTACGGCGATGACGACCCAGGCCGAAAGGCTCCCCGAGACGGCACCCGCCGAGGGTGCGAAGGTGAAGCAATCGCTCGGCTCACGGCTCGTGGAGCGCGTCAGCGGCGGCGTGGTGAGTGTGTTCCTCGTCGTCGTCGGCCTGTTCTGGCTGGTGCCGACGATCGGGCTGCTGATCTCCTCGTTGCGCAGCCCCGGGGACCTGGCCGCGACCGGCTGGTGGAAGGTCTTCACCAAGCCCTCCCAGCTCACCTTCGACAGCTACGACAAGCTGCTCCAGAACAGCGACATCACCAACTCCATCGTCAACACCGTGCTGATCACGGTCCCGGCGACGATCCTGGTGATCGCCATCGGCGCGCTCGCGGGTTACGCGTTCGCGTGGATGGAGTTCCCGGGCCGCGACTGGTGGTTCATGGCCGTGGTCGGTCTGCTGGTGGTTCCGGTGCAGGTGGCGCTGATCCCGATCGCCGAACTCTTCGGCAAGATCGGCCTGTTCGGCAACATCTTCGGCGTGATCCTCTTCCATGTGGGCTTCGGTCTGCCGTTCGCCGTGTTCCTGCTGCGGAACTTCTTCGCGGAGATCCCGCGTGAGCTCCTGGAGGCGGCGAGGCTCGACGGCGCGGGTGAACTGCGCCTGTTCGCAAGGGTGGTGCTGCCTCTCGGCGGGCCCGCGATCGCGAGCCTGGGCATCTTCCAGTTCCTGTGGGTGTGGAACGACATGCTGATCGCCCTGGTGTTCACGGACGCCGACAGCCAGCCGATCACGGTCGCCCTGCAGACCCAGATGCGTGCCTTCGCCGACAACGTCGACGTCCTGGCGCCGGGCGCGTTCATCTCGATGGTGATCCCGCTGCTCGTGTTCTTCGCGTTCCAGCGGCAGTTCGTGTCCGGCGTGATGGCGGGCGCGGTCAAGTAGCCCGTACGGGCAGTCGAGTCGAAGGGGCGGACCGACACCGGTCCGCCCCTTCGCGTTCGCCCGAATGCCGTACGGACCGTAACCCCGCGCCGACGTGGGGCGTTGCCGGGCAGACCGCCCGCGCCGACCCATGGATGTGTGCCGTGCCCAGGTTCAGTGTCATCGTCCCCGCGTACAAGGTTCAGGCGTACCTGCCCGCATGCCTGGAGTCGGTGCTGTCACAGTCGTACGAGGATCTGGAGCTGATCGCGGTCGACGACCGCTCGCCGGACGCGTGCGGCGAGATCGTCGACGAGTTCGCGGCCCGCGATCCCCGGGTCCGGGCGGTTCATCTGGCGAACAACTCGGGGCTCGGCCAGGCCCGCAACGCCGGGGTGGCCGAGGCGACGGGCGACTACCTGCTGTTCCTCGACGGCGACGACACCCTCACGCCGCACGCGCTGCGGGCGATCGCCGACCGGCTGAAGGAGACCGGCGAACCGGACGTCCTGGTCCACGACCACGCGCTCGTCCACTGGTCGGGCGAGACCGTCGGCGGCAGCTTTACGGGCGGGCTCACCGAGCAGGGCCCGGCGCCGTTCGGGCTGGAGGACCGCCCGGGGCTGCTGCGGGTGCCGGCGGTGGCCTGGAACAAGGCGTACCGCAGGGAGTTCGTCGAGCGCGAGGGCTTCGCCTTCCCTCCCGGCCATCACGCGGACCTGCCCTGGACCTGCCAGGCCCTGATGGCCGCCGAGTCGATCGCCACCCTGGACCGGGTCTGCGTCCACCATCGCCGGCACCGCGGAGGCGAACCCCTCGTCGCGGCCGGCCACTTCGACCTGTTCGAGCAGTACGACAGGGCCTTCGCGTACGTCGACTCGCGCCGCGAACTCGCCCGCTGGCGGCCCGTGTTGTTCCTCCGCATGGTGGACGACCTCTGGGCGGTGTTCGCTCAGCGGGACCGTCTCCCCCGCGGCAGCCGTGCCGAGTTCCTGCGCCGGGCCCGCGCCCACTACCGCGCCCACCGCACCCCGGGCCACCCGGTCCCGGCGCGCTCCCGGCCGCGCCACACCGTGATCCGCCTGGGCCTGTACCGAGCCCACCGGCTCGCGGAACTGGCCCGGAGCTTCGGCCGTGGGGCCGCCCGCCCTGCCGTACGCCTCGCCAGGTCCCTGCACGCGGCGGCCCTGCGACTCCACTACCGCGTCCAGCTCCGCCTCCCCCTGTGCGGGGACCGTGCCGTCTTCGCCGCGTACGGCGGCCGCGGCCACGGCTGCAACCCGGGCGCGCTGGAGGAGGCGTTCCGCACCTTCGCCCCGCACATCCGTACCGCGTGGATCGCCCGCCCGGAGCACCACCACACGATCCCGACCGCGACCCGCCGCATCCGACCCGGCACGGCCGCCTACTGGACGGCGCTCGCCCGCTCCAAGTACCTCGTGAACAACACCGACTTCGACCGCCTTCTGGTCAAGCGGACCGGACAGATCCTCGTCCAGACCCAACACGGCACGCCTCTCAAGCACATGGGCCTCGACCTCCAGGAACGCCCGGCGGCAGCAGGGGACTTGGACTTCGAGGCGATGCTGCGCGGCGTCGACCAGTGGGACTACCTCCTGTCCGCCAACCGCCACACCACCCTGACCTGGGAGCGGGTCTACCCCGGCGGCTACACCACGCTCCCCTACGGCCAGCCCCGCAACGACGTGTTCCAGCGGGCGACCTCGGAGGACGTACGACGGCTGCGCGAGTCCCTCGGCATCCCCGCGGGCTCGGTCGCCATCCTGTACGCGCCCACCTACCGCGACCACCGCCGCACCCAGCGGGCCGGCCTCGACCTGGCCCGCCTCCTGCGCCGCCTGGGCCCCCGCTTCGTGGTGCTGGCCCGCGCCCACCACCGGCACGGCGGCCCGCTCGTCTCCCCCGCGACCGGCCGGGTCATCGACGTCACGGACCACCCGAGCGTCGAGTCCCTGTGCCTCGCCTCGGACGTCCTGGTCACCGACTACTCGTCCCTGATGTTCGACTACGCGGGCCTGGACCGGCCGATCGTGATCCATACCTCCGCCGACGACCGGGCGGCGTACGAAGCGGCCCGCGGCACCTACTTCGACCTGCGGTCCTTCGCGCCGGGAGCGGTCGCGCGCAGCGAGGACGAACTGACTGACATCTTCGCCAGCGGCCACTGGCGCGGCTCCCGCTCCACCCAGTTGCGCTCGGCGTTCCGCGAGCGTTTCTGCCCGTACGACGACGGCCGCGCCGCCGAACGGGTCGTACGCCGTGTCGTCCTGGGCGAGACCGAGGTGCCCCCGGTGATCCCGCTCGCAGAGCGTCACCCGGTGCCGTCGGCGGTGGCCGCGCTCGGCCGTCCCCCGCTGGCCACCGTGCCCCGCCCCGCGACGGAAACGCCCGTCACCGAGACCCGCTAGGAGGAGCCCGTGCCGTCCAGTCCGTCCCGTCCCACCCCGACCCGCCCGTCCACCTGGCGCCCGGTGGGACGGCCGGGGCGCCGGCTCCGCCGTCCTGCCGCGCGGACGGTGGACGGCCGCCGCTAGCCCCGGGCCGCCTCCGGGTGCAGCCGCACCCAGCCCTCCCACGCCGACGTGATCATGTCCTGGACGTCGTGCTTGGCCTTCCAGCCGAGTTCTGTGGCCGCCACGTCGGCGGAGGCGACGACCCGGGCCGGGTCTCCGGGCCGGCGGGGCGTGACGGTCGGGGGGCGGTCGTAGCCGGTGACCGCGTTGATGTGGTCGATCATCTCGCGGACGGAGACGCCCTCGCCGCGGCCGATGTTGACGGTGAGGCCGCGTCCCGGGGCGGACTGCAGGGTGCGGGCGGCGGCCACGTGGGCCTCGGCCAGGTCGGCGACGTGGATGTAGTCGCGGACGCAGGTGCCGTCGGGGGTGTCGTAGTCGTCGCCGAAGATGCGCGGGGCCGCGTCCTCGGTGAGCTTCTCGAAGACCATCGGGACGATGTTGAAGACGCCCGTGTCGGCCAGCTCGGGGCTCGCCGCGCCCGCCACGTTGAAGTAGCGGAGGCAGGCGGTGGAGAGACCGGTCGCGCGACCCGTGGCACGGACCAGCCACTCCCCGGCCAGCTTGGTCTCGCCGTACGGGGACATCGGCGCGCACGGGGTCCGCTCCGTCACCAGCGGGACGTCCGGCATGCCGTACACCGCCGCCGAGGACGAGAAGACGAAGGAGGGGACGCCGGCCGTGGTCACCGCCTCCAGCAGGACGCGCAGACCCTCGACGTTCTCCCGGTAGTAGTGCAGCGGCAGCTCCACCGACTCGCCGACCTGCTTCTTCGCCGCGAGGTGGACCACACCGGTGACCTCGTGGTCCGCCAGGGTGTGCGCGACCCGCTCGGCGTCCAGCGTGGAACCCACCACCAGCGGCACGTCGGCCGGCACGCGCTCGGCGACGCCGGCGGACAGGTCGTCGTACACGACCGCCTGCTCGCCCGCCCCGGTCATCGCCCTCACGACGTGCGCCCCGATGTAGCCGGCGCCGCCGGTGATCAGCCAGGTCATGTACGGCCGTCCCCTCTTCGGTTGACCCGTGTCCGCGTATCAGTGAACCAGGCGGTATCGACGCCTTTCCGGTGACTGCCAGTCCTCAGCCCGTCCTGAGCCAGTCCTTGCTCGGTCCTCCGTCAGTCCTCGTCGGGCAGCTCGGCGTGCACGGCCTGGTCCAGTGCCGACGTGAGCTGGTCGAGGCGGGTCCGCAGAGCGCGGATCTCGTCCAGGTCGAGGCTGGTCGCCGAGAAGATCTGGCGGGGCACCTGTTCCGCGCGCTCGCGCAGGGCGGCGCCCTCCTCGGTGAGCCGCACCTGCACCGAGCGCTCGTCGCGGGCACTGCGCTCGCGCCGGACCAGGCCCGCCGCCTCCAGCCGCTTGAGAAGCGGGGACAGGGTGCCCGAGTCGAGCCGCAGGTGCTCGCCGAGCTTCTTGACGGGCAGCTCGCCGTGCTCCCACAGCAGCAGCATCACCAGGTATTGCGGGTAGGTGATCCCCAGGTCCTTGAGGACCACGCGATAGACGCTGCCGAAGGCGCGGGAGGCCGCGTTCAGGGAGAAGCAGATCTGCTGGTCGAGACGGAGCCAGTCGGTGGCGGTCGGAGTGGCGGTCGGGGACGTGTCCATGCGTCCAGGATAGCGCTTGTCGGCGATTTAGTTGTGCGCAATTGAATTGTGTGCTCTACTTGTCGTCGTGAGGCGGCCGCAGAAGAGCCGCCGAGACAAGACTTCGAGAGGGATGGTCTTCCATGGACGCGCTCTACACCGCTGTCGCCACCGCCACCCACGGCCGTGACGGCCGGGCCTACACCAACGACGGCAAGATCGACGTCGCGCTGGCCCCGCCGGTGGAGCTGGGCGGCAACGGGCAGGGCACCAACCCGGAGCAGCTGTTCGCAGCCGGTTACGCCGCCTGCTTCGGCAGCGCCCTCGGTCTCGTCGGCCGCCAGGCCAAGGTCGACGTCAGCGACGCCGCCGTCACCGCCGAGGTCGGCATAGGCAAGCAGGGCGAGGGCTTCGGCCTCAAGGTCGCCCTCCGCGTCGAGCTCCCCGACACCGTGGACGCGGAGACCGGCCGCAAGCTCGTCGAGCAGGCCCACCAGGTCTGCCCCTACTCCAACGCCACCCGCGGCAACATCGAGGTCGAGCTCGTCATCGAGTAGGCCGGGATCCGGCCTGCGGGGGTCGGGACAGCGGCAGCTCGGACAGTCCGCGCAGGAGGCGCGTGACTGCTCCGGGCTAGCCTGCGTGAATGGTCGTTCGCGCAGAGCGCGCCCTGGGCGCTGTCGTCGGTTCCGCCGTGGGGGACGCGTTGGGCGCCCCCTTCGAGTTCGGGCCGGAGGGCGCCTTCTCGGACCGGTTCCCGGAGCCGGGGCACGGCGGCGAGATGTGCGGGGGCGGCGGCTGGGATCCGGGCGAGGCGACCGACGACACGCAGATGGCGGTCCTGACAGCCGAGTCCCTCGCGGAGTGCGGCGGGCTCGAACTCCCGGATGTCTTCCGCCGGTTCCAGCGTTGGGCGGCCGCCGAGCCGAAGGACATCGGCCTCCAGACCGAGGCCGTACTGGGCAGCGGTGACCCGTGGGACACCGCTGCCGCCCTCCACTTCCAGGTGAACCAGCGGGCGGCGGGAAACGGCGCGTTGATGCGGGCCGCCCCGTCCGCCGTGTACTTCGCCGCCCATGGCCGCGAGGCCACCATGACCGCCGGCCGCCGCCTGGCCGCCCTCACGCACGGCGACCGGGCGGCCTGGGAGGGCACGGCCGTCTTCCACGAACTGGTTCGGGTGGCCCTGGCCGGCCACGACCCGCTGGACGCCGTGGAAGCCACCCTTGACGCGGTCCACCGGGACCACCGTCGGCGCTACGCCACCGTCCTGGCCCCCGACTGGCACCCGGACCAGGCCACCGAGTTCAACGGCGCCGTATGGCCCTGCCTGGGCTCCGCGGTCTGGGCGCTGCGTACGTCGACCTCGTACGAGACGGCCGTACGCGCCGCGATCGACCTGGGCGGCGACACGGACACGGTGGCAGCGGTGACGGGCGGCCTGGCGGGAGCGGTGTACGGCGTCACGGCCATTCCGGAGCGCTGGACGACGCCCCTGCATGTGCCGCTGCCGGGCTTCTCCGACCGGGTACTGAGAACGCCCGACCTGGCAGCCCTCACCCAACTCCTCACGGATTGACGGAAGCGCTTTGAGGTGAGACGGCGGCGTGTCGACGTGCGGCTCGCCGCGCGGGCGGCCTGGCTCCTGGACGGAGTGAGCCAGGAGGGAGCGGACGGCCACGTCCCCGCCCGCTGTCCCGGCTCCGGCTGGACGGGCTGATCGGGCCCACGGAGAGCGGCGGTGGCCGGATCCGGGTGTTCGCCCCGGAACTCCTCGCCCTGCGTACGGCACCGGACTCCGGCCACGGCCACTGGGCCGACCGCTGAGGCTCAGAGCGCCTTCAGCGCCTCCGTCGTCGCCCGGGCCAGCGCCGCGAGATACCCCTTCGGGAGCTTCGGGCTCCGGATCACCACCGAGCGCCAGTACAGGGGGCCGGAGATGAGATCGAGGGCCAGTTCGTCGTTGAAGCCCGTGCGCAGCTCCCCGCGCCGCTCCGCCGCCGAGATGATCTTGCTGGCGACACCCTCCTGGCCCTTCTGCAACGCGTTCTGCAGGGCCTCGGCGATCTCGGGGTTACGGGCCGCCTCCGCCTGGAGGTCCGGGATGATCTGCGAGGCCACCGGGTGCCGCAGCGCCCGCGACGTCACCTCGTAGAGCATCCGCAGATCGTCCTCCAGCGAGCCCGTGTCCGGCACCGGCAGGCCCATCACCGCGATCTCCGAGACGACGTCGAGGACCAGGTGCAGCTTGGAACGCCAACGGCGGTAGACCGCGGTCTTGCCGACGCCCGCGCGGCGCGCGATGCCCTCGATCGACATCCGCGCGTATCCGACGGCCGCGAGTTCCTCGAAGACGGCGCCGCGGATGGCCTCCGTCACATCCTCACGGAGTACGGCGGCTCCTGCCGGGGCACGGCGGCGCGTACGGGTCTGCGGCGCGTCGGCGTTGGTCGTCATGCGGACCAGCATAGGGCGTAGCGACGAAACGGTCCCGTTCCGACGCGAGTCGTCGCGACGGGACGGTGCCGTCCCGACGGAGCTCGTCACGACGATACGGTTACGTTCCAACGTCACCCGTGACGACGAAACGGTTGCGTTCCGACGCTCACTCGCCTTACGCTCACGTTGCGACGATACGGTCCCGTCCCGACGTAAGAAAACGTGAAGAGTCACGTAAGGAAACGTCGGATGACGGGCGCGCCAGCCGCACGCGCACCACCCCCACCCTCCGAGCGAAAGCAGCGGATGTGAGCCAGGTCCTCGACACACCGCCCCCGACAGCGTCCCCGGCCGACGACGACCTCTCGGCCCTGGCCGCCCGGCACGGCCTCGCGGTCAGCGGCGCCCGCCCCTCCCTGCCGGACTACGTCCGGCAGCTGTGGGCACGGCGTCACTTCATCACCGCGTTCTCGACCGCCAAGCTCACCGCGCAGTACAGCCAGGCGAAGCTGGGCCAGGTCTGGCAGGTGATGACCCCGCTCCTGAACGCGGCGGTGTACTACTTCATCTTCGGCGTGCTGCTGGGCACCAAGAGGAACGTGCCGGACTACGTCCCGTTCCTGGTCACGGGCGTGTTCATCTGGACGTTCACCCAGAGTTCGATCATGGCGGGCACCCGGGCGATCTCCGGCAACCTCGGCCTCGTGCGGGCGCTGCACTTCCCGCGAGCCGCGCTGCCGATCTCGTTCGCCCTCCAGCAGTTGCAGCAGCTGCTCTTCTCGATGGCCGCCCTGGTCGTGATCCTGCTCTGCTTCGGTGTCCCGGTCGCCGCGTCCTGGCTGCTGGCGGTGCCGGCGCTGGTGCTGCAGTCAGTCTTCAACGCGGGCGTCTCGATGATCATGGCGCGGATGGGCGCCAAGACGCCGGACATCGCACAGCTGATGCCGTTCGTCCTGCGCACCTGGATGTACGTCTCCGGCGTGATGTGGAGCATCGACAAGCTGGCCAAGGGCCACCACGACTGGCCGTCCTGGGTGGTGCCCGTACTCCAGGCCAACCCGGCCGCCGTCTACATCGACCTGATGCGCTACGCCCTGATCGACAGCTTCCACGCCGGCCAGCTGCCGCACCACGTGTGGGCGCTCGCGGTGGGCTGGGCGCTGGTCGCCGGCCTCGGCGGCTTCATCTACTTCTGGAAGGCTGAGGAGACGTACGGCCGTGGCTGACATCGAGAACGACAAGATCCCCACCGTCGTCGTCGACGGCGTCGACATCGTCTACCGCGTCAACGGCACCGGTGCGGGCAAGGGCTCCGCCACCGCCGCCCTCAACCGGATGCTGCGCCGGGGACAGGTGGAGAAGGCGGCGGGCGTACGCAAGGTGCACGCGGTCAAGAACGTGTCGTTCGTCGCCTACAAGGGCGAGGCGATCGGGCTGATCGGCACCAACGGCTCCGGCAAGTCGACCCTGCTCAAGGCGGTCGCGGGCCTGCTCCCGGTGGAGAACGGCCGTATCTTCACCGACGGCCAGCCCTCCCTCCTCGGCGTCAACGCCGCCCTGATGAACGACCTCACCGGCGAGCGCAACGTCCACCTCGGCGGCCTCGCCATGGGCATGTCCCGCGAGCAGGTCAGGGACCGCTACCAGGAGATCGTCGACTTCTCCGGGATCAACGAGAAGGGCGATTTCATCACCCTTCCGATGCGGACGTACTCCTCCGGCATGGCGGCCCGGCTGCGCTTCTCCATCGCCGCGGCCAAGGACCACGACGTCCTCCTCATCGACGAGGCCCTCGCCACCGGCGACCGCTCCTTCCAGAAGCGCTCCGAGCAGCGCATCCGGGAACTGCGCAAGCACGCGGGCACGGTGTTCCTGGTCAGCCACAGCAACAAGTCGATCCGCGACACCTGCGACCGGGTGCTGTGGCTGGAGCGCGGCGAACTGCGCATGGACGGCCCCACCGACGAGGTCCTTGCGGCCTACGAGGACTTCACGGGCGGCCCGGACAAGGCGAAGCCGCAGCCGAAGGCCGCCGCCTGAGGCTCCGTCCCGGACAGCTGACCGGATGAGCGAGGGCGCCCCGAGCCGCATGGCCCGGGGCGCCCTCGTCGTCGTACCGCTTACGAATGCTGCCGCAGCAGCGTCCTCATGGTGCGCATCGCCACCGACAGGTTGGCCAGGTCGAACGCGTCCGAGCTCTGGATCTCCTCCAGGGTGGTGCGCGCCCGGCCGAGGATCGGGGCGTTCTTCTCCTCCCAGGCCTTGAAGCGCTGCTCGGGGGTCGAGGTGCCGTTGCCGACGGCCAGGACGTCCGCGGTCAGCGCCGAGTGGGCCGCGTAGAGGTCCTCGCGGATGGAGGCGCGGGCCATGGACTGCCAGCGGTCGGCGCGGGGCAGCTCGATGATGCGGTCCATGAGCTGGGTGATGTGGAGACGGTCGGCGAGGTCGTAGTACACCTCGGCGACGTCCAGCGGGTCGCGGCCCATGCGGTCGGCCACCGAGACGATGTCCAGCGTCGGGAAGGCCGAGGAGAACCCGGCCACGCGCGTGGCGAGTTCGTCCGGGACCCCGGAGCCGCTCAACTCGTCGTAGATCTTCTGGTACCACTCCAGGTCGGCGCCCCGCAGCAGCTTCGGCAGCTGCGACCACACCTGTTCGACGCGGTCGCCGAAGAACTCGACGGTCTCGGCAAGCTGGAGCGGCTGCGGCCGGTTGTTGAGCAGCCAGCGCGTGCCGCGCTCGACGAGGCGGCGCGAGTGCAGGCGGATCCGGGTCAGTACGGCGGCCTCGACCTGGTTGTCGAGCGCCTCGACCCCGTCCCACACCACCCCGGAGCGGAAGATCGCGCGGGCCACGGTCTGCGCCCGGACGATCTCCTCGAGAGAGGCACCGGTCTCCTCGCGCAGGCGGTGCAGATAGGTCGTACCGCCGGTGTTGACCGTGTCGTTGACCAGGACGGTCGTGGTGATCTCGCGGTGCAGCGGGTGGTTGTCGATGTGCTCGGGGAACTTCTCGCGCAGCGCGGCCGGGAAGTACGTGTGCAGCAGACCGTGCAGGTAGGGGTCGTCGGGGAGCGAGGTGTGCAGCAGTTCCTCGGCGACCGTGATCTTCGTGTACGCCAGCAGGACGGCCGTCTCCGGGCTGGTGAGGCCCTGCGCGGTGTTCAGCCGCTCGCGGATCTGGCGGTCGGTGGGCAGGAACTCCAGGGCCCGGTCGAGGTGGCCCTCGCGCACCAGGTGGCGCATGAAGCGCTGCTGGGCGTGGAGCATGTCCTTGGACTGGGCGAGCGCGTTGGCGATCGCGGTGTTCTGCGCGTAGTTGTTGCGCAGGACGAGGCGGCCGACCTCGTCGGTCATCTCGGCGAGCAGCTTGTTGCGCTGCTTGACCGTCATGTCGCCCTCGGTGACCAGGCCGTTGAGCAGGATCTTGATGTTCACCTCGTGGTCGGAGGTGTCCACGCCCGCGCTGTTGTCGATGGCGTCGGTGTTGATCTTGCCGCCGTGCAGCGCGAACTCGATCCGGCCGAGCTGGGTCAGGCCCAGGTTGCCGCCCTCGCCGACGACCCGCACGCGCAGGTCGGCGCCGTCGACGCGGATCGGGTCGTTGGCCTTGTCGCCGACGTCCGCGTGGGTCTCCGTGGACGCCTTCACGTACGTGCCGATGCCGCCGTTCCACAGCAGGTCCACCGGCGCCTTGAGAATCGCCTTCATCAGGTCGGCCGGGGTCATCTTGGTGACCTTGTCCTCGATGCCGAGGACCTCGCGGATATGGGCGTTGACCTGGATGGACTTGGCGGTACGGGGGAAGACGCCGCCGCCGGCGGAGATCAGCTCGGTGTTGTAGTCGGCCCAGCTGGAGCGCGGGAGGTCGAAGATGCGGCGGCGCTCGGCGTAGGAGGTCGCCGCGTCGGGCTTCGGGTCGATGAAGATGTGCCGGTGGTCGAAGGCGGCGACCAGGCGGATGTGTTCGGAGAGCAGCATGCCGTTGCCGAACACGTCACCGGACATGTCACCGATGCCGACGACGGTGAAGTCTTCGGACTGGGTGTCGAGGTCCAGTTCGCGGAAGTGCCGCTTGACGGACTCCCAGGCGCCGCGGGCGGTGATGCCCATGCCCTTGTGGTCGTAGCCGGCCGAGCCGCCGGAGGCGAAGGCGTCACCGAGCCAGAAGTTGTACGACTCCGCGACCCCGTTGGCGATGTCCGAGAAGGTCGCGGTGCCCTTGTCGGCCGCGACCACCAGGTAGGTGTCGTCCTCGTCGTGCCGGACGACGTCCGCCGGGGGCACGACCTCGCCGGCCACCATGTTGTCGGTGATGTCGAGCAGCGCCGAGATGAACATCTTGTAGCTGGCGATGCCCTCGGCCAGCCACGCGTCCCGGTCGACGGACGGGTCGGGCAGCTGCTTGGCGACGAAGCCGCCCTTGGCGCCGACCGGCACGATGACGGTGTTCTTCACCATCTGCGCCTTGACCAGGCCGAGGATCTCGGTGCGGAAGTCCTCACGCCGGTCGGACCAGCGCAGCCCGCCACGCGCGACCTTGCCGAAGCGCAGGTGCACGCCCTCGACGCGCGGCGAGTAGACCCAGATCTCGAACGCCGGGCGCGGGGCCGGCAGGTCGGGGATGGCCTGCGGGTCGAACTTCATGGAGACGTAGTCGTGCGGCTTGCCGCCCGCGGCCTCCTGGAAGAAGTTGGTGCGCAGGGTCGCCTTGATGACGGTCAGGAAGGAGCGGAGGATCCTGTCCTCGTCGAGCGAGGCCACCTGGTCGAGCGCCGCGTCGAGCTCCTCCAGGAGGGCGTCCACGAGTTCGTGTCCTGCGCGCTGGCGGTCCGGCGACATCCGTGCCTCGAACAGGGAGACGAGCAGCCGGGTCGTGTGGACGTTGTGGCGGAGGGTGTCCTCCATGTAGTCCTGGCTGAACGTCGAGCCCGCCTGCCGCAGGTACTTGGCGTACGCCCGCAGCACCATCGCCTGGCGCCAGTTCAGGCCGGCGCTCAGCACCAGGGCGTTGAAGCCGTCGTTCTCGGCCTTGCCGGTCCAGGTGGCGGCGAAGGCCTGCTGGAAGCGCTCGCGGCCGTCGTCGCCGAGGTAGTCGCCGGTGCCGTTCTGCGACTTGGGCATGCGCAGGCCGAAGTCGTAGATCCAGGCGATGCTGCGGTCCGAGCAGCGCAGTTCGTAGGGCCGCTCGTCCATGACCTCGACGCCGAGGCGGTTGAGGACCGGCAGGACGGCGGACAGGGAGATCGCGTCGCCCTTGCGGTAGATCTTGAAGCGGCGCTCCTCGGGGGCGGCGCCCACCGGCTCGTAGAGGCTGAGCGCGAAGTCGTTCTCCTCGCCGAGCCGCTCCAGGTGGACGAGGTCGGCGACCGCGGAGCGAGGTCCGTGGTCGGCCTTGTAGCCCTCGGGGAAGGCGCTGCCGTAGCGGCGCGAGAGTTCGGACGCGCGCTCCTCGCCGAGCTCGGCGTTGAGCGCCTCGGCGAAGCCGTCGGCCCAGGAGCGGGCGGCCTCGACCAGGCGGGCCTCGATGCGCTCCTTGTCGCCGTCGCTGAGCTGCGGCAGCTCGGTGCCCTGCGGGACGCGGACCACGAAGTGCAGCCGGGACAGGATCGACTCGGTGTTCCAGGCGGTGAAGTCGACACTGATGCCGTCGAGTTCCTCCTTCAGGATGTCGATGATCCGGAGGCGGACGCCGGTGGTGTAACGGTCGCGGGGCAGGTAGACGAGGGCCGAGTAGTAGCGGCCGTACTCGTCCTGGCGCAGGTACAGGCGCAGCCGCCGCCGCTCCTGGAGGTACAGGACGGAGGTGGCGATGGACTCCAGCTCGTCGGCCGGGGTCTGGAAGAGCTCGTCGCGCGGGTAGGTCTCCAGGATCTGGAGCAGGTCGCGGCCGTCGTGGCTGTTGGGCGAGAACCCGGCCCTTTCGAGCACCTCGTCCACCTTGCGCCGAATGACCGGAACCCGGCGCACCGACTCGGTGTAGGCGGCGGAGGAGAACAGTCCGAGGAAACGCCGCTCGCCGACGACGTTGCCGTCCGCGTCGAACTTCTTGACCCCGATGTAGTCGAGGTACGACGGCCTGTGCACCGTCGCCCGGCTGTTGGCCTTGGTCAGCACGAGGAGGTTGTGCTCACGCGCCTTCGCGCGGGCGTCGGCGGGCAGCCGCTCGAAGGACGGGCTGACCGGGTGGCCCTCCTCGCCGGCGTGGTGCGGGTCGGAGCGCAGGATGCCGAGACCGGTGCCCGGCACGGCCGCGAGGGAGTCGTCCGGCCTGAGCTGGTACTCGCGGTAGCCGAGGAAGGTGAAGTGGTCGGCGGCCAGCCAGCGCAGCAGCTCGCGGGCCTCGTCGATCTCCGTGTCGCGCAGGTCGGTGGCGACGGGCTCGGCGGGCAGTTCGTCGGCCATCCGCAGGGCCGCGTCCCGCATCTTCTCCCAGTCCTCGACGGCCTCCCGGACGTCGGACAGGACACGCAGCAGGTCGTGGGTGATCTGCTTCAGGTCGCCGCGGTCGGTCTCGCGGTCGATCTCGACGTGGATCCAGGACTCGGTGTGCGCGTCGTGCGGAAGGTCAGCGGCGTAGGGCGTGGCGGTGAGGACCTCGATCAGCCTGCCCGTGAGGTCGCGGCGGACGACGACCTGGGGGTGGATGACGACATGGATGCCGCGCCCCTGCCGGGTCAGCTCGTTGGTGACGGAGTCGACGAGGAAGGGCATGTCGTCGGTGACGACCTCGACGACCGAGTGGGTGCACGTCCAGCCGTTCTCCTCCACCGTGGGCGTGTGCACCCGGACGTTGGCCGTGCCCTGCGGGCGCGTCTCGCCCAGCCGGAAGTGGGAGAGAGCGGCGCCGTAGATGTCGACCGGGTCGCGGCCGGCGAGGTCTTCCGGGGCCGTGTGCAGGTAGTAGCGCTGGAGGAACGCGAGCACGGTCTCGCTGTCCGGGGTGTCCGGGGTGCGGGGGGTGTCGTCGTCCGTCGTCCCGGTCGGTAGGTGCCCCCCGACCGGGCTGTTCTCAGCTACCCGTGCGGCCCTCTCGAGCAGCTCGGCCTTGGCTTCGTCCAGCTTGGTCTGCATTGTCCTCTGACTCCTGTCGCGCGCCGTTGCGTGACGTAGAAGGAAGTTCGGCTTCTTCCCCTGCGGCTCGACGCCACGGCCCGGGGTCTCCGGTCTGCTCCGACGCTATGCCGCAAGGTGAGAAGAGCGGGGGTATATCAGCCATTCTCGACACGCCCGCCAGGTGTGACGCTGCTCTCTGCCGCGCCGGTGACGAGGGTGTACTCGGCGTCATGGGGGCCCCTACGGCCCCGTCCCGCCCGCGAGGACCAGCGGCCGCCGCCCGGCCACGGAGGTGTTCCGTGCGCACCGGGCGCGGGGCGGGGGCCACAGCGCCCCCGCGGACTATCGCGCTGATCACGCCACAAGGCTATCGCTCATCACAGGGGGGTCGTCATGAGCCGTATGTGTACAAAACCGGGAGTGGAACTTTGACACTCTGCACAGTGCCCGCGTCGCATCCCGGCCATGACCATCTTCCCTTCTCTTCGCGCACCCTCTTGGCAAGCACGCCCCGTCGGTGCACTTTGCCGACATGACCGCAAAAATCCTGATCGTCACCGGTGACGCAGCAGAGTCACTGGAGGTCCTGTACCCCTACCAGCGCCTCCGCGAGGAGGGCTACGACGTCCATATCGCGGCCCCCGCCCGCAAGAAGCTCCGCTTCGTCGTCCACGACTTCGAACCCGGCTTCGACACCTACACCGAGAAGCCCGGCTACACCTGGCCCGCCGACCTGGCCTTCGCCGAGGTCGACGCCGGTCAGTACGCCGCTCTCGTGATCCCCGGCGGCCGCGCCCCCGAGTACCTGCGCAACGACCCCGAGCTCCGCAAGATCCTCAAGTCCTTCTTCGACGCGGACAAGCCGGTCGCGCAGATCTGCCACGGTCCGCTGCTCACCGCCGCGATCGACGGCCTCCGCGGCCGCCGCGTCACCGCCTATCCGGCTCTGGAGCCCGACCATGCAGTCCGCCGGTGCTGCCTTCCAGGACGCCGAGGTGGTCGTCGACGGCACCCTGGTCTCCTCCCGCGCCTGGCCGGACCACTCGGCCTGGATGCGGGAGTTCCTGGGGGTGCTCAGGGCGAAGGCACCGGTGAACTAGCCGACGGGGTGCCGCATGCCGCCGTGGTCGCGGAACCGGCGTGAACCGGTCACGCCGCTATGCGCTCGGCCTCCGCGACCGCCTCCGCCAAGGTGTCCACCACCGGCGCCCCGACCCCCTCGAGGCTGGCCCGGCTGTGCGACCCGCCGGTGTACAGCACAGCCCGCGCCCCCACCCGCATCGCGGCCACCGCGTCGTCCGCGGCGTCCCCGATCACCACGGTCCGAGCCGCTTCCACTCCACCCAGCGCGGCGAGATGCCGCTCCATGTGCTCCGCCTTGCTCCCGCCGGACGGTCCCGTGCGCCCGTCCACCCGCAGGAAGTGCGCCTCGATCCCGAACCCCCGCACCAACGGCACCAGCTCGTCGTGCACGTACATGCTGAGGATCGACTGGCTGCGGCCGGCCGACCGCCACCCCATGAGCAGCTCCACCGCCCCCTCGGTGAGCCCGCACCCCACCCGATGCTCGGCGTAGTACCGGTGGAAGGTCTCGTCCATGACCTCCCACTCGGCGTCCGTGGGCAGTCGGCCGAGCAGTCGCTCGTAGAACTTCGGCACCGGCACGCAGTACAGCGCCCGGTACTGCTCCAACGTGATCGGCGCGAGCCCCAGCTCGCCGAACGCCGCGTTCGTCGCCCCGATGATCGCTTCGTTGTCGTGGAACAGCGTGCCGTTCCAGTCCCAGACGATGTGCGCCCCTGTCAGCTTCCCCATGCCAAAAAAGTACCCGCCCCCACTGACAATCAAGAGGCCGGCAGGTCACAGCGGGTAAAGCCGCGACCCGGCACAGCGGAGAACGGCGGAAGACGGGGTCAGCCGTCCAGTCCCACCAGGTTCGGGATCTCCTGCGTCGCGAACCAGAGCAGCTCGTGGTCCTCGGCCCCGTCCACCACGAACTGCGCGTCGTCGTCCCCCGCGTCCGCCGCCGCCAGCGCGTCCACGGCGGCGGTGACGTCCTCCACCGCGTCGTCCGAGTCGACGTGCACCGCGGCCGCCTTGGCCAGCCTCACCGCCCCCGCGACTCGCACCTCACCGAGCGCCACGGGATCCAGCGCCCGGTCGGGATCGGCGACCGCCGTCCCGTCGGCCACGTCGACGGCCACCACGACCCGGCGCCGCACGGCCCCGGAGTCCGCGGCGAGCAGCCGCAGCGAGGCCAGCGCGGCCCGGTTCAGCGCCGCGTACTCCAGCTCCTCGATGTCGTCGGAGAGGTACCACTCGCGCAGGGCGGGCGTGACGGCGTAGGCGAGGAGCGGTCCGGCCCCCAGCTCACCCGTCTTGTACGCCTCGGCGAGACCGGAGAGGGTCAGGGGGACGTAGACGCGCATGACTGGCCGCTTTCGTGGTCGGAGAACATCATCGGAGGGGCTCCGCGAAGGCCTTCAGGATACGTGCGGGCGTCCCCTTTCGAGTCCCTGCCCAGACCTCCGCAGGCGTCCACCCCGGGCCCGGAATTCACCCGCCCCGCCCCCGGATTCACGGCCTTTCGCGCCCTCCGATCACCCTGATAGGTGAACATTCCGGCCGCCCGACCCGGCCCGCCGCTTCCTTGCCGCCGCGGCCCACGGCCCCGTACAAGATCCCCAAGCAGAAGTTACTGCTCGGTACTTCCGGGCTCGCAGAACGGGGATCCCATGAACAAGGTCATGACCAGGGCCCAGCACCACCCCGGCAGCCGCCCGCCGGCCCGCCGCGACTCCCGCCGCCCGGGCGGCACGCCGCCCCGCACGCCCGGCGGCAGCACGCCTCGCACCGCCCCGGGCGACGGCCGCCCACCGGGCTCCCCCGGCGGCGGCCCCCGCGCCGGTACGGGCCCCGCGGACAGCCGCCCGCAGAACGTCCCGGGCCGGTCCGAGACGACCACCGGACCTTCGCGGCTCGGCACCAGGGCCGGCACTACGCCGACCAGCACGGGCGGCACGACGGTCGACACCACGACCACCGGCACGGGCGGCACCGCGGCCGACACAAGGACCACCGGCACGCACAGCGCCCCCACCGGCACGCGCACCTCGGACGCGACGAACGCTGCCGCCGCCCTCACCCGCACCGCGGCAGCACTCTCCGGCGCAACCACCACCACGCCATACGCCCCCGCCTCGGGCACCGCAGCCCGCGGCACAGCCACCCGGCCGCACCCTGCCCCCGCAGCCACCCCAGCGGTCGTCCCGCCCCAGACTCCGCGGCGCCCCCTCGCCCCTCAGCCTCGCCCCACCGACCTCTTCGCCGATCTCCTCCTCGCCGTGCTGAGCGGTCAGCGCCCCGTCCACTCGATGCTCCGGCACACCGCGGGCCGCGCCTACGACGAGCTGGCCCGGCTCGCCGAACGCGGCCCCCTGCGCACCCGCGGTGCCCGTCCCGTCGTCCGGGACATCGGCTACTACGTCCCCCGACGGGGCGCCGTGGAGGCCTTCGCCCGCATCGGCGCCGGCGACCAGCTGCGCGCCATGGCCTTCCGCCTGGAACAGGGCCAGGATCTGCGCTGGCGCTGCACCGCGGTCGAACTGGGCGGCCCCCGGGCTCCGCGTCCGGACGACGACTGACCGGCCCGGCGAAGCCCGCGAGTTCCTCACAGGCAGAAGGGCCAGCCACCCCGAGGTGACCGGCCCTTCCCACGCCACGGCGCCACTGGCACCGTCACATCCATCCGCTACGGCGACCAGCGCGCCGTAGGCACGGCACTACTTCTTGCGGCGCCCCCGGGCACGGGACTGCTTGCGCCGCTCCGCGCGCGTGAGGCCGTCCGCCTCGGAGCGCACGGGCTCGTCCTCGTCGGAGAACTCGCCCTCGATGACACCGCCCTCGCCGTCCACGGTCGGCGCGGAGAAGTGCAGGTCCCGGCGCTGCGGGGCGTCGAGGCCCTTTGCGCGGATCTCGGGACGCGAGCCCGCCTGCGCGGGAACGGAGTCCTGCTTGGCGAGGGACGGCCGCTCGTCCTCGACCGGGACCTCCTCGACCTGCTGCTCGACCTGGACCTCCAGGTTGAACAGGTAGCCGACGGACTCCTCCTTGATGCCCTCCATCATGGCGGTGAACATGTCGAAGCCCTCGCGCTGGTACTCGACCAGCGGGTCCTTCTGGGCCATCGCGCGCAGGCCGATGCCCTCCTGGAGGTAGTCCATCTCGTAGAGGTGCTCGCGCCACTTACGGTCCAGGACCGACAGCACGACCCGGCGCTCCAGCTCACGCATGATCTCGGAGCCGAGCTGCGCCTCGCGCGCCTCGTACTGCTCGTGGATGTCGTCCTTGATGGACTCGGAGATGTACTCGGCGGTCAGACCCGCGCGGTCGCCGGCCGCGTTCTCCAGCTCCTCGACGGTGATCTTCACCGGGTAGAGCTGCTTGAACGCGCCCCACAGCCGGTCGAGGTCCCAGTCCTCCGCGAAGCCCTCGGCGGTCTCCGCCGCGATGTACGCGTCGATGGTGTCATCCATGAAGTGCACGACCTGCTCCTGCAGGTCCTCGCCCTCCAGGACGCGGCGCCGCTCGCCGTAGATGACCTCGCGCTGCCGGTTGAGGACCTCGTCGTACTTCAGGACGTTCTTACGGGTCTCGAAGTTCTGCTGCTCGACCTGCGACTGCGCGGACGCGATCGCGCGCGTGACCATCTTGTTCTCGATCGGGACGTCGTCCGGGACGTTCGCCATCGACATCACGCGCTCGACCATCTGGGCCTTGAACAGCCGCATCAGGTCGTCACCGAGGGAGAGGTAGAAGCGGGACTCGCCCGGGTCACCCTGACGGCCGGAACGACCGCGCAGCTGGTTGTCGATACGGCGCGACTCGTGCCGCTCGGTACCGAGGACGTAGAGGCCGCCGAGCTCCTTGACCTCCTCGAACTCCGCCTTGACCGCCTGCTCGGCCTTCTCCAGGGCGGCGGGCAGGGCCGCGGCCCACTCCTCGATGTGCTCCTCGGGGTCGAGGCCGCGCTGGCGCAGCTCCGCCTCCGCGAGGTCCTCGGGGTTGCCGCCGAGCTTGATGTCGGTGCCACGGCCGGCCATGTTGGTGGCGACGGTGACGGCGCCCTTGCGGCCGGCCTGGGCGACGATCGTCGCCTCTCGGTCGTGCTGCTTGGCGTTCAGCACCTCGTGCTGAACGCCGCGCTTGCTGAGCTGCTGGGAGAGGTACTCGGACTTCTCGACCGACGTCGTGCCGACGAGGATCGGCTGGCCCTTCTCGTGCTTCTCGACGATGTCGTCGACGACCGCCTCGAACTTCGCGACCTCGGTGCGGTAGATCAGGTCCGACTGGTCCTTCCGGACCATGGGCCGGTTGGTCGGGATCGGGACGACGCCCAGCTTGTAGATCTGGTGGAACTCGGCGGCCTCGGTCATCGCCGTACCGGTCATGCCACAGAGGCCCGGCTGTTCCTTGCCGTTGTGGTCGTGGCGCTTGTAGAGGCGGAAGAAGTTCTGGAGGGTGATCGTGGCGAGGGTCTGGTTCTCGTCCTTGATGTCCACCCCTTCCTTCGCCTCGATCGCCTGGTGCATACCCTCGTTGTAGCGGCGGCCGGCGAGGATACGGCCGGTGTGCTCGTCGACGATCATGACTTCGCCGTCCATGACGACGTAGTCCTTGTCCTTCTTGAAGAGCTCCTTCGCCTTGATGGCGTTGTTCAGGTAGCCCACCAGAGGGGTGTTCACCGACTCGTAGAGGTTGTCGATGCCCAGCCAGTCCTCGACCTTGCTGACACCGGACTCGTGGATGGCGACCGTGCGCTTCTTCTCGTCGACCTCGTAGTCGCCGGTCTCCTCGATGCCCTTGAGGGGGTTGCCGGCCTCGCCCTTCTTCAGGCGGGTGACCAGCTTGGCGAAGTCGCCGTACCACTTGGTGGCCTGGTCGGCCGGGCCGGAGATGATCAGCGGCGTACGGGCCTCGTCGACCAGGATGGAGTCGACCTCGTCGACGATGGCGAAGTTGTGGCCGCGCTGGACGAGTTCGTCCTGGGACCACGCCATGTTGTCGCGCAGGTAGTCGAACCCGAACTCGTTGTTCGTGCCGTAGGTGATGTCGCACGCGTACTGCTGGCGCCGCTGGGCCGGCGTCATGTTGGCGAGGATGCAACCGACCTCGAGGCCCAGGAACTTGTGGACCCGGCCCATCATCTCGGAGTCGCGCTCGGCCAGGTAGTCGTTGACCGTGATCAGGTGGACGCCCTTGCCGGACAGCGCGTTCAGGTACGCGGGCAGCGTGCCGACGAGCGTCTTGCCCTCACCGGTCTTCATCTCGGCCACATAACCGAGGTGGAGGGCGGCGCCGCCCATGATCTGCACGTCGTAGTGGCGCTGGCCCAGCGCGCGCTTGGCGGCCTCGCGCACGGTGGCGAACGCCTCGGGCAGCAGGTCGTCCAGGCTCTCACCGTCGGCGTACCGCTGCTTGTACTCCTCGGTGAGGGCCCGCAGCTCGGCGTCGGAGAGGTCGATGAAGTCCTCTTCGATGGAGTTGACCTGGTCCGCGATGCGGTGCAGCTTGCGCAGGATCTTGCCTTCGCCTGCACGCATGATCTTCGAGAGGACGGACACGGGGGTTGGTCTCCTTGCCGGTCGGGCCTGGGACGGTCGGTTTCCATTTGACTTACTGAGCAACGGCCATCGTATGCGAGGACCCCACCACGTCGGGAGGCCTGCCGGGTACGCCGACTGTCAGCTCCTTCAAATCTGTTTCAAAGGGGACAACGGGCGGGGAACGCCGATGGTGCCGCGCCCCGCTCACGAATTGCGCGAATTGTGATCACCCGATCACCCACAGCGAAGGCGATGGCGTCTCCACCGAACACCTGAGCAGAATCGGCCGATGGAACCCGTCACGCTGACCACGGACCGTCTCCTGCTGCGCGCACCCACCCCGCGGGACACCGAGACCGTCCTCGCGGCCGTGCAGGACCCCGACATCCTGCGCTGGACCACGATCCCCTCGCCCTACCTGGTGGAGCACGCCCAGAGCTTCACCGAGCAACTGGCCCCGGCAGGCTGGGCGAACGGCACGATGTTCACCTGGGGCCTCTTCCTCCCCGAAGGGGAGGACCTGGTGGGCATGCTGGGTCTGACCATGCGCTCGCCGGGCACGGCCGAGATCGGCTACTGGGCCACCAAGGAACACCGCGGCCACGGCTACGTCACCGAGGCCGCGCTCGCCGCCTCCCGCTGGGCCTTCACCGAGCTGTCGATCGACCGCGTGGAGTGGCGCGCGGAAGTGGGCAACCAGCCCTCCCGCGCGGTGGCGGAGCGCGCCGGTTTCATCGTCGAGGGCGTTCTGCGCTCGGGCATCGCCCACCAGGGCGTACGCCGCGACTGCTGGGTGGGCGCGCTGCTGCCCTCGGACCTGGGCCCGCCGTCGACGGCGCAGTACCTCCCCGCCCCCCGGTAGATCCGCGGATCACCTCGCATTGTCAGTGCCGGGCCCTATCTTCGGACCCATGACGACCCCGTCTCCCACCACCGACCTCTCGGCCGACGAGGCCCGCCGCATCGCGCTGCGCGCCCAGGGCTTCCTCGGCACCCCCGACCGCCGGGCCGGAGTCCGCGGCGTCCTCCGTCACCTCGGCGCGGTCCAGCTCGACACCATCTCGGTCCTCGCCCGCTCCCACGAGCTGATCCCGTACGCCCGTCTCGGCGCGGTGGGCCGCAAGAAAGTGGAGGACGCCTACTGGACCACTGCTCCCCCCGGCGCGTCTCCGGCACGGCCCCACGCCTTCGAGTACTGGTCGCACGCGGCGTGCATCCTCCCCATCGAGGAATGGCCGCACTTCGCCTTCCGCCGCCGCGCGTACCGCAGCCGCCCGCACTGGAACCACCAGCTCCCGGACGGCACCTACGACCAGGTCATCAAGCAGCTCCGCACCGAGGGCCCCCTCACCGCCACGGAGTTGGGCGGCGCGAAGAAGACCAGCGAGTGGTGGGACTGGTCCGGCACCAAGGTCGCCGTCGAGCGCGCCCTGATGTACGGCGAGGTGGTCTGCGTGGAGCGCCGCGGCTGGAAGCGGGTGTACGACCTCGCCGAGCGCGCCGTCCCAGCCGACCTGCTCCACGACGAGCTGGACGACGCCGAGTGCCTGCGCCGCCTGGTCGGTCTCGCCGGCCAGGCGCTGGGCGTCGGCACCCGCGCGGACATCGCCGACTACCACCGCCTCAAGGGCGAACAGGTCGACGCGGTGATCGCCGACTCGGGCCTGGTGCCGGTCACGGTCGAAGGCTGGGGCAAGCCTGCCTGGGCGGACCCCACGGCCCTGGAGACACCCCCGCGCGGTCGCCACCGCACCACTCTGCTGTCCCCGTTCGACTCCCTGATCTGGGAACGCGCGCGCACGGAGCGGATCTTCGGCTTCACCCACCGCCTGGAGGCGTACGTCCCCAAGCCGAAGCGGATCCACGGCTACTTCGCGATGCCGGTGCTCGCCGGTGGCCGTCTCGTCGGGCGCGTGGACCCGGCCCGGGAGGGGGCCACGCTGGTGGCCAGGCAGGTCACCTTGGACGGCCCGAAGGCGGTCCCGGCGGTGGCCCAGGCACTGGTCGAGGCGGCGAGCTGGGTGGACTGCACGGACGTACGCGTGGAGCGGGTGGACGCCCCGGAACTCCGCGAGCCCCTCCTGAAGGAGCTAGCGGATCTCTAGGATCTTCTCCCGCATCGCGTAGACCACGGCCTCCATCCTGGAGTGCAGCTGCAGCTTCTCCAGGATGTTGCGCACATGGTTCTTCACGGTGTTCTCGGAGATGAACAACTCCTTCGCGATATCGCGGTTGTTCATCCCGGTGGCGACGAGCTTGAGGACTTCCAGCTCACGGTCGGTCAGCCGCGGGGCCGGCACGAGACGGCGCTCGTCCGTCCGCTGGATCATCGACTTGAACTCGGTGAGCAGTTTCGACGCCATGGACGGGCTGATCTGTGACTGTCCGTCGGCCACGGCGCGAATGGCGGTGGCCACCTCGTCCGTCGAGATCTCCTTGAGGAGATAGCCGGTCGCGCCCGCCTTGATCGCGTCGTAGAGGTCGGCTTCCTCATCGCTGATCGTCAGCATGATGATCTTGGCGCTGGGTGCCACCTCCTTGATGGAGGTACAGGCCTCGATCCCGCCCCGCTTGGGCATCCGCACGTCCATCAGAACGATGTCCGGCAGCAGGTCGGCGGCCTTGTCGACGGCCTCGGCGCCGTCGCCCGCCTCCCCCACGACCTGGATGTCCTCCTCGGCCGCGAGCACGATCTCCAGTCCGCGCCGGAAGAGTGCGTGGTCGTCCACGACGAGAACCCGGATCGGCTCCTTGCGTGGAGAGCCCGTGTCCGCGCCGATGCCGACAACGCCGTCGTCGGCGTTGTCGCCGTGCAGCGGTCCGAAGCTGTCCGCCATCGTTCCCTCCCCTGAAGGCTGTGGCTGGTCCTGTGCCATCGCCAACCCAAGGCAACGACCCACCGGTTGGGCCGGTGGGTCCATGATTTCATGCCCGGACGACAGTGAGGTGACAGAGCGGGGCGCGAAGTGGTCGCACGCGGGTGCCCCTGGGGGCGCACACGCGCTCCAGGGGCACCCGGTCAGCTGTCATCCGGGAGGGTCAGCTGCCCGTCGTGTCGCCGGCCGCGGGAGAGTGCGCCTGGGCGACCATCGGGTCCGTGCTCAGGTGGATGACGCCGTAGTCGTAGGCGTGTCGCCGGTAGACGACACTCGGTTCCTTCGTCTCGGAGTCGACGAACAGATAGAAGTCGTGCCCGACCAGTTCCATCTCGTAGAGCGCCTGGTCGAGGGTCATCGGGGAGGCGACGTGGGTCTTCTCACGGACCACGAGGGGGCCTTCACCCTGGATCTCCAGAGAGCCGATCTTCTTGGTGGGCACGCCGTCCGACTCGTCATCGTGGACAGGGCGGCCGTCGCCGTTGAGCGTCGCCGCGTCCGGAACGTGGTCGGCGACCTCGGCAGCCGTGAGCCGCCGTGCGCCCCTGCGTGTGTGGCGCTTGTCGTGTTCCTTGCGCAGCCGGGCGTCCAACTTCTCCGCCGCCAGGTCGAGTGCCGCGTACGGGTCGCTGGCTGCCGCTTCCGCCCGGATCACCGGACCGCGGGAGCGGAGCGTGATCTCCACTCGGTCACAGCGGTCGGCCTGTCGGGGGTTCGGCTCCTTGGACACCTCGACGTCGAGGCTGATCACCTTGCCATCGAGCTTCTGGATCTTCTCCAGCTTCAGCTTCTCGGCCACGTGCTTGCGGAACCGCTCGGGCACCTCGGTCTTGCGGCCCTTGACGACGATGTCCACGCAGAACTCCGTTCCCGGATCGCTCCGCCTCGATGCGGAGCATCTCCCTTTTGCACCAGGCTCCGGTGAGCCCCGGAACCTCGGACTCGGTGACTTCCACCTCCTCCCCCGCGGGCAAGATCTCCATTCCACCGTCGCGGGTGATGGTGGAAATCCCGCGGGCACGGCATCCGGATTTGCGAGGTGTGGCCTGCGCCTTTCTCTCACAACCGAACATATCTCGCCTGGACGGATGTCGTCACCCTCTACTACGACGTACCTCCGTTCAGGTGAATTGACTCTCTCTTAACCTGCAACGATGCAACTTCGCAGTCAGTTCCGGTTTATTTCGAAGGAGTCCGGCGAGGCCGCGACCACTGCCGCGCAGATCACGTCACGAACGCGACCGGCGCCCGTCGGTGTCGCCAAGCAGTGCTCCCGGCCCGCGTCCTCCTCCGTCACTGCGATCATCCGTTCCCCCATGCCTTCCCGAGTTGCAGCGGTGTACACGAGGCCCGGCGGTTCATCGCCACATCCGGCCACCTCTCGTTCACCGCGGTTCCCGCCTCCGTCCTGCCACCGTTCGCCATGACGTCCGTCCGAGCGCCGCCGCCCGGGGGCAGAGTGTCCCGCTGTCCCCGGCAGCCGATGCTCCTGCCGTGTACCCGCTTCGGACCGTCGATCATCAGGCCACGCACCCGTCTCCCGCTGCCGACGACCGCCTCGCTCTCCTCCGTGCTGTTGCCGTTGATCACGGTGTCGGGTGAGCGTCTGTTCATCGCGGTGCCCGATGTTCTCCCGAGCGCGCACCGCCCGGTTCTCCCGAGCCTTCGCCTCCCCGCTCTCCCGGGCCCTCGCCTCCCGGACGGCCCGCGCCGCCTCGGTCAGGGACGCACCCGTGGTCATCAGGTCGTCGACCAGTACGACCAGCCCCTCGGCCAGGAGCCGTCCGCCACCGGGAACCACCGTCAGCGCGTTCGCGAGATTGTCCAGCCGCTGCCTGGAGTTGAGCCCCGACTGGTCGGCCACCCCCCGCCGCTGTCGCAGTACGGCCACCACCCGCGCCGGCATCCCCGCCCGCCGCAACTCCCCCGCCGCCGCCAGCGCGATCCGCCGCGCCGGATCATGCCCCCGAGCCCGAACCGCCCGCCGAGCGGACGGCACGGGAACGAGCAGCACCGGCACACCGCTCCCCTCCCCGCTCCACCCGCCACCACCGAACGCACCCGCTTGCGGACCACCGGCTCCGGCCAGCGCCCCACCACCTGACACCCCGCTTCCGACCAGGGCCGCACCACCCGAGACCCCGCCTCCCACCAGGGCCACACCACCTGACACGCAACCCGCGGCGGGGGCCCCTGCCCCCGTCACACCGCTGCCATTGCCACTGCCACTGTCCAGGGCGTCTTCACCTGCCGCCTGGCCACCCCTGCCCACACCGTCCACCCCTGCCGCGCAGCCGCCTCGGCCCCAGACCTCCGCATCCGACGCACCACCCCCTCTGTCCAAGACCTCTGCACCTGGCACGCCCCCACCCGCGCGAAGGTCCTCTACACCCGCCGCGTCCCCGCCCCAGGCCAAAGCCGCTTCACCCGTCCCGCCGACCGCCCGCGCCCGCGCCCGCGCCCGCGCCCGCGCCCGCCCAGCCTCACCGCCAGAGGCCCCAGACCTCCCCGCACCACCAGCCCAACCCCCAGACCTCCGCGCACCATCAGCCCAACCCGCAGACGTGCCCGCATCACCAGCCCGGCCCACACACGCCCCCGCACCACCGGCCCGGCCCACACCCGCACCAAGCCCACCGGTCCATGCCCCGTCAAAGCCCACCAGCGCCTGCCCAGGAGGCTCACGATCCAACTCCCCAAGGGGCCCGTCCAAAGCCCCACAGCCCCGCTCCCAGGCCCCCTGAAGCCAGCCTGACGCCGATCCCCCACCCCCCGGCTCAGACACCTCCCGCACGCTCGCCCACACGGCCCCCGCCAGAGCCGTACCGAGCGGCCCCGCGAGGCCCAGCGCCCCCCTCTCCTTGTGGGCGATCAACACCGCCCGTACCGAGTCCACGTACCGAGCCGCCGCGTGCACCACCGGCAGGCCGGGCGGCTCCGGCGCCGGTCGCACCCGGCTCGGCGCGGCCCCGTCCAGGGCGGCACGGCACTCCGGACAGAGCACCGTTCGCGACTTCCCGCAGCCTCCGCACTCGGCCGGCAGCACCAGATCAGTGAGGTCCTGCCACCACCCCCGCATGCCCACCACTGTGCCAACGCGGAAGCCGACCGGCCACCCCTGTGGATAACCACCTGTGGAAAACTCCGGCCCCCGATACGAACAGCCGTTCCCACCAAGAATTGTCGGCCCCATACAGCTAATCGGTCAGCCGAACGCAGCCCGCGAATCCGCACCCGTAAGACATTCCAACCCGGCGAATCCGGCCCGCCCACCCAGCCCCCAATCCCCCACCGGCCCCAGAAACGAAAAGCGGCCACCCCCACCAGGGCCTCACCCCGGCAAAAGCGGCCGCTCCCGACAGCGCGGTCCCGTCACGTCATCCCGGATAGACCGGCGCCGTCCCGTCCGCGTCCACCTTCTGCCACTGCGCCCCGGACGGCAGCCGTACGATCCCGTCCTCCGAGTAGGCCACCAAGGGCATCTCGTCGTCCTCGGACGCAGCGATCTCCTTCACACCCGTGAGCGCGGCCGGCGGCGGCCCCTCCGGAGTGGAGCCGTCGACCTGGACGTACCGCGTCTGCTGCACACCGCCCTGCTCGCGCCCGACCACCACGAGCCTGCTGTCGCCGGCCCAGGACATGGTCGTGACTTCCTCCAGATCCGGTGTCGTGGAGCGCAGTTCCCGCACCGAGACGCTCTGCGGGTCCCCGGTCCTGCCCTCCCGCTCGATCCGCCCGATGAACAGCGACTGTTTGCCGCCCTTCTCCACGACGAGCGCGATCCGCACACCGTCGGCGCCCACCCGCAGGTCCTTGATGCGCCCGTCCAGGCCGGGGGTCTCCACCACCAGCGGCTTGCCCGCGCCCTCCTTGAACAGCAACAGCCGCGGATCGGCGGGGTTCCGGTCGGCCACCCACAGGTCGCCCTCGGTGTCCCAGCTCGGCGTGGTCAGCCGGTCCCCAGCCGTCTTGCCGCTGCTGACCAGCATCGGATCTCCGAGCGATCCGCCCGACACCATCGATCCGACGTACAGCGCCGTGCCGTCGAGGCTGACTCCGGCCGCCATGTGCTCGTCCCGGGAGACGGCGACCGACCCCAGGTCCTTGTCACCCTCGCCCAGCGCCCCGGGCACCGGTACCGGCTCGGCCTTCGTACCGCTGCCGTCCGCCTCGGCGGAGACCCGTACCAGCCGGTGCTCGCCGTTGACGAAGTACAGGAACTCGGGGCTCTCGACCGAACCGCGCGTGGCCTCCCCATCGGCGTCTCTCTCCGCGGCGGTGCACAACTGCTTGCCGCCCGCCTCCAGTTCGACGTCATCCACGGCAGGGGTGAGATTCTGCAGGGTGAACAGCAGCTGGGCCGCCATCGCCTTGCACTGGTCCGAACCGACGTTCCTGGCCTTGTTGTTGAGGGGGACCGTCAGCGTGCTCCGGTCGTCGGGAGCCAGCGAGGAGACGCCGCTCCTGAGGGCCGTACCGGTGGGAAAACTCGTCCTGACGACGGGGTCGAGCCAGCTCGTCGGCCCCTTGAGCAGGGACCGCACCAACTGCGTCATGGGGTCCACGCGCTCACGCACATAGACGGGGTCGGCGACCGCCACGGTCTGCGGAGCCGTCGCCGCCCTGGTGTTCGAAGCGAAGTAGTACTTGTTGACGGACACGTAGTTCCGCTGGAAGTCCGACTTCCCCATGACGACGCCCTGCGGAGGACTGTCGATCCGCCACTGCTTGGTCTTCTTGTCCTGCACGAGGTGCACGGTCTCCCGGTACTCCCCCGAGGCCGGCGCATACGACTGCTGCGCGTCCACCACGGCCACTTTGGTGCCGACCAGCGTGAAAGACTTGTCGTCGGTCTGCTGCCGGTCCGCGGGCGGTACGACGTCGGCACCGGGCCCGTCGTCGAGCACCGTGGTGGACAGCCCCGGCTGCCACTGCTTCGCCGCGCTCGGCGTCAGGTACTTGCGGGCCGTCTCGTAGTTCGGATCGTCGCTGGTCAGCGCCTCGAGAAAGCCCTGCACGATGTCCGTGGGCTCAGCGTCCTCCTGCGGCGGCATCGCGAAGACGCGCACCGGTGTGTCCTGCCGCGGCGTGGAGTCGACCCCGCGCAGATCCCCGCTGTCCGGCATCGAGGCACACCCCGCCAGCAGTACGACACCACAGGCGGCGTACGCCGCCGCGCGCCCCGGCGTGCGCCGGCCGCTCCCCTCGCGGTCAGCGACCACGGGATGCCTCCCCCTGCTGTTCGTACGACTCCTGCGACCCGGCGTCCGGGCGGCTCACGGTCTCACCGCCGGAGGCGTCCCCGCCGGACGTGTCGCCGGCCGACGCACCGTCCGGCTGTCGCGCACTCGATGTCGGCCGGGGGACCACGCGCGCGCCGTTGCCGGGCAACGCCGTCGGATCGGCCGTGGGGGTCACCGCGCCCGCCCGGGGCGATATCGGGTCCCGCGCGGTGGCCTTGTCGCCCTTCGGCTGGACAGGCACGGTGGCTGCCTTGTCGCCGCCCCCGCGCGGCAGGCCGGCGTCGTCGAGTCCACGGTTGCGCCGCGAATCCTTGGGCTCCAGGGGTATCGGCGAGCCCCGCAACGGCTCGTCGGCCGTCCTGGGCAAGGTCAGCCGGAACTGCGAGCCGCCGCCCGGCTCACCCCACGCCTGGAGCCAGCCGCCGTGCAGCCGCGCGTCCTCCAGGGCGATGGACAGCCCGAGGCCGGTACCGCCGGTGGTACGCGCGCGTGCCGGGTCGGCCCGCCAGAAGCGGCTGAAGACGCGCGTGGCCTCGCCGGGCTTGAGCCCGACCCCGTAGTCGCGCACCGCGATCGCGACCGCCCCGCCCGCCGACGCCAGCTTGACCACGACGTCCCTGCCCTCGCCGTGCTCGACGGCGTTGACGACGAGATTGCGCAGCACCCGCTCCACCCGCCGGGCGTCGGCCTCGGCGACGACGGGCTGCTGGTCGCCCACGATCCGGACCGTCGTGCCCTTGCGCTCGGCCAGTGGCTCGGCCCCGCTGACGACCCGCCGCACGACCTCCCTGAGGTCTATCGGCTCGGCCTCCAGCGCCGCCGCACCCGCGTCGAACCGGCTGATCTCCAGCAGGTCCGCGAGCAGCGTCTCGAACCGGTCCAGCTGGTCGGCGAGCAGTTCGGCCGACCGCGCGGTCATCGGATCGAAGTCCTCGCGCGCGTCATGGATGACGTCGGCGGCCATCCGTACGGTCGTCAGCGGTGTCCGAAGCTCGTGCGACACGTCCGACACGAACCGCCGCTGCATCCGCGACAGGTCCTCGAGCTGCTGGATCTTCAGCTGAAGGTTCTGCGCCATCTTGTTGAAGGCCTCACCGAGCCGCGCGATGTCGTCCTCGCCGGTGACCTTCATCCGCTCCTGCAGCCGCCCGGCGGACAGCCGCTCGGCGATCCCGGCCGCCATCCGTACCGGCGTGACGACCTGCCGCACCACGAGCCACGCGATGGCTCCGAGGAGTACGACGACGAAGAGCCCGGCGGTCGCCAGGGTGCCCTTGACCAGGCTGAGCGACTTCTCCTCCTGGGTGAGCGGGAAGAGGTAGTACAGCTGGTACGGGTCGCCGTTGGGGTCGTTGACCTGCTTGCCGATGACCAGGGCCGGCTGGGGCTCCTGGTAGGGGTCGTAGACGATGCGGGTGTAGCTCTGAGCGGCCGTCGTGTTCTCGTCGATCTTCTCGCGCAGAGCCTCGGGGACACTGGCCGTCGGGTCGACGTCGCCCGAGGCACGCGGCCCGCGCCCGCTTCCGCTGTCGCCGCCCACGGGCAGGGTCACCACGTCGAAGGCGCCCTGACCGCCGCTGGAGAGCGAGTAGACGAGGTTGCTCATCCACTCGATGACGAACTGGTCGGACCGACCGTCGGCCGGTGCCGTGTCGTCGGTCCCCGCATCGGCCTCCTCCGCCTTCTGCTTGGCCACCGCGAACCCGCCGGTGGCCTGGCTCTGCGAGGCCTTCACCTTGGCGTCGAGCAGCCCGTTGCGCACCTGGCCGATGACGACGAAGCCCAGTAGGAGGACCACGCCGAGCGACATCAGCAGGGTCGTGGCGACGACCTTGAGCTGGATGTTTCGCCGCCACAGCCGCATCACGGGCAGCAGCGGCCGGCGCACCCAGCGCATGAAGAGCCTCAGGACCGGGCTGCCCTGGACTCCGCCCTGGAGCAGGCCGCCCTCCAGGAACCGCCCCCACCGGGAACGGGCCTTCGTCCGCCCGACAGGCCGCTCCGCACTCACCCCGGTCCGCCCGGGCGACGAAGCGGCACTGTCTCCGGACATGTCAGCTGGGCCCTGCCTTGTAACCCACACCACGGACGGTCACCACGATCTCGGGCCGCTCCGGGTCCTTCTCGACCTTGGAGCGCAGCCGCTGCACATGCACGTTGACGAGCCGGGTGTCGGCGGCGTGGCGGTAACCCCACACCTGCTCGAGCAGCACCTCACGCGTGAACACCTGCCACGGCTTGCGCGCGAGCGCGACCAGCAGGTCGAACTCCAGCGGCGTCAGCGCGATCGACTGCCCTTCCCGCTTCACGGAGTGGCCGGCCACGTCGATGACCAGGTCACCGATGGCGAGCTGCTCGGGAGCCGGCTCCTCCGACCTGCGAAGCCGCGCCCGGATCCGGGCCACGAGCTCCTTCGGCTTGAACGGCTTCACGATGTAGTCGTCGGCGCCGGACTCCAGGCCCACGACGACATCGACGGTGTCGCTCTTGGCCGTCAGCATCACGATCGGCACCCCGGACTCCGCCCTGATCAGACGGCACACCTCGATACCGTCCCGCCCGGGCAGCATCAGATCCAGCAGCACCAGATCCGGCTTGGCCTCACGGAACGCGGCCAGCGCCTTGTCACCGTCGGCTACGAAAGACGGCTCAAAACCTTCACCACGCAGCACAATGCCCAGCATCTCGGCAAGTGCGGTGTCGTCGTCGACGACAAGGACTCGTCCCTTCATAAACGACATCATCCCATTCTCATAACAGTGGTGAAGGCAGTGGTGAGACAGCTCACCGACCAGTGACCTTAGTCGTACTGGACCGTCACTGTCTGCCTCGACCGCCGCCATGGACGCGAGCCGCCGGTGTCGGCGGAATGCGTGGCCACCGCATCGAAATCAGCTGATCGTCACCTCCCGCGACCTCGCACACAGCTCGGCAAGGGCCTCGGCCGTCACAGGCGACACCACACCCTCCTCCGTCACGATCGCCGTCACCAGCTCCGGCGGCGTCACGTCGAAGGCCGGGTTGTACGCCTGCGTCCCGAGCGGCGCCACCGGAATCCCGCCGCCCGCCTCGGCCCCCGCCACCGGCGCCTGAGGCGCCACGATCTCGGTCACCTCGTGCCCGGCCCGCTGCTCCACCTCGATCGACGCCCCGTCCGGTGTGTCCGGATCCACCGTGGTCAGCGGCGCCACCACGATGAACGGCACATGGTGGTACCGCGCGAGCACCGCCAGCGGATAGCTCCCCACCTTGTTCGCCACCGAGCCGTCGGCCGCGATCCGGTCGGCCCCGATCAGCACCGCGTCCACCTCCCCGGCCGCGAACAGCGAACCCGCCGCGTTGTCGGTCAGCAAGGTGTACGCCATCCCGCTGCGAGCCGCCTCGTACGCCGTCAGCCGGGCGCCCTGGAGCAGCGGACGCGTCTCGTCCACCCACAGCCGCCGCAGCCGCCCCACGCGGTGAGCCGCGAGCGCCACCGCGAACGCCGTCCCCTCGCCGCCCGACACCAGCGAACCGGTGTTGCAGTGCGTCAGGATCCGGTGCCCGCCGCCCGGCAGCAGCTCGTCCAGCAGCGCCAGCCCCCGCTCGGCCATCGCCGCACTGGCCGCCGCGTCCTCACGGTGCAGGCTGCGCGCCGCCGCCAGCGCCGCCCCGGCCGCCGTCTCCTGGTCACCGCTCTTGCCGAGCTCTGCCTGGTAAGCGGCCGCCGCTCTGCGCACTCCGACAGCGAGGTTCACCGCGGTCGGACGCGCGCCGGCCAGCACGGCCGCCGCCTCGTCCACGTCGAACCCGCGCGCGGCGGCGAGCGCGACCCCGTACGCCCCCGCGATGCCGAGCAACGGCGCCCCCCGCACGGCGAGCGAACGGATCGCCTCCACCAGCGCGGACGCGTCAGTACAGACCAGTTCGACCTCCTCCGCCGGCAGCCTCGTCTGGTCGAGGAGCACCAGCACAGGGCCTTCGGGTGGCTCCTCCCAGCGGATCGCCGGGATCTCGGTGGGCTTGCTGTCATCGCCGGATTGCACGTACTGATCAGCCATGCGATCAGTCTGCCCCTTGTGCGCCGGAGTATTGAAGGTGTGCAGCCCATACCGCGGCTGGTCCTGCGCCGACCACCCCATGGCACGATGGCTGCCAACCTGCCGCCGCGACCGCGGACGGGCACCGTGAAGGAGCGACGATGAACGACACTCCGGGCTGGGCCTCGCCCGGATCCGCCCCGTCCGACGGGCACGAGCCCGGCACGTCCGGTCCCGCCGCCGGTCCCGACACTGCGAAGCCCGCGCAGCAACCGGAGGACAACCCGCAGGACGCCGGCTCGAAGTGGTCCCAGGAGCAGCCCCCGGCCGGTCAGTGGTCCGCCCCCACCGGCCCCGCCGCTCCCAGCCAGACCCCGCCGCCCCCACCACCCGGCCAGGGCTGGGGAACCCAGCCGCCCGCCGGCCCGCCCGGCGGATACAGCCCTCCCCCCGGCTGGGGCGGTGGCTACGGCGGCTGGGGCGGTCCCCCGCCCGCGGCCAAGCCCGGCGTGATCCCCCTGCGCCCGCTCGGCGTGGGCGAGATCCTCGACGGCGCGGTCTCCACCATGCGCACCTACTGGCGCACAGTCCTCGGCATCTCGCTGACCGTCGCCGTCGTGACCCAGGTCCTCGTCATCCTGCTCCAGGGCCTCGTCCTGAACGACAGCGCGGGGACCGAGGCCCTCAACGACCCCAGCGCCAGCGCCGACGAGCTGCTCCACGCCCTGGGCGAGACCATGATCGGCTCCACCGTCGTCTTCCTGATCTCCCTCATCGGCACGGTCGCCGCGACCGCGCTGCTGACGACCGTCACCAGCCGTGCCGTACTCGGCAGGCCCGTCACCACCGGTGAGGCCTGGCGCGACGCCCGCCCGCAGGTTCCCAGGCTGTTCGGCCTGATCTTCCTGCTGCTGCTCATCACCTTCGGCGTGCTCGCCGTAGGGGCACTGCCCGGCATCCTCGTGGCCGCAGCGGGCTCCGAAGGCGGTGGTATCGCCCTCGTGGTCCTGGGCGTCCTCGGAGCCGGCGTCGTGGCTCTGTGGCTGATGATCCGCTTCTCCCTGGCCTCGCCCGCGCTGATGCTGGAGAAGCAGACCATCGTGAAGTCGATGAGCCGCTCCACGAAGCTGGTCCGCGGTTCCTGGTGGCGGGTCCTCGGCATCCAGATGCTGGCCGGGATCATCGCGAACATCGTCGCGGCGATCGTCGTCATCCCCTTCACCTTCCTCGCCGCGGCGCTCAGCGGCGACGGCGTCGGCGGCTTCGTCCACGGCACCGGCGACCTCGGCTGGACGTTCCTCATCATCAGCGGCATCGGCTCGGTGATCGGCTCCATGATCACCTTCCCGATCTCGGCGGGCGTCACCGTGCTCCTCTACATCGACCAGCGCATCCGCCGCGAGGCCCTCGACCTCGAACTGGCCCGCGCGGCAGGCGTCCAGGGCTACGGCACCGGCCCCACTCCCGGGAGCTGATGCGGTGAACCTGCCGGGGGGAGTGCTCACCATGCTGCGCGCCGTCGACGCCTCCGTGCTGTCACCGGCACGGTCCGCCGACGAACCGCCGCTGACGATCCCGCGCGGCCCCGCGCGGGAGGCGGCCCGCCGCGAACTGTCCAAGCGCATGTACCACGAGAACGACCCCAGTTGGTTCCAGCGCGCCCTCAACGCTTTCTGGGACTGGGTCGACAAGCTGTTCAACGCCGCCTCGTCAGCGACGCCGGGCGGACCACTCGGCCTGGTCGTCGTCATCGCCGCGATCGTCCTGATCGTCGGCGCACTGTGGTGGCGCCTGGGCACCCCGCGCCGCGGGCCCGCCTCCTCCGCCACCCTGTTCGACGACCGCCCCCGCAGCGCCGCCGACCACCGCGCGGCCGCCGAGGCACACGCGGCCCAGGGCCACTGGAACCAGGCCGTACAGGAGCGCATGCGCGCGATCGTCCGTTCCCTGGAGGAACGCGCCCTCCTCGACGTCCGTCCCGGCCGCACCGCGGACGAGGCCGCCGCGGAAGCGGGCCACGCCCTGCCCTCCCACACGGACCGGCTGCGCTCCGCGGCCCGGGACTTCGACGACGTCACGTACGGCGGCCGGGCCGCGACCGAGCAGTCGTACCACCGCATCGCCGAACTCGACCGCGACCTGGAACGCACCAAGCCAGTGCTCGCGAACAGCACGAGCAGCAGCCACAGCGCGGACCCCAACGCCCGCCAGGGAGCCGCCGGATGACCACCGAGGCCACGCTCCCGTCCACTTCGGCCTCGCCCACCGCCCGCCAGGTGTGGACCCGCGCGCGAGGCGTCGTACTCGCCTTCGTGCTCCTCCTCGTCGCGGCCGTGGCGATCGCGGCGATCCGCTCCACCGAACGCCACGGCAGCCTCGACCCGCGCTCCCCAGACCCCTACGGCAGCCGCGCCGTCGCCGAACTCCTCGCCGACCGAGGCGTCGACACCCGCGTGGTCACCACCCTGGACGAGGCACGCGCCGCGGCCGGCCCCGACACCACCCTCCTGGTCGCCATACCCGACCTCCTGACGCACCGCCAGCAGAGTGAACTGCGCTCCGCGACCGCCGACTCCGACGGCCGCACCGTCCTCGTCGCCCCCGGCAGCTGGTCCGTGGAGCGGCTGGCGCCGGGCGTCGTCGCAGACCCCGCCACCAGCCTCGACTCGACGCTCTCCCCCGACTGCGGCCTGCCGGCGGCCCATCGCGCGGGCAGGGCCGACACCGGCGGCATCCGGTACACCGTCACCCACCCCGGCAACGACGAGTGTTACCGCAGCGAGCGCCTGCCCACCCTGGTGCGTGTCCCGGCGGCCTCCGGGGACGGTGACACCGTCGTGCTCGGCGCGCCGGACATCCTCTACAACGACACCCTCGACGAGCAGGGCAACGCCTCGCTCGCCCTCCAACTCCTCGGCTCCCGCCCCCATCTGGTCTGGTACCTCCCCTCGCTCTCCGACTCCTCCGCCACCGACCCGGGCGAGGAAAAGGGCTTCCTCGACCTGCTCCCTTCGGGCTGGCTCTGGGGCACACTTCAGCTCTTCTTCGCGGCAGCGCTCGCCGCCCTGTGGAGAGCACGCCGACTCGGCCCCCTGGTGCCCGAAAAACTCCCCGTGGCGATCCGCGCCTCCGAGACCGTCGAAGGCCGCGCCCGCCTCTACCGCAAGGCGGGCGCCCGCGACCGCGCGGCCTCCGCTCTTCGCTCCACGACCCGCACCCGCCTCGCCCCCCTCGTAGGCGTCCCCGTCACCCAGGCGCACGCGCCCGAAGCACTGCTGCCCGCCCTGTCCGCCCATCTCCACAGCAACGGGGACGGACCGTCCCTGCACTCCCTGCTCTTCGGCCCGCCGCCCGGCGACGACGCAGCCCTCATCTCCCTAGCCGACCAACTCGACGCCCTCGAAAGAGAGGTACGCCGTTCATGATGGACCCGACCACTGACAACGCCGGGACCACCGGGAGCCCGGACACCGCCCGGGCCTCCCTGGAAGCCCTGCGCGCCGAGATCGCCAAAGCCGTGGTCGGCCAGGACCCCGCCGTGACCGGTCTCGTCGTCGCCCTCCTCTGCCGCGGGCACGTACTACTTGAAGGAGTCCCTGGGGTCGCCAAAACGTTGCTCGTCCGCGCCCTCGCATCCGCGCTGGAACTCGACACCAAGCGCGTCCAGTTCACCCCCGACCTCATGCCTAGCGATGTGACGGGCTCCCTGGTCTACGACACCCGCAGCGCCGAGTTCTCCTTCCAGCCCGGCCCGGTCTTCACCAACCTCCTCCTGGCGGACGAGATCAACCGCACCCCGCCCAAGACCCAGTCGTCCCTCCTGGAGGCCATGGAGGAGCGTCAGGTCACGGTCGACGGCACCCCCCGCCTCCTCCCCGACCCGTTCCTGGTCGCCGCGACGCAGAACCCGGTGGAGTACGAGGGCACCTATCCCCTGCCCGAAGCCCAGCTGGACCGTTTCCTCCTCAAGCTGACGATCCCGCTCCCCTCCCGCCAGGACGAGATCGACGTTCTCACCCGCCACGCCGAGGGCTTCAACCCCCGCGACCTCAAGGCCGCCGGCCTACGCCCCGTAGCAGGCCCCGCCGACCTCGAAGCCGCGCGCGCAGCAGTCGCCAAGACCACGGTCTCCCCCGAGATCACCGCCTACGTCGTCGACGTCTGCCGCGCCACCCGCGAGTCCCCGTCCCTCACCCTCGGCGTCTCCCCGCGCGGCGCCACGGCCCTCCTGGCCACCTCGCGCGCGTGGGCGTGGCTCACCGGCCGCGACTACGTCATCCCCGACGACGTGAAGGCCCTGGCCCTCCCCACCCTCCGCCACCGCGTACAACTGCGCCCGGAGGCCGAGATGGAGGGCGTGACGGCCGACTCCGTGATCAACGCGATCCTCGCCCACGTACCGGTCCCCCGCTGATGGCCCTCACCGGACGCGCCGCGCTCCTCGCAGCCCTGGGTTCCCTCCCCGTAGGCATCTGGGACCCCAGCTGGACGGGCATCCTCGCGGTCAACGCCCCCCTGGCAGTGGCCTGCGCCTGCGACTTCGCCCTGGCGGCACCCGTACGACGGCTCGGCCTGACCCGGTCCGGCGACACCTCCGCCCGGCTGGGCGAGGCGGCCGACGTCACCCTCACCGTCACCAACCCGTCCGGCCGCCCGCTCCGCGCCCACGTCCGCGACGCCTGGCCCCCCAGCAGCTGGCTCCCTGGCACGGAAGTGGAAGCCTCCCGCCACCGCCTGACGGTCCCGGCGGGCGAACGCCGACGCCTCACCACCCGCCTACGCCCCACCCGCCGCGGTGACCGTCAGGCAGACCGAGTGACGATCCGCTCCTACGGCCCCCTCCGGCTCTTCTCCCGCCAGGGCACCCACAAAGTCCCCTGGACGGTGCGCGTCCTGCCCCCGTTCACCAGCCGCAAGCACCTCCCCTCGAAGCTCGCACGCCTGCGCGAACTCGACGGCCGCACCAGCGTCCTCACCCGCGGCGAAGGCACCGAATTCGACAGCCTGCGCGAATACGTCCCCGGTGACGACACCCGTTCCATCGACTGGCGAGCCACCGCCCGCCAGACCTCCGTCGCCGTACGCACCTGGCGCCCCGAACGCGACCGCCACATCCTCGTGGTCCTCGACACCGGCCGCACCTCGGCAGGACGCGTGGGCGACGCCCCCCGCCTCGACGCCTCCATGGACGCGGCCCTGCTCCTGGCCGCCCTCGCCTCACGCGCCGGCGACCGCGTGGACCTCCTCGCATACGACCGCGTAGTACGCGCCCTGGTCCAAGGCCGAACAGCCAACGACCTGCTCCCCTCGCTGGTGAACGCGATGGCCACCCTCGAGCCCGAACTCGTCGAAACGAACGCACGTGGTCTCACGGCCACAGCCCTGCGTACGGCCCCACGCCGCTCCCTCGTCGTGCTGCTCACCAGCCTCGACGCCGCGCCCATCGAGGAGGGCCTGCTGCCCGTACTCCCTCAACTCACCCAACGGCACACGGTCCTTCTGGCCTCAGTGGCGGATCCCCACATTGCCCGCATGGCCGCGGCCCGCGGCAATACCGATGCGATCTACGAGGCCGCTGCCGCTGCCCAGGCCCAGACGGAACGCAGTCGCACGGCGGAACAACTACGCCGCCACGGAGTGACTGTCGTCGACGCGACGCCGGACGACCTGGCTCCAGCGCTGGCCGACGCATACCTGGCATTGAAAGCAGCGGGGCGCCTGTAACCACGAAAAAGGGGGCGCATCGCGCCCCTCGAGGAAAAGAACTGAACCCTAAACGCAGAAAACCCCCGTGCCGAATGGCACGGGGGTTTTCTCAAAAATTGTTCGGCGGTGTCCTACTCTCCCACAGGGTCCCCCCTGCA
>NZ_JBEXEA010000019.1:0-165907 GCF_040606035.1 Streptomyces sp. NPDC005483
AAGCAGTGGCGCGGCATCGCGACCCGCTACGACAAGACAGCCGAGTCCTACCAAGCAGCCGTCACTCTCGCCTCGCTCCTGATGTGGGCGTGACACTTGAAGACAACTCCTAGGACCCGCCGAGACTCCAGTGGTAGAGGGTCATCGCCACACTCGTCGCCAGGTTGTAGCTGGAGACCTGGGGGCGCATGGGCAGCGCCACCAGATGATCGGCACGCGCGCGTAGGTCGGGCGACAGCCCGCTGCGCTCCGAGCCGAAGGCGAGGACGGCGTCGTCCGGGAGCTTCACGCCCCGGATGTCGTCGCCCTCCGGGTCCAGGGCGAACACCGGGCCGGGCGGCAGCTCGGCGACCGTCAGGCGTTCCACCGCGGTCGCGAAGTGCAGGCCCGCCCCACCGCGTACGACGGTCGGGTGCCAGGGGTCGAGCGTGCCCGTGGTGACCACGCCGGTCGCCCCGAAACCCGCGGCCAGCCGGATCACGGCCCCGGCGTTGCCGAGGTTGCGTGGATTGTCGAGGACCACCACGGGGGCGGTACGCGGTGTGTGCGCCAGCTTCTCGAGATGGGCGGCCCGGGACGGCCGTACGGCCAGGGCCGCCACCGCCGTGGGATGCGGACGCGGCACGAGGGACGCGTACGCCGACTCCGGGACCTGGGCCAGCAGCGCGTCCAGGGTGTCCCGTACGTCCGGCGCCAGCTCTTCGGCCAGGGCGAGCGCGGCGCCCCGGTCGACGGCGACCGCCACCGGGACCTCCGCCCCGAAGCGCACGGCGTGCTTGAGGGCGTGGAAGCCGTCGAGCAGCACGGAGGTGTCGGCGAGCCGGTGCCACAGGCTCACGGGATCGGGGGCGGGGGCGGTCATGCGGGGAAGCCTACGTGCCGGGGGTCGGGGTTCTCGGGGTCGCCGGGGGTGGGGTTTTCGGGGCGGGCGGAGGTCGCCTTCTCGGGGTGCCCGGAGGCGGCGAGGTCCTCTGGGTCGGCGCCAGGGTCGCCGATGAGGTGCGGGGACTGCGCGGGCTCCGGCTCCTTCAGCGCGCCCCGCCCTTCGGGACCGCGTTGCCCCACGGGACCGACGCGTTCCCCTTCCGGACCGCGCTGTCCGGGCAGTCCCGCGCCCGGGGCGTCCCCGCCCGTCAACCGTGCCCACAGCCGGACACGCGCGCGGGCGAGCCCCTCACCGAGTCGGCGCAGGAACGTCGTCGGCAGGAAGACCGAGTCGGCGGCGATCATCGCCAGCGAGAAGAACGGCAGTCCGAGGACGACCGCGATCACCGCGTGCTCGGTGATCATCGCGGCCAGCAGGATGTTCTTGACCCGACGGTTGAACAGGGTGAACGGGAAGGCGACCTGCACGGCGACCGTCCCGTAGGTCACCAGCATCACCATGACGCCGTTCGCCGACAGCAGGTCGGCGAGGGCGGGCCAGGGCGAGAAGGACTCCAGGTGGAGGGGGTAGTAGACGGCCGTGCCGTCCTGCCAGCGGGAGCCCTGGATCTTGTACCAGCCCGCCGTCGCGTAGATGAGGCAGGCCTCGGCCATGATCACGAGCAGGGCACCGTTGTGGACGATGTTGCCGACGACGTCGAGCATGATCCGCGACTGTCCGGACCGGGTGAACCGATCGACCGCCCACCACAGGCCCTGTGCCAGCCACAGGGCCCACAGCAGCGCCGGGACGAACCGGTCGCCGTTCAGCCTGTCCAGGAAGGCCGCCGACACCAGCACCAGCCCGAGGACACCCCACAAGGCAGGGCCGACGCGGTCCACGCCATGCTCTCCACGCGCGTGTGCCTCCCGCGTGCGCCGGGCCCGCCGCTCGTCCAGCGACCAGACCTGGCCGCAGCGGGTGAGGACGAGGTAGATGCACATCAGGTGCAGGACGTTGTCGCCGCCGTCGCCCATGAAGATGCTGCGGTTCTGGAGCGAGAGCACGCCGACCATGAACAGCACGGACATCGCACGGGTGCGCCAGCCGAGCAGCAGCAGCAAGCTCGACACAGCGGCGAGCACGTAGACCGTCTCGAACCAGAACCGGCCGTCCGACCACATCAGGGCCGTGAACGCGCCGTTGAGCGAGATCAGCTGGTCGGCGAGGTTCCAGCTCCACGGACCGTCCGGCCCGTACAGCTCCTGGCGGTGCGGGAACTCGCGCAGCAGGAACAGCAGCCAGGTCGCGCTGAAACCGATACGGATCATCGCGGTCTGGTAGGGGCCGAGCGCGGCCCCGGTGACGCGGGCGATGCCGGTGGACACCGCCAGGGCGAATCGGTTCACCGGGCGCTCCCCTGGGTGTCGTCCGCCGTCACGGCCCACCAGAGCAGCTCGCGGTAGGCCGGCTGCACCGAGACCTTCTCCTCGCTCCACTTCGGCGGGGGCACATTGGAGGTCCTGGAGCGGACCTGGACGCTCACGAGGACGGCGCCCCGTGCGGTCACGCGGTCGCGCTCCAGACGCAGTACCACGATGCGGCGGAGATAGGTCTCCGACAGGCTGCCGCGCAGGCCGACCGGGCGGTTGTCGGCGTCGTGCGTGGCTACGAAGAAGTCCCAGGAGCGGCGCAGCTCGTTCTGCTGCGTGTGGCTGGGCAGCGGATTGCCGTCGACGGCCCGGCCGTCCTGGGCGGACAGGTCGTACCAGCCGGTCGTACGGCTGCCGCCGTCAGCGGTCCGTGTCCGGGCCCGCACCTGCACCGCGATGTTCTGCTGGAGCGGGTTCGGCGCGAAAAGCTTCCAGTTCTGCTCGAACTCCGGGTAGACCCAGTCGTCGACCGCCCCGCCGTGCTGCCTGGTCATCGTGTTCGGCGGCGCGACGTGCAGGAACACCATCCCGATGTGCACACAGACGGCGACGGCCACGACGGCGAGCGCCAGTGCGGCACCTATCTGATAGCGGAGCGAGAGGGCGGCCACGCCGGTACGTGGGTCGGGGCCGGGATCGAGATCGCGGTAGGGCGCGGGGGTCGGGGTCGGGGCGGCCGGGCGTATCGCGGCGGGGTCGGCGGGACGGGTGTCAACGGGCCGGGTGTCGCCGGGGCGAGTGCCCGTGGGGCGGGTGCCGGCGGCCTCGGCGTACGCCTCGTGCGGGGCCGACCGCACGTCGGCGGGTTCACGATCCGGTGCGGGGTGCGCCTCCCGGGCCTCGGTGGACGTGTCCGGCGCACCCGGCGCCTCCGGACCGTGTGGCTCCTCCCGCCCCGCCGGCTCCTCCGACTCAGGGGCATCGACCGGCTCGCTCGCGGCGCCCGGTCCTTGCCGGGCGTTCGAGCCTCCGTCGTACGCGTCCATTCCGCCCCGTTCCCGATTCCGGTCCGTCCACCACCGCCGGGCCGCAAGGGGCGGCGGCGCCCGGTGGCCGGCGCCGGTACCCGCCTCGCCGCGGTGGCTCGCACGGCACGGTACTCAGACCCGGCCGCTCCGCACAGCCCCTGCCGAGGGGCACCGCCGTGGCCGTTCTCACTCCCGCCCCGGTTTTCCACAGGTTGCCCCGCGGGTTTTCCACAGCGGTTGACACCTTACGGCGCCCGGCACACCATGAAATCGCACGAACCGAACGATCGGTCGGTAGCAGATTCCGGCGGAGCCCAGGTCGAGGGGGCCTCATGGCGACATAGAGCGGGTGCTGCACCGAAACGGCGTGCGGGAGGTCACCGTCCGCACCGCTCTCGCGCCGGCTTGGTCGACCGACGACATCACGGCCGAAGGGCGCCGCAAGCTGCGGGAGTTCGGCATAGCGCCACCCCTCACCGTGGCCGCATCCGGACCGGTCGCGGTGGGTCTCGGGCCCACGCGGACACGCGACGCTGCGGCCGAAGCCGTCCTCTGCCCGCACTGCGGTTCCGCCGGCACCGATCTGCTCAGCCGGTTCTCCTCCACCGCGTGCAAGGCGCTGCGTCGGTGCCTGGACTGCCGTGAACCGTTCGACCACTTCAAGGAGTTGTGATGGCCCGCTTCCGCTTCCACCCGCTCCCGGTGGCCGCGGTCGACCGGCTCACCGACGACTCCGTGGCCCTGACCCTCACCGTGCCGCCAGAGCTGCGCGGGGAGTTCCGGCACGCCGCGGGCCAGCATCGCCCTGCGCCGCCCGGCCGACGGCACGGAAATACGCAGGACCTACTCGATCTGCTCCCCGGCGCCCGACGCGAAGGGACCACGTGAACTGCGGGTCGGCGTGCGGCTGGTGGAGGGCGGCGCCTTCTCGACGTACGCGCTCAAGGAGATCGACGTCGGTGACGAGCTGGAGGTGATGACCCCGGCGGGCCGGTCCACCCTCCACCCGGCGCCCGGTCTGTACGCGGCGATCGTCGGCGGCAGTGGCATCACCCTGGTGCTGTCCATCGCGGCGACACTGCTGGCGCGCGAGCCCGCGGCCCGGTTCTGTCTGATCCGCAGCGACCGTACGTCCGCGTCGACGATGCTCCTGGAGGAGGTCGCCGACCTGAAGGACCGCCATCCCGAGCGGTTCCAGCTGGTCACGGTGCTCTCCCGGGAGGAGCAGCAGCAAGGCTGCCGTCCGGGCGGCTCGACCGGAGCGGCTGACCGGGCTGCTGCCGGCGCTGCTACCCGTGGACCGGGTGGCGGGGTGGTTCCTGTGCGGACCGTTCGGACCGGTGGAGGGTGCGGAGAAGGCGTTGCGGGAGCTAGGGGTCGCCCGTGCCCTGATCTACGAGGAGATCTTCCACGTGGACGCGGCCGCCCCCGCTCCGAAGGTTCCCGCGTCCGCGCACAGCACCGTGACCGCTCGGCTCGACGGGCGAGGCGGCAGCCGGCCGGTCCAGGACGGTGAGTCGCTGCTGGAGACGGTGCTGCGCAACCGGTCCGACGCTGCAAGGGCGGGGTGTGCGGGACCTAAGGGGCCTTCCTGGTCTCCGGCGAGGTGCGCATGGACCGCAACTTCGCGCTGGAGGCGGAGGAGACACAGGCGGGCTATGCGCTGACGTGCCAGTCGCATCTGGTGACAGAGAAGGTGGAACTGGACTTCGACAGGTAGGACGGGGGGAGCCCGTTCCCTTCTTCTAGAACTTGTTCTATCTTGACGGACCGTCAGATCAGCTGACCCGATCTGCCGACCCGTCGGAAGGACAGGGACCGTGGACTTCACCTTCAGCGAGGAGCAGCAGGCGGCGGCCGAGGCAGCGCGGGGGGTGTTCGCCGATGTCGCACCGGACGCGGTGCCGTCTCCGGCGCTCACCACGGGTGCCGTGGCCGACGAGTTCGATCGCGCGCTGTGGGCCACGCTCGCCGACGCGGACCTGCTGAGCCTGCTGCTGGCGCAGGAGTACGGCGGGGCCGGCCTGGACGCCGTCGCGCTGTGCCTGGTGCTGCGTGAGTCGGCGAAGGTGCTGGCGCGGGTGCCCCTGCTGGAGAGCAGCGCGGCCATGGCGGCCGTACAGGCTTACGGCGGGCCGGAGTTGCGGGGGGAGCTGCTGGAGCGGGCCGGGCGCGGGGAGGTCGTGCTGACCGTCGCCGCGAGCGGCCGCACCGGGCACGACGCCGCCGGACTCGCCGTCACGGCGCGGCAGGAGGGGGAGGGGGCCGACTGGGTCCTGGACGGGGTCCAGACCGCGGTGCCGTGGGCGTACGACGCGGACTTCGTCGTCGTACCGGCGCATACGACCGCCGGCCGTACCGTCCTCGCGCTGGTGCCCCGGGGCCGTGACGGGGTCGCGCTCGGTGAGCAGTTCTCCACCAGCGGGGAGCGGCTGGGCGAGTTGCGGCTGGAGTCGGCGCGGATCGCCGCGCGGGACGTGATCGACGTCGAGGGCGCGTGGGAGTGGCTGCGGGATCTGCTGACCACGGGGACCTGTGCGCTGGCGCTCGGGCTGGGCGAGCGGGTGCTGCGGATGAGCAGTGCGTACACCAGCGAGCGGGAGCAGTTCGGGTTCCCGATCGCCACCTTCCAGGCCGTCGCCGTACAGGCCGCCGACCGTTACATCGACCTGCGGGCGATGGAGGTCACGCTGTGGCAGGCGGCGTGGCGGATCGCCTCGGGAGCGCGGGGTTCGCTGCCCGTCGCGGGGGATGTCGCCGTGGCCAAGGTCTGGGCGTCGGAGGGGGTGAGGAGGGTGGTGCAGACGGCACAGCATCTGCACGGCGGGTTCGGCGCCGATGTCGACTACCCCCTGCACCGGTACCACGCGTGGGCCAAGCATCTGGAGCTGTCGCTCGGTCCGGCGGCGGCGCACGAGGAGGCGTTGGGGGATCTGCTGGCCGCACATTCCCTGGGGTGAGGCGAAACCGCAGAACCCTTGATCGGCGACTGAGAGGGTGACGGAACCGCTCCCACAGTAGGAGGCAGAGCATGATGGTGCTCGCCCTGTCCGGCATCCTTGTGCTCACCATCGGGGGATGTGTCTGCGTCTGGTGGGCAGCGCGGGGCGGCCCACGCTGGACGCGCGCGGTGTCCGCCGCGACCCTCGCTGCGGGCGAGCTGGCCCGGCGCGCGAGCCGTTATGACCGGAACCCGAGCAGCGGAGACGACTGAGCACCCTCCGCCCGGACTGAGCACCCCACCCTCCGCCCGGAAAATGCCCGATGGCTGCCGGAATCTGCCAGGGCGGCCCGAGCCTGCCAGGGACCGCCGAAGATGCCCGGAACTGCCCGACGCTGCCGGGGCTGGCAGGAACTGCCCGGACCTGCGGGGAGCGACCGATGGCTGCCGGGAACTGCCCCACGCTGCCGGGGTTAGCGGGAACCGCCGGGCCTGCCCGGACCTGCCAGGACTGCCCATGCCGGCCGGGAACTGCCCGACGCTGCCGGGGCCCCGCCGGAGGCTAGAGCACGAAGCCCGGTCGGCCGTCGTCGGTCACCACGGGGCGGCCCACCTCGGCCCACAGCTGCATCCCGCCGTCGACGTTCGCGGCGTCGATGCCCTGCTGGGCCAGGTACATCGTGACCTGGGCGGAGCGGCCGCCGGACCGGCAGATCACGTTGACGCGGCCGTCCTGCGGGGCTGCCTCGGTCAGCTCGCCGTAACGGGCCACGAACTCACTGATGGGAATGTGCAACGCCCCTTCGGCGTGACCCGCCTGCCACTCGTCGTCCTCGCGGACGTCCAGCAGGAAGTCGCCGTCCTTGAGGTCCGTGACCTGGACCGTGGGCACACCAGCACCGAAGTTCATGGGGCCGACGCTACCTGACGCCCTGGGGACGCGGCCGGTCACTCCTGCGCGAGCAGCTCCGTGAGCTCCGCCTCCCGAGTGGAGACGTCGGCCAGGAGCTTCTCGGCGATCTCCTCCAGGAGACGGTCCGGGTCGTCCGGTGCCATCCGGAGCATCGAGCCGATCGCGCTCTCCTCCAGCTCCCGCGCGACCACCGAGAGGAGTTCCTTGCGCTGGGCGAGCCATTCGAGGCGGGCGTAGAGCTCCTCGCTGGGGGTGGGGCCCTGCTCCGGCGGCTTGGGACCAGCGGCCCACTCCTCGGCCAGTTCCCGCAGGAGAGGCTCGTCGCCGCGGGAGTAGGCGGCGTTGACCCGGGTGATGAACTCCTCGCGCCGCGCCCGCTCGGTGTCGTCCTGGGCGAGGTCCGGGTGGGCCTTGCGGGCGAGCTCGCGGTAGAGCTTGCGGGCCTCGTCGCTGGGGCGCACCCGCTGCGGGGGCCGTACCGGCTGCTCGGTCAGCATCGCGACGGCTTCCGGGAACAGACCCTCCCCGTCCATCCAGCCGTGGAACAGCTCCTCGACGCCGGGCATCGGCATCACGCGGGCGCGGGCCTCCTCCGCCTTGCGCAGGTCCTCGGGGTCGCCACTGCGGGCGGCCCGGATCTCCGCGATCTGCGCGTCCAGCTCATCGAGGCGGGTGTACACGGGGCCGAGCTTCTGGTGGTGCAGGCGGGAGAAGTTCTCCACCTCGATGCGGAAGGTCTCCACCGCGATCTCGTACTCGATGAGCGCCTGCTCGGCGGCCCGCACGGCCTGCTCCAGCCGCGCGGTGCCTGCGGCGGCTGTGCCGGGGGGGTCGGTTTCCGGGGACGTCATCCGGACAGCGTAACTGTGCGGGGGTGAGGCGAGCGCCTTCCGGGGTGGCGGGCCAGGGGTGGTCGGGCGGGTGCGGGTGGCGTTGTGGCCGGTCGGCCCCCGCGGTGAAGCCGCACATGGACACGGCCCCGGGCCCTTGGGGGTGGGTGCGGGCCCGCCGGTCACAATGCTCCCGGCCTCCTCACACCCCCGTCTCCGCCGCGATCCGTCCGGTCCGCACGGCCGCCACCAGCTCCCCGTGGTCCGCCTCCGTGCGGTCGGCGTAGGTGACGGCGAAGGTGGCGATGGCCTCGTCGAGTTCGTCGTTCTTGCCGCAGTAGCCGGAGACGAGGCGGGGGTCGGCGCTGTGCGAGTGGGCGCGGGCCAGGAGGGCTCCGGTCATGCGGCCGTAGTCGTCGATCTGGTCGGCGGAGAGGGCGGCCGGGTCGACGCTGCCCTTGCGGTTGCGGAACTGGCGGACCTGGAAGGGACGGCCGTCGACGGTCGTCCAGCCCAGCAGAATGTCGCTGACGACCTGCATCCGCTTCTGGCCGAGGACCACCCGGCGGCCCTCGTGGTCGACCGACGGGACGTCGAAGCCCGCGGTGACCAGGTGCGGCAGGAGGGCCGAAGGCCGCGCCTCCTTCACCTGCAGGACCAGCGGTTCGCCGCGATGGTCGAGCAGCAGGACGACGTAGGAGCGGGTGCCCACGCTGCCCGTGCCGACGACGCGGAACGCCACGTCGTGCACCGCGTGGCGGGCCAGCAGCGGGTGGCGGTCCTCGGAGAGCGTGGTCAGGTAGTGCTCCAGGGACGCGGCCACCGTCGCGGCCTCCTCGTCGGGCACCCGGCGCAGCACCGGCGCGGCGTCCACGAAGCGCCGGCCGCCGTCCTCGGTGAGCTCCGTCGACTTTGCCGCGAAGCGCCCGCTGGTGTTGGCGCGCGCCTTCTCCGAGACCCGCTCCAGCGTGCCGACCAGGTCATGGGCGTCGGTGTGGGAGACGAGTTCCTCGTCCGCGATCGCGTTCCACGCGTCCAGCACCGGGAGCTTGGCCATCAGCCGCATGGTGCGCCGGTACGCGCCCACCGCGCCGTGCGCCGCCGCGCGGCAGGTCTCCTCGTCGGCGCCGATCTCGCGGCCCGCGAGGACCAGGGAGGCGGCGAGCCGCTTGAGGTCCCACTCCCAGGGGCCGTGCACCGTCTCGTCGAAGTCGTTCAGGTCGATGACCAGGCCGCCGCGGGCGTCGCCGTACAGGCCGAAGTTCGCCGCGTGGGCGTCGCCGCAGATCTGGGCGCGGATCCTGGTCATCGGGGTGCGGGCCAGGTCGTACGCCATGAGGCCCGCCGAGCCGCGCAGGAAGGCGAACGGCGTGGCCGCCATCCGGCCCACCCGGATCGGCGTGAGCTCGGGGATACGGCCCCGGCTCGACTCCTCGACCGCCTCGATCGCGCCGGGGCGGGAGATGTCGAGGTCCAGCGCCGCATGGGCACTGCGCGGGACGCTCTCCCGCAGGGCCTTGCCCTCCTTCTTGGGCGAGCCTTCGACGGGCCACTGGGCGAAGCCGGGAACCACCTGCCGCCGGGCGGGCCCCGCGGCCGTGTCGGCCGACACCGAGGCCGACACCTCCGGCGCCCCGGCCCCCTCACCGGCCCGCGCCCCGGCCTTCGCCTCCGCACCGGCATCGGTCACACCGACCGCCTCCCCCGTGACTCGCAAGAACATCAACTCGTGCCGACCGTACAACCACCAGCCGAAACGCGTCAGACCCTGTGGACGGCGGATGTCCGTGGACCTGGCTCAGCCCAGCGCGTCCACGGCCCGGTAGTACGTCCACGCCGTCGCGCGCACGAGGTCTTCTCCACGCCCGAGTACGTGGTGCACACACGCTTGAGGTCGGCGCCTCGAAGGTGCCGGCCGCCTCGTAGCTGCCGTAGCCGAAGCCATGACGGACACAGGCGTTCGCGAACGGGAACCCTAGGGGGTTGTCGGGGAGGTCGTGCAGTAGTCGGTTGACCAGTCGAAGCCGTACGCGCTCCAGGCGCTCTGGCCGCGCGGGCGGCGAAGAAGGCGTTGTAGCTGCTCGCATAGGACTGGGTCCAGCTGCTGAGCACGGCGCTCTTGCCGGCCGGGGCGACCGGGGCGGCCTCAACGGCGGAGGCCGGAAGCAGGACGGCGGTCACGGCGACGGCGGAGGTGAACAGGGGCGCGGCGAGACGACGGCGCATGGGCTCTTCCTCCGGGGCACGGGGACGCCCCGACGGGACTCGTCGAGGCGTGGTCCAGCGAAGGCCGGAGCCCTATGCCGCACGCATGCCGCAGCTACAGAAGGAGGTCGCCTCGGCCGGAGGACGGCCGCACTGCCAGGAGAGCCGCGCGACTAGGGAGAAGTCACCCCTAGCCGGGAGAGGCCGCACCCACTATCGAAATGCCACCCGCAACCGCAGAAGGCCGCGCCGACCAGGAAGAACCCGCCCCTCAGCTGCGGATGACCGCGCCGACCGGGAGAAGTCACCCCGCGGCCCGGGGGGACGGCCGCACCGCCAGAGAGAAGTCACCCCCAGTACGGGGACGGCCACGCCGACCATCGAAAAGCCGCCCGCAACCACAGTTGACCGCGCCGACCAGGAAGACCCCGCCCCCCAACCGGGAGGACCGCGCCAGCCAGGGCAAAGCCCCTCTGGCCGACGAAAGCCACCCCGCCGAAGCCCCACAGGAGACGTCACGATCGCAAATATGCGAGTACCGCGAGTACCCGGCGGTGGGTCTCGTCCGCCGGTGGCAGGTCCAGCTTCGTCAGGATGCCGCCGATGTGCTTGCCCACCGCCGCCTCGGAGACGACGAGTTCACGCGCGATGGCACCGTTGGACTTGCCCTCCGCTATCAGCGCCAGGACCTCCCGCTCGCGAGGGGTGAGCCGCTCCAGCGGATCCCGGCGCCGGCGCAGCAACTGCCGTACGACCTCGGGGTCCACGACCGTGCCGCCCTCCGCCACCTCGGACAGCGCGTCGACGAACTCCTCGACCTGGCCGACGCGGTCCTTGAGCAAATAGCCGACGCCCGTGCCGTCGCCGGAGTCGAGGAGTTCGGAGGCGTACGTCCGCTGCACGTACTGGCTGAGCACCAGCACCGGCAGCGCGGGGCGGCTCTCCCTCAGGCGGACCGCCGCGTGCAAGCCCTCGTCCTGGAAGCCGGGCGGCATACGGACGTCGGTGACCACGATGTCCGGGCCGTGCTCCTGGACCGCCGCGATCAGCGCCTGCGCGTCGCCGACCGCCGCGACGACCTCGTGACCGCAGCGGCCGAGCAGGCCTATGAGTCCCTCCCGCAGCAGCACGCTGTCCTCGGCCAGGACTACACGAAGCGAGCGGCCGCCTCGCTCAACTCGGTCGCCTCGCAAGGGAACTCCACACGCAGCAGGGTCGGTCCGCCCGGCGGACTGGACAGGGAGAGTCTGCCATCCAGGACCGACACCCGGTCCGCGAGTCCGGTCAGTCCGCTGCCCGCCGAGGCGTCCGCGCCGCCACGTCCGTCGTCGCGCACCTCGAGGACCAACCGCCCGCCCGTGTGGCCTCCGGACACCTGGGCGCGGTTCGCCCCACTGTGCTTGGCGACGTTGGCGAGAGCCTCGCAGACCACGAAGTACGCGGCCGCCTCCACCGCCTGCTCGAACCGTCCCGGCAGCGGGAGGTCCACGTCGACAGGGACCACGGAACGGTCGGCCGCGTCGGCCACGGCGGCCCCGAGGCCGTAGTCCGCCAGGACCTTCGGGTGGATGCCGTGGATGAGTTCACGCAGTTCCGCGAGGGCCTTGCCCGCCTCGTCGTGGGCCTTGGCGAGCTGGTCGGCGAGTGGTCCGGGCGGGGCGTCGAGGCGGGCCAGGCCCAGGGTCATGGTCAGGGCGACGAGGCGCTGCTGGGCGCCGTCGTGCAGATCGCGTTCGATGCGCCGGCGCTCCGCCTCGAAGGCGTCCACCAGCCGCACCCTGGACCGGCTGAGCTCCACCACCCTGGCGCCCAGGTCACCGTCCCGGTCGGCGATCAGCAGCCGGGTCAGTTCGGCGCGGGCGCCGGCCGCGACGCCCAGGACGTAGGCGCCGAGGGCCAGCAGCAGCACACCGAGCACGGCGACCCCGGACGCCGTCGGCCAGGTGGTGACCGTCCACTGCTTGAGTACTTTCGTCTTACGGCCCTCACCGAAGGTGGCCATGAGCAGCGGGGTGGCGGCCAGGGAGAGGGGGAAGAGCAGCGCGACCGTGACCACCAGCGCGTCCAGCGGCCACAGCAGGCCCGCGAACAGCACGGTGTACGCGAGCTCGCGCCAGGTGGCCTGTTCCTTCAGGCGGGTCGTCAGCCAGGACACCAGCCTCTCGGCGGCCGGTGCCTGGTGAGGGTCCGGTGCCGGGTCCAGGTCGACCAGGCCGAGCCTGCGCCGCTCCACCCAGGCCACCGGCAGACCGGCGAGCGCCAGCACGACCAGCAGCGGCAGTCCGACGAGCACGATGGCGAGCGCCCCGCCGACGGCCGCCAGCGTCACCAGCCCGATCAGGGCGAGGACGCCGGTGACCGCGCCGGTCAGCAGGTAGCCGACCGAGCGCCAGGGCCACGCCGACAGCAGAAAGCCCGGCCGGGACATGGCCTGCCACACATTCCGAGGGTGCATGGGAATCACCGTAGAAGGGCGGCCCGGCGCCCGGCCATGGGTCCAGGGGGCGGGCCGGGGGTAGGGCCGGCCATACCCCCCGGGCGGGAGCGACGGGATCCGGCCGCGTCCGCGCCGGAACACGGGTCCGTCGTACGGCTGCCCCGGCCGTCGTACGGCTGCCCTGGCCGTCGTACGACGATCCCGGCCGCCCCACAGCAAGTAACGCCCGTCCGCTCGCAGGCTCTTGCCATGGCAGGCTGCCGCCGAATCGAAGGCACAATGCCGCCGATATGCGGTGCGAACAACGGCAAAAGGAAGACGCTTCAGCGTTCCGCGCCCGCCGGGCCGCTCCTTGGGCCGTGGCCGCAATCCATCGCAACCGCACCCCTACGGCGGGACGCCGGCTGCTGATCCTGTTGGACGACGCGGCCGGCGAGCTCCGGCTCGACGCGCTGCTGCCTGCGACGACGACGGACGCGGCGGTGCGGGTGACCGGCCGGTACCGGCTCACCGTCGTGCCCGGTTCACGCACCGCCGTCCGGAACCGATGGGTGCCTCGGAGTCCCGCGCACTGTCGCGGCGAACGCCGGTAACGCCCGGATCGTGGTGAGCCGGAGGCGGCCGACATGATGGTGCGGTCCTGTGCCGGACTGCCAGCCGCGCGGCTGGGCGAGCTCCGCACTCGGACGGACGTGGGACGTGTCCTCGCCTCGGCCCTGCGGGCCCGGCCGCACGGCGTGGGGGACCCCGCGGGTGTGCTGGCATCGCCCTCCCGCGGTCCGCAGCGGAGCCGCGGTGGAGACCGGGCTGTCCGAGGACACGGCCGAGAACTGCTGGAGCGGCTGCTCGAAGGTCCGCTGCTGAAGACGGCGGGCAGCGACGCCGAGGGCGGTTGGGTTGAGCGGCGGTCCTACGGCTGTCAGGGCGCGCTGCGCGAGGTGATCCGCTTCCCCGGTGAGCCGGTCCGAGCGCCGGGGGTATGCCCAGCCCTACCCCAAGTCTCGTCCCTGCCGCACTGCGCCCGAGTGTCCCCACACGGTTTCGTGGAGTCACCGAAAGAACGAGAGAGGCGGCACCCGGATGACGGCTTGGCCGGAGTAGACGGCGGCGCCGGCATCCGCGCCCCTGGTGCTGCTGCTACCCGCGCTGGACCACCCCGGCTGCGACTCAGACAGCTCCTTGCTACGCCAGCCACCCGCCCCCTGCCACCTGCCACGCGCCACGTCAGACCCGCACACCCCGGCACCCCGGCCCAGCCCGCAGTGGCCGTACCGGCGCCGGCGCTCCGAGCCCCGAAACCGCCGTCCCGCCCGGGTGCGCGGGAGGACCGACACCGAACGAGTGGGGACAGATGAACAACGACGCCATCCAGTTGCGTTCCGTCAGCAGGAGCTACGGGTCGGGCGAGGGCACCGTGACCGCCCTCGACCAGGTCTCCCTCTCCTTCCCACGCGGTACCTTCACCGCCGTCATGGGCCCCTCCGGCTCCGGCAAGTCGACCCTCCTGCAGTGCGCCGCGGGCCTGGACCGCCCCACCTCGGGCTCGGTCTCGGTGGACGGCACCGAGCTGACCAAGCTCAGTGAGACCAAGCTGACGCTGCTGCGACGCGAGCGCATCGGGTTCGTCTTCCAGGCGTTCAACCTGCTGCCCGCGCTGACCGCGGAGCAGAACGTCGCCCTGCCGCTGCGCCTGGCCGGCAAGCGGGTCGCGAAGTCCCGGGTGCGTGAGGTGCTCCAGCAGGTCGGGCTCGGCGACCGGGCCCGGCACCGGCCCACCGAGATGTCCGGCGGCCAGCAGCAGCGCGTCGCCCTGGCCCGCGCCCTGATCACCCGCCCCGAGGTCCTCTTCGGCGACGAGCCGACCGGCGCCCTGGACTCGCAGACCAGCCGTGAGGTGCTGGCACTGCTGCGCTCCATGGTCGACCGCGAGGGACAGACGATCATCATGGTCACCCACGACCCGGTGGCCGCCGCCCATGCCGACCGCGTGGTCTTCCTCGTCGACGGCCGGGTCAACGGCGAGCTGATCAGGGCCAGCGCGGACGGCATCGCGGCGCGTATGACCAAGCTGGAGGCCGTGCCGTGCTGAGCGTCGCCCTGCGCACCCTGCGCACCCGATGGGTCACCTTCGTCGGCAGTTTCGTCGCGCTCTCGCTGGGCGTGGCACTCCTCGCCGTGATGGGTCTGGCCCTGGCCTCCTCCCTGCACGCGCCCGAACGGCAGCCGGAGCGGTTCGCCGCGGCGCCGGTGGTCGTCCAGGGACAGAACACCCTGTCGGTGCCGACCCCGATCGGCGACCGCACCCAGAAGCTCGCCCACCCGCGCGCGGTGCCCGAGGAGACCGTGGCGAAGCTGCGGCGGCTCGGCCCGGTCGTCGCGGACCGGTCCTTCCCGGTGCGGGCCGCGAAGGGCCCCGGCGACCTGGTCGGCCACCCCTGGTCCACGGCAGCCTTCGCGCGGTACGAGATCGACGGGGGCCGTGCTCCGCGCGGCGCCGACGAGGTCGTCGTCACCGGCGGCTGGGCGCGGCCCGGTGAGCGGGTCACGACCGACCGCGGCACCGTGACGGTCGTCGGAACCGTCGCCCCGCGCGGCTTCGAGGACGCCGTCTTCTACACCGACGCCCGGGCCGCCGAACTGTCGCCGAAGAGCACACAGTTGGTGGTGAAGGCCGACGCGGCGGAGGTCCGCGAGGTCGTCGGGGGCCAGGATCTCCGGGTCCTGACCGGTACCGACCGCCGTCTCGCCGACGCCGATCCGGATCGCGACAGCGAGGCGCTCACCGCGATGAACGCCATGTTCGGCACCGCCGGCGGGGTCACCGCGTTCGTGTCGGTGTTCGTGGTGGCGTCCACGTTCGCCTTCGCGGTCGCCCAACGGCGCCGGGAGTTCGGACTGCTGCGCACCGCGGGGGCCACGCCCGGCCAGATCCGGCGGATGGTGTTCGCGGAGGCCCTGGTGGTCGGCGTGCTGGCGTCGGCGGCGGGCTGTGTGCTGGGCGCGTACGGCGCCCCCAGGCTCGCCGCGTGGGTGGTAAAGGGCGGTCTCGCGCCCAGCTGGTTCACCATCGGCGACTTCACCTGGCCGTACCACATGGCCTTCTGGACCGGTCTGCTCGTCGCGCTGCTCGGGGTGATCGCCGCGTCCTGGCGGGCCGGCCGCACCGGGCCCACCCAGGCGCTGCGCGAGGCGTCCGTGGACACCAAGGCGATGACCTGGGGCCGCTGGCTGTTCGGGGCGGGTCTGCTGCTGACCGCGGCGGTGACACTGGGTCTCGTCCTGGTCTCCGACCCGGGTGAGCTGCTGCACCGCAAGACGTATGTGAGCCGTCCGATGCTGCTGATCACCGCGGTCGCGCTGCTCGCGCCGATCCTGGTGCGTCCGCTCACCCGGCTGATCGCCTGGCTGCCGGCCCAACTGCCGGGCGCGGGCGGGATGCTGGTGCGGGAGAACGCGGCCGCGGGCATCCGTCGTACGGCTGCCATCGCGGCGCCCGTCCTGGTCACCGTCGCCCTCGCCGGCTCCCTGCTGGGTGCCACGGCCACCCTGAACGAGGCGAAGGCCACCGAGACACGGAAACAGACGGCGGCCTCGTTCGTCGTCACCCCGGACGGGGACGCCGGGTTCGACGCGGCGACGCTCGCCCGGCTGCGTGCGACGAAGGGCGCCGTGGTCTCGGCCACCTCGGCAAGTGCCGTGTACGTCCTGGAGGACGGTGTCGCCCTCATCAAGTCCGAGGCCCGCGCCGCAGAGGCCGCCCCGCTCGCCAGGACCGTGCACCTGCCGCTGGCCGCCGGGAAGGTGAGCGACCTCGACGACCACTCGATCATCGTCAACAAGGAGTGGGAGAAGCACACCGTCGGACAGAACGTGGACGTCTGGCTCGGCGACGGCACGAAGAAGTCGCTGCGGATCGCCGCGGTGATGACGACCGGCACCGGCAACAACGGCGCCTGGGTCACCCCCGCCAACGCCCCCGGAGCGAGCGTCGACCGGGTGGACGTGGCCCTCGCCGACGGCGCCGACCCGGCCGCCGTGGCCGCCGCGCTCACCAAGGCCGGCGGACAGGTCTTCACCAAGGACCAGTGGGTGCGGGCGAGTTACCCCGAGACCAACCGGACCACCCGCTACGGCTTCCTGCTGGTTCTCGGCATCGCCCTCCTCTACACCGGGATCTCCCTGGCCAACACGATGGTCATGGCGACCTCCGACCGGGTGCGCGACCTCGCCGTCCTGCGGCTCGCCGGGGCCACCCAGGGGCAGGTGCTGCGGCTGGTCGCTGGCGAGGCACTGATGGTCGTCGCGGTCGGCGGAGTGCTCGGACTCCTGGTCGCCGGGCTCAACCTGGCGGGCATGTGGAGCGCGCTCGGTCTGCTGTCGGTGTGGAGCCCGGTGGAGATGCCGTGGGCGGAGCTCGGAGCGGCCGTGGGTGCGTGTGCCGTGCTCGCTGTGGTGTTCTCCGTCGCCCCGGCCGGGCTGGCCATGCGGCGCCGGCCCGTGGAACTGGTCGGCATGCGGGAGTGACCCCCCGACCGCGCCGATCGGCACCTCCCCCGTCCCGGTCGGCGCCACCCCGCCCGTGGGTCCACCCCGGGTCCCACCGAGCGGAACGACGGCCGGTCCGCCCCTCACAGGGCGCACCTCACGCCTCCGCCACGGCAGTACAGCGCATGTTTCACGTGAAACAGAAAAAAATCGGGCCGCCGGGTCGGCGAAGCCCAGACCACGGAGAGTTGGCAGGCGAACCGGCCGCTCTGCGAGGAAGCTGTGGCACCGCTCCCGGCCGAGCACCGCCTCGGCCGAGGCGGTCGGCAGCCGGACTGCTGGTGCGCGGCGGTGAGGAGGCAGGATCAAGAACCCTGGGTCGGCGCTCCACTGGAACGGGCGTGGAGGTAGACGCCCATCCGGCCTCGCCCCTGAAGCGCACGCTCGTCGGCAATGTGGTCGACGAAGAAGGCCCCGACCCGTGAGATAGCTCACGAGCTGGGGCCTTCCATATGTCCTGACAAAGGTGTGTGATGTCTCACAGTCACCAGACCTGCCAGGAAACCAAAAACGGACCTCTGCGGTGACTTCCGTCACCTGCAGAGATCCGTCGTCGGTACCTCGTGGTGCGCGAGGGGGGAGTTGAACCCCCACGCCCTTTCGGGCACTGGAACCTGAATCCAGCGCGTCTGCCTATTCCGCCACCCGCGCATTGGGTGTGTCCTCGGGCCCCTCGCCTTGCGGTGCGGCGCCTTCCGACACGCAGAACATTAGCACGCTGGAGAGGGTGGGTTCACATCCCTTATCCGGGGGCAGCCGCCCACCAGCGGCTTCGAAACGGCGCCCCGACCGAGGTGCCGTCGGACCCGTGTCGACCTGCGCCGGTGCACGTATCAACTTGTGCTGGTTCACGTATCAACCTCGTACCGGTAGCCCCCGTCCCCCCAGGACAGGTAGGGGTCCACAGTCAGGTGCGGGACACTGGTCTGCGGCCGCCTCTACGATCCTTGACGAAGGAGTGGGACAGCGGAGTTCGAAGTGGAGCTCCACAGGGAACTTCGGAGGCGTCGACACCCGTCGACCGTGCCGACAGGGGGAACCAGCCGATTCACCGGCGCGTGGATACGATCAGTAAGCAGTACCAGGTAAACAGCAGCCGGCGCAGTACCCAGGACGGCAAGGACGGAGGAGGTGCCTCATGGGAGTCCTGAAGAAGTTCGAGCAGCGTCTCGAAGGTCTGGTCAACGGCACCTTCGCCAAGGTGTTCAAGTCCGAGGTCCAGCCCGTGGAGATCGCGGGCGCGCTCCAGCGGGAGTGCGACAACAACGCGACCATCTGGAACCGCGACCGAACGGTCGTACCCAATGACTTCATCGTGGAGCTGAGCACGCCGGACTTCGAGCGTCTCAGCCCCTACTCGGGCCAGCTCGGCGACGAGCTCGCCGGCATGGTGAGCGACTACGCCAAGCAGCAGCGCTACACCTTCATGGGACCGATCAAGGTCAACCTGGAGAAGGCGGACGACCTCGACACCGGTCTGTACCGGGTGCGCAGCCGTACGCTCGCCGCCTCCACCAACCAGCAGGCCCCCGGAACCGCGGCCCCGGCCGGCCGCCCCGGCGCACCGGCACCCGGGGCCGGCTACGGCTACCCGCCGGCCGCCCCGGCGGGCGCCCCGCCCATGCCGGCCGCCCCGCCTCCCGGCCGTGGCGCCCCCGGCGGCTACGGCTATCCGCAGCCGGCCCAGGCCCAGCGCCCCGGCGCCGGCGGCCCGGTCGGCGCGCCCGCGCCGGGCTCCCGCACCCGCCACTGGATCGAGATCAACGGCACCCGCCATCAGATCTCCCGCGCCACGCTGGTGCTGGGCCGCAGCACCGAAGCCGACGTGCGGATCGACGACCCCGGCGTCTCGCGCCGGCACTGTGAGATCCGGACCGGAACGCCCTCGACGATCCAGGATCTCGGGTCCACCAACGGCATCGTGGTGGACGGGCAGCACACCACCCGCGCTACGCTCCGCGACGGCTCGCGGATCGTCGTGGGCAGTACCACCATCATTTACCGGCAAGCCGAAGGGTGAAGCGGGGGCAATGTCAGAGCTGACCCTGACGGTCATGCGGCTGGGTTTCCTGGCCGTACTGTGGCTGTTCGTGATCGTGGCCGTGCAGGTCATCCGCAGCGACCTGTTCGGTACGCGCGTCACCCAGCGCGGCGCGCGCCGGGAGGCCGGCCGTGCCCAGCAGTCCCAGCGGCAGGCGCCCCCGCAGCAGCGCCAGCAGCCGGCCGCCGGGGGCCGCCAGCGCCGTAACGCGCCAACCAAGCTGGTCGTGTCCGAGGGCACCCTCACCGGCACCACCGTCGCCCTCCAGGGGCAGACCATCAGCCTGGGCCGGGCGCACGACAGCACCATCGTGCTGGACGACGACTACGCCTCCAGCCGCCATGCCAGGATCTACCCGGACCGCGACGGCCAGTGGATCGTCGAGGACCTGGGCTCGACCAACGGCACGTATCTCGACCGATCGCGGCTGACGACTCCCACACCGATTCCGCTGGGCGCGCCGATCCGCATCGGCAAGACCGTCATCGAGCTGCGGAAGTAGTGCTACATCATGAATAGGCGCGAGCGGAGCGAGCACGCGGCGTGGGCCCCCACCCCGGGCCCCGGCGCGCTCCCGACCGGAGGGTGGGCACCGTGCGGATGTACCCGGAGCCGACGGGCGAGGTGCGCATGAGTCTGTCACTGCGCTTCGCCGCCGGATCGCACAAAGGCATGATCCGGGAGGGCAACGAGGACTCCGGATACGCCGGGCCCCGCCTGCTCGCCATCGCCGACGGCATGGGCGGCGCCGCCGCCGGCGAGGTCGCCTCCTCCGAGGCCATCTCCACCATCGTCGCCCTCGACGACGACGTCCCCGGCTCCGACGTCCTCACCTCGCTCGGCGTGGCCGTACAGCGCGCCAACGACCAACTGCGCTCCATGGTCGAGGACGACCCCCAGCTGGAGGGCATGGGCACCACGCTGACCGCCCTGCTGTGGACGGGCCAGCGGCTCGGCCTCGTCCACGTCGGCGACTCGCGCGCCTACCTCCTGCGCGACGGTGTCCTCACGCAGATCACGCAGGACCACACCTGGGTGCAGCGCCTGGTCGACGAGGGCCGCATCACCGAGGAGGAAGCCACCACACACCCCCAACGCTCCCTGCTGATGCGGGCATTGGGCAGCGGCGAGCACGTCGAGCCCGACCTCTCCATCCGCGAGGTCCGCGCCGGCGACCGCTACCTGATCTGCTCCGACGGCCTCTCCGGCGTGGTCTCCCACCAGACCCTCGAGGACACCCTCGCCAGTTACCAGGGCCCCCAGGAGACCGTGCAGGAGCTCATCCAGCTCGCACTGCGCGGCGGCGGCCCCGACAACATCACGGTCATCATCGCCGACGTCCTCGACCTGGACACCGGGGACACCCTCGCCGGGCAGCTCTCCGACACCCCGGTCGTGGTCGGCGCGGTCGCCGAGAACCAGCACCAGCTGCACGACAACAACATCATGCAGACCCCCGCGGGCCGCGCCTCCGGGCTCGGCCGCCAGGGCCACGGACAGGGCGGAGGCGGCGAGTTCGGGCCGTCCCACTCCTCCGACACCACCGGCTACACCCCCGCCGGAAGCTTCGGCGACTACTCCGACGACGACTTCGTCAAGCCCCGCAAGGGCCGCAAGTGGCTGAAGAGATCCTTCTACTCGGTCCTCGCGCTCGCCGTCATCGGCGGCGGCCTGTACGGCGGCTGGCGCTGGACGCAGACCCAGTACTACGTCGGCGTCAACGACGAGCACGTGGCGCTGTACCGCGGCATCAGCCAGGACCTGGCGTGGGTCTCGCTCTCGAAGGTGTCCAAGGACCACCCCGAGATCGAACTCAAGTACCTGCCGCCGTACCAGCAGAAGTCGGTCGAGGGCACCATCGCCGAGGGCGGCCTGAAGACGGCCCAGAAGAAGATCGACGAACTGGGCGTCCAGGCCTCCGCGTGCAAGAAGCAGGCAGAGGCTCAGGCCACGGAGAGCAAGAAGAACTCCAAGACGGGCGAGGGCCAGGCCGGCGGCACCACGGGAACCACTCTGTCCTCCCTGACGTCAAAGGCCACACCGACCCCGACGAGCACGACCTCCCCGTCCCCGAGCGCTTCCGCATCCCCGAAGCCCACTCCCACCCCCGGCCCCACCCTCTCGGACGAGGAGAAGCAGGTCGTCGGGAACTGCGGTACGCAGTAGGCAAGCCGTGAGAGGCCCTGTCACACGATGAGCAGCAGTACTTCGAACACGTCGACGCACCACACGTCCACGATCGGCGCGATCGGCGCACCGAGCCGCCGCAACACCGAGCTGGCGCTGCTGGTGTTCGCCGTCCTCATCCCGGTCTTCGCCTACGCCAACGTGGGCCTGGCCATCGACGACCAGGTCCCCACCGGGCTGCTGAGCTACGGCCTGGGCCTCGGCCTGCTGGCCGGCGTCGCCCACCTCGCCGTACGCAAGTTCGCCCCGTACGCGGACCCGCTGATGCTGCCGCTGGCCACCCTGCTCAACGGCCTCGGACTCGTCGCGATCTGGCGCCTCGACCAGTCCAAGCTGCTCCAGCAGATCCATGTCGCCGGCGGCAAGGCCACCAACCAGCTGATCTACACGGCGATGGGCATCGCCCTGTTCGCCGTCGTCCTGGTCTTCCTCAAGGACCACCGGGTCCTGCAGCGCTACACCTACATCTCCATGGTCGGCGCGCTGGTCCTGCTGCTCCTCCCGCTGGTCCCGGGCCTCGGCGCCAACATCACCTACGGCGCCAAGATCTGGATCCAGGTCGGCAGCTTCACCATCCAGCCCGGTGAGTTCGCCAAGATCGTCCTCGCGATCTTCTTCGCCGGCTACCTCATGGTCAAACGGGACGCGCTCGCCCTCGCCAGCCGCCGCTTCATGGGCCTGTACCTGCCGCGCGGCCGCGACCTCGGCCCGATCATCGTCGTCTGGATGATCTCGATCCTCATCCTGGTGTTCGAGACCGACCTCGGTACCTCGCTGCTGTTCTTCGGAATGTTCATCATCATGCTGTACGTCGCCACCGAGCGGACCAGCTGGATCGTCTTCGGTCTGCTGATGTCCGCAGCCGGTGCCGTCGGCGTGGCCAGCTTCGAGCCGCACGTCCAGACCCGTGTCCAGGCCTGGCTCAACCCGATGCACGAGTACCTGCTCAGCCGCAACGGCAGCAACGACGGCATCGTCCACTCCGAGCAGGCCATGCAAGCCCTGTGGGCCTTCGGCTCCGGCGGCACCCTCGGCACCGGCTGGGGCCAGGGCCACTCCGAGCTGATCCGCTTCGCCGCCAACTCCGACTTCATCCTCGCCACCTTCGGCGAGGAACTGGGCCTGGCCGGCCTCATGGCGATCCTGCTGATCTACGGCCTGATCGTGGAGCGCGGCGTCCGCACCGCCCTCGCCGCCCGCGACCCCTTCGGCAAGCTGCTCGCCATCGGCCTGTCCGGCGCCTTCGCGCTCCAGGTCTTCGTGGTGGCCGGCGGTGTGATGGGCCTGATCCCGCTGACCGGTATGACGATGCCCTTCCTGGCCTACGGCGGCTCCTCCGTCATCGCCAACTGGGCCCTCATCGGCATCCTGATCAGAATCAGCGACACCGCCCGCCGTCCCGCGCCCGCCCCCGCCCCCAGCCCCGACGCCGAGATGACCCAGGTGGTCCGCCCGTCATGAACAAGCCCCTGCGCCGGATCGCGATCTTCTGCGGCCTCCTGGTCCTGGCCCTGCTCATCCGCGACAACTGGCTCCAGTACGTCAAGGCCGACAGCCTCAGGGAAGACCCGGACAACCGCCGCGTGCTCATCGCGCGGTACGCCACGCCCCGCGGCGACATCATCGTCGACGGCAAGGCCATCACCGGGCACGCCGAGACCACGTCGGGCGACTTCAAGTACAAGCGCACCTACAAGGACGGCGCGATGTGGGCGCCCGTCACCGGCTTCGTCTCGCAGGCCTACGGCGCCACCCAGCTGGAGTCCATCGAGGACGGCATCCTCACCGGCACCGACGACCGGCTCTTCTTCCGCAACACCCTCGACATGCTCACCGGCAAGCCGAAGGAGGGCGGCAACGTCGTCACCACCCTGAGCGCGGCCGCGCAGAAGGCGGCCTACGACGGACTGAAGAAGCAGGGCGGCAAGGGCGCGGTAGCCGCCATCGAGCCGTCCACCGGCAAGATCCTGGCGCTCGCCTCCTACCCGTCGTACGACCCCTCCACGATCGCCGGTGGCAGCGACTCCGACGCCGAGGCCTGGAAGAAGATCGACAAGAAGAACAACCCGGACGACCCCTCGCTCAACCGGGCGCTGCGCGAGGTCTACCCGCCCGGCTCCACCTTCAAGGTCGTCACCGCGGCCGCCGCCCTCGAGAACGGCCTGTACAAGTCGGCCGACGAGCAGACCGACTCCCCGCTGCCGTGGACCATGCCCGGGACCACGACCCAGCTGAAGAACGAGGGCAATATCCCCTGCAAGAACGCCACCATGCGGGTCGCCCTCCAGTACTCCTGCAACACCGTCTTCGGCAAGATCGGCTCCGACCTCGAGAACGCGAAGATGCTCGAAGAGGCCAAGAAGTTCGGCTTCACCGAGGAGCAGTTCACGCCGGTCCGCTCCAGCGCGTCGGTCTTTTCCGACGACATGAACAAGTCGCAGACCGCGCTGTCCTCGATCGGCCAGTACAACACCGCCGCGACCCCCCTCCAGATGGCCATGGTCGCCTCGGCCGTCGCCAACAACGGCACCCTGATGAAGCCGTACATGGTCGACTCCCTCCAGGCCCCGAACGTGGACACCCTCGAGAAGACCGAGCCGGAGAAGCTGAGCGAGCCGCTGTCCCCGGAGAACGCCCAGATCCTCCAGTCGATGATGGAGACGGTCGTCGAGAAGGGCACCGGCACCACCGCCAAGATCGACGGCGTCACCGTCGGCGGCAAGACCGGCACCGCCCAGCACGGCGAGAACAACAGCAAGAACCCCTACGCCTGGTTCATCTCGTACGCCAAGGTCGGCGACAGCGCGCCGGTCGCCGTCGCCGTGGTCGTCCAGGACGACAAAGCGGTCCGCGAGAACATCTCCGGCAGCGGCCTCGCGGCGCCCATCGCCAAGAGCGTCATGGAGGCGGTCATCAACTCCAAGAAGTGACCCCGCTCACGTCACCTCCACATCGATGCACGTTGCGATACCGGTCCTGTATCGGGTGACGCACTTGGCCAGGTCACACAAAGCTAGCCGGGTACGGTAGGCCCGGAGTGCAGCCTCCGACGGCACACACGTGCCGGTCGGGACCGACGGAGAGGGCTGGTAGGAAGCTATGGAAGAGCCGCGTCGCCTCGGCGGCCGGTACGAGCTGGGCCAGGTGCTCGGCCGTGGTGGCATGGCGGAGGTCTACCTCGCCATGGACACGCGCCTCGGCCGCACCGTCGCGGTGAAGACGCTGCGCGCGGACCTCGCGCGCGACCCGTCCTTCCAGGCCCGGTTCCGCCGGGAGGCCCAGTCGGCCGCCTCGCTCAACCATCCCGCGATCGTGGCGGTCTACGACACGGGCGAGGACTACATCGACGGGGTCTCGATCCCGTACATCGTCATGGAGTACGTCGACGGCTCCACGCTCCGCGAACTCCTGCACAGCGGCCGCAAGCTGCTGCCGGAGCGCTCCCTGGAGATGACCATCGGGATCCTCCAGGCGCTGGAGTACTCCCACCGCAGCGGCATCGTCCACCGGGACATCAAGCCCGCCAACGTGATGCTCACGCGCAACGGCCAGGTCAAGGTCATGGACTTCGGCATCGCCCGCGCCATGGGCGACTCCGGCATGACCATGACGCAGACCTCCGCGGTCATCGGCACCGCCCAGTACCTCTCCCCGGAGCAGGCCAAGGGCGAACAGGTCGACGCGAGGTCGGACCTCTACTCCACCGGCTGCCTCCTCTACGAGCTGCTGACGGTCCGGCCGCCCTTCGTGGGCGACTCCCCGGTGGCCGTCGCCTACCAGCACGTACGCGAGGAGGCGCAGCCCCCGTCGGTCTTCGACCCCGAGATCACGCCCGAGATGGACGCCATCGTCCTCAAGGCCCTGGTCAAGGACCCCAACTACCGCTATCAGTCCGCCGACGAGATGCGCGCCGACATCGAGGCCTGCCTCGACGGCCAGCCGGTCGCGGCCACCTCGGCGATGGGCTCGGTCGGCTACGGCGCCTACCCGGACGACCAGCCAACCACGGCCCTGCGCTCCGACGCCGGCGCCACCACCATGCTCCCGCCGACGAACCCGGACGACGGCGGCTACGGCTACGACGACCGCCCCGACCGGCGCCGCCAGAAGAAGTCGAACACCTCGACGATCCTGCTGGTGGTGGCGGGCATCCTGGTACTCGTCGGCGCGATCCTCATCGGCAAGTGGATCTTCAGCGGCGGCGGTGCGGGCAACGACCAGGTCACCGTGCCGAACCTCGTCAACCAGCCAAAGGACGACGCGGCGAAACAGCTGGCCAACGTCGACCTGAAGCTCGGTGAGGTCACGCAGAAGGCCTGTGAGAACACGGCCAAGGGCAACATCTGCGAGCAGAACCCGACGGGCGGCACCAAGGTCGACAAGAACTCCACCGTCAGCATCGTGGTGTCCACCGGGGCACCCAAGGTGGCCGTCCCCAGTGTCCTCGGCCTGAAGGTCGACAAGGCCACGCAGACGCTGGAGGACGACCAGTACCAGTTCGTCGTCAAGACCAAGCAGCAGGTGTCCACCGAGGAGGCGGGCACCGTCCTGAACCAGGACCCGAAACTGGGCGCGGAGGTGGAGAAGGGTTCCACCGTCACCCTCACCATCGCCAAGGCCGAGGACAAGGCCACGGTCCCGGACGTCGTCGACCGGTCCTGTGACGAGGCCAGGGCACAGATGCAGGCGAACAACCTCGTCGGCAACTGCACCACGGTGGAGACCGACGACACCAACAAGATCAACAAGGTCATCTCGACCACACCGCAAGCCGGCACCCAGGTCGCCAAGAACTCCTCGGTCAACATCCAGATCGGTAAGGCGAAGGACAAGACCCAGGTCCCGGACGTCAGGAACCGCACGGTCGCGCAAGCACGGCAGATCCTGAACAACGCCGGCTTCACGAACATCCAGTTCGCGAACGGCAGCGACCAGAGCGACACCGCGGTCGTGCTCCAACAGGACCCGGGCGCGGGCAACGAGGTCGACGATCCGGGCCAGACCCAGATCAACCTGACCACCGTGAGCTTCGGCAACGGCGGCAACAACAACGGCGGCAACAACGGCGGAGGCATCTTCGGAGGCCCCGGAGGCTGACCCTGCCTGCACCCAGCGCGGAAAGAAGAGCCGGACCCTGCACGGGGTCCGGCTCTTCGCGTCTCTGCCCGTCGTGTCTTCCCATCCGACAAGTCGTTGATCGGATGGGGTGACGTGTCGAAACGTGCCCCGACCACAGCCGGAGGGGCAGAACATGATCAACGACACGGCGCTGCTGGAATCGAAGAGCCTGCGCGACAGCGTGCTGGAACGCACGGACGTACTCGACAGGGTCAAGGCCTTGTCCCTGCTGCCGGACGGGATGCATGTGACCACGGCGATGGTGGCGTCGTACTTCGGGTGGGTCTCGAAGCCGTCAAGTCACTGGTCAAGGACCACCGGACAGAACTGGAGACCAACGGGTATCACCTGCTGACCGGTGAACAACTGAGGTCCTTCAAGAACCTCAGTGGGATTCAGTCACGCACCGCCTCCCTCGCCCTCTTCTCCCGCCGAGCCGTCCTCAACGTCGCCATGCTGCTCCGCGACAGCGAAGTCGCACGTCAGGTGCGTGTGTATCTCCTCGACATGGAGTACCTGGCGCGTACACAACCTGTGGACAACTCAGTCCACAGGGAGACCGTCTCGCTCGACGACCGCATCGACCAACGCATCACGCACGTCCTCGGCAAGACCGTCGTACCCATGTTCAACGCCCTGATCGAAACCTCGGGCGAGCACCGCAAGGAACTGATCGCCCTGCGGGCAGGAGTCCAGCGCATCGAGCGACGCCTCCACCAGCACCACACCCGGCTGCAGCGACTCGAAGGCGTACGAGACGACCGGCCCGCCGTCGGGGTCATGGCCGCCATGGACGCCATGAACGGCCGCAAGTTCGAACATCACATCGCCAAGCTGCTGCGCCGGGACGGCTGCACCAACGTCGTCGTACAGGGCAGTCAGGGAGACCGGGGCGTCGACGTCATCGGGCTCACGGCCGACGGACGACGCCTCGTCGTCCAGTGCAAGAGGTTCGCGCCGTACCTCAACATCACCAGCCCCGACATGCAGAAGTTCGTCGGGGCGGCCAAGGTTCTCCACAGCGCGGAGGTGGCGCTCTTCGTGGCCACCTGCCCGTTCACCTCGGAGGCCCTGAGCATCGCCGCCGAGACCGGGATCACCGTCGTACACCGTGGACAGCTGGAGGAGTGGAGCGCCGGGGAACCGCTGGAAATCCTGGAGTAGGCGCGGCCTGACGCGAAGAGGCCCGAAGCCGCAAGAGCAAGTTGCGGCTTCGGGCCTTCGCCATGCTAGGTGACAGACCTCCTTAAAGGAGGTCTGTCACCTCAGCTCCTTCGGCAGCGTCCGCTCGCTGTCCACCTTCTCCGTGCGGACCAGCTCCCCCCACACCACGTACCGGTACCGCGACGTGTACACCGGCGTGCACGTCGTCAGCGTGATGTAGTGACCCGCCTTCTTCTTGCCGGACTCCTGGGGGATCTGGCCGAGGACCTTGACGTTGTACTTCGAGGTCTCGGGAAGCACGGCGAAGACCTTGTAGACGAACCACTCGTCCTTGGTCTCGAAGACGATCGGGTCGCCCTTCTCGACCTTGTCGATGTTGTGGAACTTCGCGCCGTGGCCGTCGCGGTGGGCCGCGAGCGAGAAGTTGCCCGTCTTGCCGCTGGTGGGAAGCACGGCCTTGACCGGGTCGGTGTAGTAGCCGGCCACACCGTCGTTGAGGATCTTCGTCGACGTGCCCTTCTCGACCAGGACCTCGCCGTTCTTCATCGCGGGGACGTGCAGGAAGCCGATGCCGTTCTTGGTGTCCAGCGCACCGGGACCACCGGTGGTCCGCTCGGTCCAGCTGTCGCGCACCTTGTCGGCCTGTTTGTCCGCCGCACGGTCGGCGACGACGTTCGTCCACCACAGCGAGTAGACGACGAACAGGCCGAGCACCAGGCCCGCCGTGATGAGGAGTTCACCGAAGACGCTGACCGCCATGGCGATCCGGCCGGTGCCGCGGCGGCGCGGCGCGGAAGCCCGGGTGTTCTGCTCTTGATCGGTGGTCGCTGCCACTAGTCATCTGCCCTTACTGGACGAGCGCATCCGGCTTGCCCTTGCTGCGCGGCCGTTCCTCGACCATCTTGCCCCAGACGATCAACCGGTACTTGCTGGTGAACTCCGGCGTGCAGGTGGTGAGGGTGATGTAGCGGCCGGCCGTGGTGAAACCGGATCCCTTGGGGACGGGGTCGATCACGCTCGTGTTGCTCGGAGACGTCACCGGCAGCGTCGACGTCATCTTGTAGACGAAGTACTCGTCCTGCGTCTCGACGACGATCGCGTCACCCGGGGACAGCTTGTTGATGTAACGGAAGGGCTCGCCATGTGTGTTGCGGTGCCCGGCCAGCGCGAAGTTGCCGGTCTTGGCGTCGGGCATCGCCGTCTTCAACGCGCCCTCGCTGTAGTGCCCGACCATGCCCTTGTCGAGGACCTTCTTGTTGCTGACGCCCTCGGCTATCGGCACCACCACGTCCAGCTTGGGGATGTGCAGCAGAGCGAAACCCTGGCCCGGCTCGAAGGTACCTGGGGCGCCCTTCCCGCTCGCCCAGTCGTTCTGGAGGCTGCTCGCCTCCTTGTCCGCCGCCGCGTGCGCCCGCACGTTGGTCCACCACAACTGGTAGCTGACGAACAGCAGCATCAGCACACCGGTGGTGATGAACACCTCACCGATCGCCCGGCTCGCGACGACGGCCGCGCCGGGTTTGCGCGCCTTTGCCGCCTTGCGGGCCTCGATCCGCGAGAGCGGCTTGCCGTCCGGCGACTCCTGCTCCGACGGCGACTCGGGGGCGGCCACGCCACCATGACGCCCGTGACGGCCCTTGGCGGCCTTTCTGCGGGCCGCACGGCCACCCTGTGGTGATCTAGTGGCGGATGTGACGGAAGAGGCCGCAGAAGCGGACATGGAGGGCGGTGACGGATCGGGGATCCGCAGCGCCACCGTCTCGTCGTCGGCCGGAGGCACATACGGGCCCGACGCCCCGCCGAACGAAGCCCCACCCAACGACGCCTCGGTGTACGGCTCCTCGACGAACGGCTCCTCCACGCGGGGCTCCTCGGCGTACGAAGCACCACCCAAGGACTCCCCGGCATAGGGATCGCCGCCGTAGGACTCGTACGACGCGTCGCCGTACAAGTCCTCGCGCTCAGGGCGCAGGGCCGTCACGCCGTGGCCCTGCCCACCACCGGGGCGAGCCCCGCCGACCTCGCCACCGCGCCCTGGTCCCCGCACTCCACCAGCCAGTTCGCCAGCATCAGATGGCCGTGCTCCGTAAGCACCGACTCGGGGTGGAACTGCACACCCTCGACCGGGTGTTCACGGTGCCTGAGCCCCATGACGATCCCGTCGTGCGTCCGCGCGGTGACCTCCAGTTCGGCCGGGACCGTCGCCGGCTCGGCGGCCAGCGAGTGGTACCGGGTCGCCGTGAAGGGAGTGGGCAGCCCGGCGAAGACCCCGCGGCCCTCATGCTCGACCAGCGACGTCTTGCCGTGCAGCAGCTCGGGAGCACGGTCCACGACACCGCCGTACGCCACCTGCATCGACTGCATGCCGAGGCAGACACCGAAGACGGGCACCCCGGTCGCGGCGCAGTGGCGCACCATCTCGATGCAGACCCCGGCCTCCTCCGGCGTGCCGGGACCGGGCGAGAGCAGGACGCCGTCGAAGCCGTCCTGGGCGTGCGCCGTCGACACCTCGTCGTTGCGCAACACCTCGCACTCCGCACCCAGCTGGTACAGGTACTGGACCAGGTTGAAGACGAAGCTGTCGTAGTTGTCGACGACGAGAATGCGCGCGCTCACTGGTTGTCCACCGTCACATCGTTGAAGGGCAGCAGCGGTTCGGCCCACGGGAACACGTACTGGAACAGGACGTACACCACAGCAACGACCAGCATGAGTGACAGGAATGCCTTCGCCCATGCGTTCCCCGGCAGATGCCGCCAGATCCAGCCGTACATGCCGTCCCTTCCGTCGCACCACGGCACCACACACACGCCGTACCGCACCAGACTAACGGCGCAGGGCAACAGGCTCGCCGTCCTCCACAGGCTGTGTGGAGTCCAGGTGTGCCCAGACGATCAGCCGGTGGCTGTGTCCCCACTCCGGATCGCACGTGGTCAGCGTGAGATAGCGGCCAGGCCGCGTGTACCCGGATTTACGTGGCACAGGATCGATCACCTCAATGTCGGCGGGCACGGTTTTGTAAGGGCCTTTGTCGATCCGATACGTGAACCAGGTCGTTCCGTCGGTCAGGACCACCGCGTCACCACGCCGCAGCCGCGGAAAGTCCTTGAAGGGATCGCCGTAGGTGCGCCGGTGCCCGGCGACCGAGAAGTTGCCCTGCTGCCCGAGCCGCGCGGTGTTCGCGTAGTGCCCGAGGCCCTTCTTCAGGGTGCCGACCTCGGTGTCTTCGAGCACGGGCTTGTTCCACGTGAAACCGAGCCGAGGGATGTACATGATCGCGAAGGGCTTCCCGCCGCGGTACGGCACCGACGCCGCGGCAGACGGGGAGGAAGAGGCGGACGCACCGGCCGTCGCCCCGGCCGTCACCCCGGGCTGCCGCACGCTCCCCTGCGACCACTGGTTCTGTAACTGGTCGATCTGGTCGTCCATGACGGAGTCGGCCTTCACACCGGTCCAGAACAACACATAGGCGACGAACAACACGATCAGGGCGCCGGCGGTGATGCACAGCTCGCTGACGGTCCGGACGACGACACGCACCGGCGGCTCCAGAGGCTCACACCGTGCTCACTCCACGGGCTTGGCGTACTGCAGATCCACTGTGCCCGAGTAACCGGGAAGAGTCACCGTGCCGTCATCGGCGACATTCCAGCCGAGACCGTAGACGTTGACGTAGACCATGTAGTTCTGGATCGCCTTGGAGTCCGCGAGCGCCTGCTTCAGCCTGCCGGGGTCACCGACCGCCTGGATCTTGTACGGCGGCGAATAGACGCGGCCCTGGAGGATCAGGGTGTTGCCGACACAGCGCACGGCACTGGTGGAGATCAGCCGCTGGTCCATGATCTTGATGCCCTGGGCGCCGCCCTTCCACAGGGCGTTGACCACGGCCTGCAGGTCCTGCTGGTGGATGACCAGGTAGTCGGGCTGCGGCTCGGGGTAGCCGGGCAGCTTGGCGGTGGCGTTCGGCGGGGCGTCGTCGAGCGTGACCGTGACCGCCTTTCCCTTGATTTTCTGGGTGCCCGCCCGGTCCTCCAGTGCCGCGAGCTTTTCGTCCTCGGCCTTGGTGCTGCCGTCGTCGCGCTCGGCTAGCGACTCGACGTCCCGGCGCAGCGAGCCGTTCGACTCGTCGAGCTCGCCGTTGTTGCGGCTGCGCTCCTGGATGAGGTCCGAGAGCTTCAGCATGGAGGCGTCCGTGCGGATGTCGGTGCCCTTGGCCGTGTTGAAACTCGTGAAGAAAATGAGTCCGGCGAGAGCGAAGACACCCACCGTGAGCACCCGCACCGGCCGGAAACCCCGCCTGCGGACAGGACTGGATCCGGACGGGGGAGAGTCGGCAGAATTGCTCAACGTACCCTTATCTCCTTCGGCGCTACGGAAGCACTACGCTAACGGACGCCCGGGGGAGCGCTCAGCGTCCCCTTGTACGCTGCCCCGAGCCCGACCAGTTACCTGCGCGGCCACGCAGCGCATCGACAGGAGAGACCCTCGTGCCGAAGTCACGTATCCGCAAGAAGGCCGACTACACGCCGCCCCCGGCGAAGCAGGCGACCGCCATCAAGCTCAACAGCCGCGCCTGGGTCGCCCCTGTGATGCTGGCCATGTTCCTCATCGGGCTCGCCTGGATCGTCATCTTCTATGTGACGGACGGCTCGCTGCCCATCGATGCTCTGGACAACTGGAACATCGTGGTGGGCTTCGGTTTCATCGCCGCCGGATTCAGCGTCTCCACCCAGTGGAAGTAGCTCTCCCCAGGGGTATCCGCAGAGTTATCCACAGCCTGAGCGATTTCCACAACGAGGCTGGGGAAAAGACGACGATCTGTGGATAACCCATCGGACGTTGACGCCGGTACGACCATCGCACCAGCATCGCAAGCCTGTTCGCCCCCTGCCTGACCTGCGCAAACACGGGTCAGCAGCAGGGGGCACAGCTGTTCCCGCACTGTATGCACAAGATCCGGGACTCTCTGTGGACAACGGCCGCTCAGAGGGGTCGCGCGGTCCTTTTCAGGTCAGCTGGGCGGTTCTGACCACGATCATGACGACGATGACCAGCAGAACCAGCGCACAGGTCCCGTACTGCACGAGCGCCCGCCGCTCACGCGGGGCGTGGACCATGCCGTAGCCCGTGATGAGACCGGCGACGAGGCCTCCGATGTGGGCCTGCCAGGAGATGCTGCTCCAGCCGAAGGTGAAGATCAGGTTGATCACCAGGAGCGCGATGATCGGCCGCAGGTCGTAGTTGAGCCGCCGCATGAGGACGGCGGTCGCGCCGAAGAGGCCGAAGATGGCACCGGAGGCGCCGAGTGTCTGGGTGACGGGATCGGCCAGCAGGTAGGCCAGGGCACTGCCGGCGAGACCGGAGACGAAGTAGACCGCGAGATAACGAGCCCGGCCCAGGGCGGCTTCGAGGGGGCCGCCGAGCCACCACAGGCTCAGCATGTTGAAGCCGATGTGCCAGATCTCCTGGTGCGCGAACATCGAGGTCACCAGGCGGTAGTACTGACCGTCCGCGACGCCCTCGGTGGGCGTGAAAGGCGCCGGCGGCCAGGCAGCGACGAGGCTGAGGTCCGCCGCCAGGGACGCGTTGGCCCGGATGGCGATGAAAACCGCGACGTTGATCCCGATGAGGATCTTGGTGAACAGCCGGGGGTCGGCCGTGACGGCACCGCCGGCGATGGTGCGGGGCCGCGCCGTGGCCGGAGCCGGTCCGCTGCCGCCGCCGTCGCGTACGCACTCGGGGCACTGGAAGCCGACGGAGGCGCTGACCATGCACTCGGGGCAGATCGGGCGCTCGCAGCGGGTGCAGCGGATGCCGGTCTCCCGGTCCGGGTGCCGGTAGCAGCCAGGCAGGTTCTGGGCCTCCGGTGTGCTGCCCGCCTCCTGATTCATGCCATCCCCTAAGTCGCCCTGAGTCGTCGTGCCCCCATGCACTGCCCCGCTCATCCTTACGGTTGAGCGGGGCGTTTGGTTCCCTGTGCGGTGGCTGTCCGGGGCTCAGCCCTGGCGCGTCTCCACGACGACCTGCTCGATGACGATGTCGTTCACCGGGCGGTCGTTGGGGCGGGTGGTCTTGACGCCGGCGATGGCGTCGACGACCTTCTGGCTGGCCGGGTCGGTGACCTCGCCGAAGATGGTGTGCTTGCGGTTCAGCCAGGCCGTCGGGGAGACGGTGATGAAGAACTGCGAGCCGTTGGTGCCGGGGCCGGCGTTGGCCATGGCGAGCAGGTAGGGCTTGTTGAAGCCGAGGTCGGGGTGGAACTCGTCCTCGAACTCGTAGCCCGGGCCGCCGATGCCGGTGCCCAGGGGGTCCCCGCCCTGGATCATGAAGCCGCTGATGACGCGGTGGAAGATCGTGCCGTCGTAGAGCCTCTTGGTGGACTTCTCACCGGTGCCCGGGTGGGTCCACTCGCGCTCGCCCTGGGCGAGTTCGACGAAGTTCCTGACCGTCTTCGGGGCGTGGTTCGGCAGGAGCCGGACTTCGATGTCGCCGTGGTTGGTCTTCAGGGTGGCGTAAAGCTGCTCGGCCACGATCTGCCTTCCGTTGTCTTCTTGTGCCCGTCCGATCCTCGCACGGATCCGGCCGAGGAGGGTCCGGACGGGGGCGCGGGGCGGCGATCCGTGGCATTGTCGTCGACAAGCTCCTGTTGCCACGTATTCATCCGTTATTGATCCGGATGCCCGCCCTCAGGTGCCGGGCTGCGCTCCGGCAGGCATGATCCGTAAAAGGGTGGAAAGTCGAATTACCGTACGCCACCGAGGAGGAGGATCCCGTGACCCGCATCGAAAGCGTGCGCGCCGCGACCGGCTCGGCGAAGGACAGCGTGCTGCACGCCGCGGAAGTGGTGGCGCCCTACGCCGACACGGCCAAGGACAAGGCCTCGCACTACGCGACGGAGGCACGCGTACGGCTCGCGCCTAAGGTGTCCCTGGCCGCCGAGCAGGCGCGTGTCCAGTACGGCGCCTATGTCGCGCCGCGCCTGGAGCAGGCCCGTACGCATGTTCCGCCGAAGGTCGATCAGGCTGCCCACGAGGCCGCCGTACGCACCCGCAAGGCAGCTCGGCAGGCCGCCGACTATTCCCGCCCGAGGATCGAGCAGGCCGTCGCCGCGGCCGGTCCGGTCCGTGACGAGGCCACGGCCCGGAGTGCGGCCGCACTGGCCGCGCTGCGTGGCCAGGTCACGCCCAAGGAGGTCCAGAAGCTGATCCGCAAGCACGAGCGGCGGGCCCGCGCAGGTCGGCTCGCCAAGGCGCTGGCGGTCGCGGGCCTTGTGGCGGGCGGTGCCTTCGCTGCCTGGAAGTGGTGGGACAAGCAGGCCAATCCTGACTGGCTGGTCGAGCCGCCCGCCGCGACCGAGGTACCCGAGACGGGCCGGCTGACGTCCGTGGACGGCAGCGGTCAGTCCGCCCTGGACCCCGAGGTCCAGGCGAAGGAGGCCGAGGAGGACGCCGCGAAGCACGACGAAGGGCGCTGACGCCGATACCGGCGTGTACCAGGGGTGGGGCGGAGCTTCTCCGCCCCACCGTCGTGTTCACCCGCCGGTGTGGTCGGACCGGTGCGGCGGGGCTCGGGTGCGTCACAGTCGCGGGGACATGTCTCCGTACCGGATGGACCGTCGCCCTGATGAAGCCCTCGTGCCGCGGGCCGCTCGCCCTCGTCGCCGTACTGCTGCTCCTGGCCTCGGCCTGTACTGCCCGTGTCCCCGGGCCTGCGGCGGTTTCCGCGTATGGCGCGTACGTCGGCTACGAGGCCGCCGACGTGGGGCGTGTGCGCGCACTCGGCGCCTGGGTCGGCGGGCGCGCGCCCCGGGTCGGGCATGTGTATCTGCCCGGCGACCGGTGGAGCAACATCGAGGGAGCGCCGGGTTACCTGGAGTCTTGGGCGGCGTGGCGGCGGGCTGATCGGCGGCGGATGTTCGTCCTGAACGTGCCGCTGCTGGAGCGTACGGAGGCCCACCTTCCCGACAGCGCGGTCCGTGAAGAGCTTCGGCGGGGTTCGAACGGCGACTACGACGGCCATTTCCGTGCGCTGGCCCGGCGGCTGACGGCTCTGGGCGTCCCGGACACGATCGTCGTCCTGGGCTGGGAAATGAACGGCACCACCTACACCCACCGCTGCGGCCCGGATCCGGCCGCGTGGAGGAGGTACTGGACGAGGATCGTGCGCGCGATGCGCTCGGTGCCCAGTCAGCGCCTGCGCTTCGAGTTCACGCCCAACCGCGGCCGCGACGCGATCCCGTGGCCGCGTTGCTATCCGGGGGACGGGGTGGTCGACATCATCGGCATGGACGCCTACGACGCCCCGCGCGGCCTGCGCTTCACCGACCAGGTGAGCGAGCCGTACGGCCTGCGCGCCCAGGTCCGCTTCGCCCGCGCCCACGGCAAACCCTTCTCGTACCAGGAGTGGGGCCTGTACGAGAACGGTGACGACCCGGCGTACATGCGCGGCATGCTCACCTGGTTCGCTAGGCAGCGCCCCCTGTACCAGGCCATCACCGATTACTGCCCGCACGGTGTGTGGGGTTGCCGGGCCCATCCGAGGTCGTCCGCGGTGTACCGCTCGCTGATGAGGTAGGTGGGTAGGTCGGCACCGGCCGGTCGGGGGGGGCGCCTGCACCGGCAGTCCGGCCGATGAGGACGCGCACCGCGGGGCTGGGGCTTCGCTCCGGTCAGCCAGGTGGCCTGCGGGCGGGTGGTGATCCTGTCGTCAGCGTCGGGTCATCGGTGCGGCCTGCACGAAAATCCCCTCCGCCCGCGTATTCGCAGGTCGGAGGGGATTTTGGAGTGGAGCCTAGGGGAGTCGAACCCCTGACATCTGCCATGCAAAGACAGCGCTCTACCAACTGAGCTAAGGCCCCGGGAAGAGGAACGTCCGCCGGAAGAACCACTTGCCGGTGGGCGCCGCAGACCAGAGTACCGGGTCACCCCCGGTATTCCGCAAAAAGATTGGGGGTCCCCGCGAACGACCACTCTCCGTAAGATGCTCAACCGTGGTTCGCTGTCGCGAACCACGGTTTTTTGGGGAAGCGATGGGGAGACGCACATGGACGCCGCACAGCAGGAAGCGACCGCGAGAGCGCGGGAACTGCAGCGGAACTGGTACGGGGAGCCGCTGGGGGCGCTCTTTCGTAAGCTCATAGACGACCTCGGCCTCAACCAGGCTCGTCTCGCGGGGGTGCTGGGACTTTCGGCTCCGATGCTGTCGCAGCTGATGAGCGGTCAGCGGGCGAAGATCGGCAATCCCGCCGTGGTCCAGCGGGTGCAGTTGCTGCAGGACCTGGCGGGGCAGGTCGCGGACGGCAGCGTGAGCGCGGCCGAGGCGACCGAGCGCATGGACGAGATCAAGAAGTCGCAGGGGGGCTCGGTGCTCAGCAACACCACGACCACGACCAGCAGTTCGGGTGCGCCGACGGTCAAGCGGGTCGTCCGCGAGATCCAGTCGCTGCTGCGCTCGGTGGCGGCCGCCGGAGACATCATCGACGCGGCCGACACTCTCGCCCCGACCCACCCGGAACTGGCAGAGTTCCTGCGGGTGTACGGCGCCGGCCGCACCTCCGACGCGGTCACGCACTATCAGTCGCACCAGAACTGAGCCGTCCGTCCGGTCGCCGAAGGGGGTTCGGCAGCCGGGTCGGGGGCCGTGCGGGTGCAACGGAGGAGCGCGAGGGGGTCGCGCTCCTCACCGGCGGGTGACACACGGGGGTGTGCCGGCCGCCGAGGAGACGAGGAACACGGGGCCGTATCTCTCATCCGGGAGGCCACGAGGGGTCGTATCGCTCATCGAGGGGGAAGCAACGGGGGTAACCGCAGGGGGAGGAGCGACGCGCAGTCATGGGTGAGGTGTTCGCCGGCCGGTACGAACTGGCCGATCCGATCGGACGCGGCGGTGTCGGCGCCGTCTGGCGTGCCTGGGACCACCGGCGTCGACGGTATGTGGCGGCCAAGGTCCTGCTGCAGAGCGACGCCCACTCCCTGCTGCGCTTCGTCCGTGAACAGGCTCTGCGGATCGACCACCCCCATGTCCTCGCGCCGGCCAGCTGGGCCGCCGACGACGACAAGGTCCTGTTCACCATGGACCTGGTCGCCGGCGGCTCGCTGGTTCATCTGGTCGGGGACTACGGTCCCCTGCCGCCCGTGTTCGTCTGCACCCTGCTCGACCAACTCCTCGCGGGGCTGGCCGCGGTGCACGCGGAAGGTGTCGTGCACCGTGACATCAAGCCGGCCAACATCCTGCTCGAAGCCACTGGTACCGCCCGCCCGCGGCTGCGGCTGTCCGACTTCGGCATCGCCATGCGGCTGGGCGAACCCCGCCTGACCGAGACCAACCTCGTCGTGGGCACCCCCGGTTATCTCGCCCCCGAGCAGATGATGGGCGCGGAACCGGACTTCCCCGCCGACCTGTTCGCCGTCGGCCTGGTCGCGTTGTACCTCCTGGAGGGCGCCAAGCCCGACGCCAGGGCACTCATTGAGCACTTCGCAGCCCATGGCACGCCCGGCGCCCCTCAGAGCGTTCCCGACCCGCTCTGGCAGGTCGTGGCCTCCCTCCTTCAGCCGGATCCCCAGGCCCGCTTCCGCACCGCCACGGGCGCCCGCAAAGCGCTCGCCGCCGCCAGGGAACTCCTCCCGGATCCCGGCCCCGACGACGAGTCCATCGAAATCTTCGACCAACTCGGCCCTTTGCCCCCCGGGTTCGGTCCGGAGGGACCGCTCAAGCGGGCACCTGGCGTGCGCTCCGGGACAGGTGACGGACGCGGGGGTTCCTTTGAGAGCGGCGGGGGGAGCGGGGCTCCTTTCGTGAACGGCGGAGGCAACGCGGGAGCGTTTGCCGACGGCAGAGGGGATGGGCCGGGGTTCTGGCGGGGGGCCGGCGACGGGGTTGGTGCTGGGGCGGGTGCTAGTGCTGGTGCCGGTGGGGCAGGCGGTGATGCGGGTGCGGGTTCCGGTGCTGGAGCCGGTGGTGGTGTTGGGGCCGGCGGTGGTGCTGCTACTGGATCTGGTGCCGGTGCTGAATCGGGTGCCGGTGCGGGGCCTGCTGGTGATGGACTCGGTGCCGGTGCTGCGCCCGGTGCTGGCGAGGCTGGCGAGAGAGCTTCGTGGCCTGGCTGGGGCAACGGCGGGGCTTCCCGGCCAGATGGGGCGGGTGGCGCATCCTCCTGGTTCGGTGAGGGGCACGGGGCAGGGCCCCGTCCTGGTGAAGCGGGCGAGGATTCCTTCCGGTACGGCGACGGGAATGGACCGGGCGCCTTCCAGCCCGGAGACGCGAGCCGGGCTCCCTCCTGGTCCGGGGAAGGAAACGGGCCGGGATCCCAACCCCGCCAAACGGGCGGAACCTCCCTCGGGCCCGGCGAAGGAAAGGGACCCACCCCCACCCCACCCGGAGAAGCGACCGGGACACCCCCCTGGCCCCAAGAAGGAAACGGGCCGAGATCCCAACCCGGCCAAGCAAGCCACGCCCCATCCCAGCCCCGGGCGGCCAGGGGAGCGACCAACTGGTCCGGCGAAGGAAGCGGACGGTCCTCCCACCCCGAGGTGCCAGGCGGGGCGCCCTCCTGGCACAGCGAGGTAGGTGGAACACCTTCCCAGCGCCGCGAGGCAAGTGAGACGCCTTACCAGCGAGGTGGGGCAGACGGAGCTGCCTACGGACACGCTGGGCCGAGCGGACCTGCCTATCCACCTGGTGAGCCGAGCAGGCCTGTGGCCTGGCCCGGGGAGGCATACGGAGCGGTCTCCTGGCCCGGCGAGGGAAACGAGCCGTCCTGGCCCGGACAAGGCAGCGGCGCGGCCTGGCCCGTCGAGGGCAGTGAGGTCCCGCAACGCGCCGGGGAGGGAAACGCACCGCCCTGGCCCGCTGAGGCGAATTCGCCGTCCTGGCCCAGGGAATCGAACCCGGCGCCATGGTCCGAACAGGGCAATCCGACGTCCTGGCCCCGCGAGTCCGGCCCCCCGCCCTCCCCGGGTACCGACGCCCCAACTGCCCACCCGAACGCCGGCACCGACACGTCCTCTCCCACCACGGGCCGCGGAACCCCCTGGCCCGACCCCACCGCGCCACCCTCGGTGTCGGACACCGGAAGCTTCCATCTGTCGCCACCCCGGCCCACGGACTCCGGCTCCCAGCCTTCCACTCCACCGGAACACCAGGCACAGCCGCGCCACCCCCACCCACAGGCCCCAGCACCACCACGCCGACCTGCGCCCCCGGCTCACTCCGGCTACGTCTCCCCCTACGACCCCACACCCCCCACTCACGTCCTGCCCTCCCCCCAACTCCACGCCCCACGCTTCCCCACGCAGGCTCCGACACCGGTCCGGCACCAGCTCCACGGTGATACCTCTACTGCTTCGTACACCGCTCAGAGCCCGCAGGTTCCACCTCCCACCCGGTCACTTTCGCGAGCGCGCCGCAGCGGCCCACCCGCAAAGGTGGCGATCCCCCTCCTGCTCCTGGCCCTGGCCTGCTACGCCGTGGGATTTTGGGCGCTCACCCAGATCTGAGGAGCTGGCGCCTGTACAGACCGCCATCCGTACAGGCCGCCATTCAGACACTGCAGGACGACTCCGCCGAGGTCCTGACTCCCCCGCATCCCGAATACCCCATGCACTGCCCCGGGCCGGCGGCAAGACAGCCGCACTCAATCCGGTCAACTCCGAGGTCCGACAACCCGGTTGTCCCAGGCCCCAGAACCGAACCGTGCGGTCGCCGAGGGCCCGCACCCCGCACATACATCCCCGGAGCCTTGAATCCCCGACGCCCGACAGCACAACCCAAAGGCTCCCAAGCCGGACCCCGGCCCCGGACCCCCGAACCCCCACGCCCTACACTCCGGCAGCCCTCCGCCGCCCCACCGCAACCCACACCCCGAGAACCACCAACACCACGGTTCCCGCCCCGATCCCCCCGACGGCCACCAGCTTCATGCCGGCATCACCGCCACCCGCCTCACCACCGTCACCGTCGCTCGAACCCGCGTCCCCGGCCGCCCCCGATCCCCGTCCAAGAAGCCCCACCTGGAAGATCCCCGAAGGCTCGGACTGCCCCGCGTAACCGGGCCCGGCCGTCGCCGCCCCCTTCACCCGCACACGCAGCGTCAGCCCGACCGGCCTGTCCCCGAACTCCTCGCCCACCCGCGCGGCGAGATGCACGACGAGGTAATAGGACCCGGCGAACCGCATCCCGCCCACCCGGTCGGAAACGGAGTAGCGGTTGTCGTACCCGACCGGCGGCAGGGCAGCCAGCGCACCCGACTTCTGGCTGCCGTTGTAACTGATGCTCGTGTCGTCCACGAGTCCGCGCACGGGGTTGTACAGCGCCAGATTCACGCCCCCCGGCACAAAGCCCCCACCCACCCCACCGGACCCACCACTGCTCGCACTGCTCAGGTCGGCGGTCGCGTACACCTGCTGTCCCCAGTCGACCGGCACCTCGTAGAACAGCGTCTGTCCGGGCCGTACGTCGTCGCGCCAGGCCCCTTGTTCCAGCGCGGTCGCCGAGCCGAAGCCCCCGCCGCCCCGCAGCCGCACGGCCTCACCGCCCGGAGGCGAGGGCGTGGCCGAGTCCCAGGCCTCGGGCGCGCTGGTCGAACCGGTCTCCCGTAGCCGCGGTTCCAGCACCGGCGCGAGTTCCAGGTCCCAGTCTCCCGGTGTGGACTCTGTGCGCAGCACGCGCTCGACGACGACGTAGTACGTACCGGCGCCCTGGCACAGTGACCGGCTCGACGGGAGCTGACGCGCCCCCCAGACGGTGAGCGGACGCGGGCTGCGGCCGGCGCCGATGCTGGCGGTGTCCGGCGCGGAGCAGGGACGGCCGTCGGCGTCCTGCACGGACACCCTGACACCTTCCGTGGGGGTGACCGCGGCGTCCGTCGGGGGTACGGCCGTCGCGGCGACGTACACGGTGGACGTGCCGTCGAGTACGAGGCGGTAGTAGACCTTGCCGTCGCTCGGCAGCGAACTCCGGTACGTCGTGCCGGGTTCGAGACGCTCGGCGTCCGCCGTGTCCGACGCTCCGGTGACCGACGGGGCGTCTTCGGCAAAGGCGTACGAAGCACCCGTAGCGGAGGAAGAAGGAGAGGGAGAGGGAGAGGTGGAAATGGAAGCGGAGGGGGAGGTGGAAGGCGAGAACGAGGCGGCAAAGCCAGGAGACCCAGGCGCACCCGCCACCGCGCCCAGCACGACCCCCACGACGGTCCCCCGCCACCACGCCGTACGCCGCCCCATCCCGCCGCCCCTCCGTGTCCGCGCCCGAACTCCCACGACCGTCATCGATGGGCCACGACCGCCCGTGCGGCCGGGCGGCCGTGGCCCATCCTGCCCCGCCCGGCCGCCGCCCACCCTCGCAATCCGTACGCCCGTCCGAAACCCCCGGTCACCGCCGTCCCGCTGCCGAACCGGCCTCGGGCAACACAAAACCCCGACCGCAACAACGGCCGGGGTCTGTTCAGAATCGGATGTCGGTACTCACGAACCCGTGGGCACGGAGTCAGTCGCCTCCGTCCACAGATCCTGCTCGGCGCGATCCGCCTGGATCTGGCGGTACACGAGGAGCCCGCCGATGGCGGCCAGTGCGACCAGGAGCAGCTTCTTCACCGCGCTACCTCGTCTTTCCTTGACGTAGGGGACCTCTGCCGCCCGACTATACACACCGACCGATACCGATCGGTGACCTGCGTCCTGGGCCTCAACTCCCTTCGGGAACGGCCCAGTAGAAGCGGAACAGGGACCTCCGATCAGAGGGTGATCACACCTCTACAGACGGTCACTTCACCCCCTATCGCACCGCTTCTCCTCTTTTTCGCCCTTTATGCACCCATTCGTGTGGTGTTCATCTGAAGATCGACGCGCCACAGGCTCGGGTACGTGATTTCGCGACGCTCATACACATCATGAGGAAAGTACGCAAATCGAACCGACCCGAAAGTGAGGGACCATGGCCCAGAACAAGGTCATGAAGCTGTGGACCGTCGTCATCACCGCCGTCCTCGCGCTGTTCACGGCGCTCGGCCTCATCACGACGACCGCCGCCGCTGCCGTACCGCAGACCCAGCCGGCCCGCAACAGCGCCGCCGCGCACCCGGAACTCCCGGCGACGTCCCACGGACTCTGGTCCTACGTCAGGTCCCTGCCCCCCACGATGAAGCAGCGGATCCGGGCAGAGGCCCACGGAAAGACCCCCAGCTGCCGCCCCCGTTCCCTCGCCGACACGGACGCGGCCGCGGACCCGAGCACGGACACGGACACGGAAGCGGAAGCGGGCACACCCGAACCGGCCTGCGCGGACCGCGCCTGACGCCACCGCCCCGCCCCAGAAGCACCGAAGCCGAATCGAAGACGGATCAACGACGGATCAACGACGCACCGAAAACGCACCGAAGACGCGGCAGGAACGCATTGAAGTGGCACCGAAGACGCAGCGAAGAAGCGCTGAAGATGTGACGACGTCGTACACACCACCGCGCGGAGACACCCGCCCGAACGCCGAAGGCCCCCCACGGGAACCGGCTGAAGGTCTTCGTCTCCGGTGGAAGCAAGAGGACGTACTCCGGAGGTCACCGCACACGATGGACACAGCACCCGTGTTCGCCGGCCCCCGCACCCGCCCAGGGGTTCTCACTGACGCCGTTGGCCCAGGACACAGAACTCGTTGCCTTCCGGGTCGGCCATGACCACCCACGACTGGTCACCCTGGCCGATGTCGACCCGCTTGGCACCATGAGCCTCAAGGCGAGCCACCTCGGCGGTCTGGTCATCAGGCCTGAAGTCGAGATGCAGCCGGCTTTTGGCCTTCCTGCTCTCCTCGATCCTGACGAACTCCAGCCCTGGCAGGCGGTCCGGCCCCGGGCGGATCTCGAACTCGTCATCGGAAGAGTGGACCACGACCCAGCCAAGAGCCTCGGCCCACCACTGCCCCAGGGCCGCCGGATCCACCGAGTGAACGATTACCTGCTCCCATTCCAAGGTCATCCGGCGAGTCTAGGCACCCGAGGACTTCGAAAAGCCGGCGCTCGAAACCCCCCAAGACAAAAACCCCCAACCATGATCGGTTGAGGGTCTTCGTGCTGGTGGGGCTAACAGGATTTGAACCTGTGGCCTCATCCTTATCAGGGATGCGCTCTAACCAACTGAGCTATAGCCCCGCCGCGCTCTGCGGAGTGTGTCCCGCGCGCTGACTCCTGAAGATTAGCGCACGACGTGGGCAGTCCCAAAATCGGTTCCCCGAGGACCGCCCCCGCAGGTTTCGGACAGCGTTACTCGTCCTCGGCCAGTGTCAGCTCGACGCCGCCGACGAAGCCGGCGGAGAGGTTGTAGATGAACGCGCCGAGGGTCGCGAGCGCCGTCGCGAGGACGACGTCGATGACCGCGATGATCGACGTGAACATCAGGACGTTCGGCAGGGAGAGGAACGCCTGGAGGTCGAAGCCGTTCGACTCGTTCGAGCCGGTCGCCTCGGCGATCGTCCCGCCGACCGTCGAGAAGACGCCCATCGCGTCCATGACCATCCACAGCACGGCGGCCGCGACGATCGTGCAGATGCCGAGTGCGATGGAGAGCAGGAAGCTGACCTTCATGACGGACCACGGGTCGGCCTTGGCCACCCGCAGACGTGCCTTGCGGGTTCGCGGCGCGGTGCGCGCACCGGTGCGCGGGCGGCGTACGGCACCGGCCGGCCCGGCTTGTGTCGGGTAGGCCTGCGGCGGGTGGTACGGGCCGGTCTGCTGCTGCGGCTGCCGTTCCCCCGGCAGCGGAGACGGCGAAGGCTGGGGCTGCACCGCGGGCTGCGGCTGCGGCGGTGCGGCGGGCGCCGTCGGCTGGGCCGGCGGCTGGGTGTCCGTCACAGGTCCCCCCTGGGATCCACGAGTCTCGGGCGAGCGCGACGGGGTCGCGGGCGGCTTGATCGCCTTGAGTTGAGTCGTGTGCGTATCTGTGGGGTGCGGTTCTGCCGCACGTGCGTCGGCCGCACGCCCGTCCGTCGCCCGCGCGTCGGCTGCACGCGCGGCAGAGCCACGGCCGCCGCCGTCCGCCTCCGTGCCGGGGGAGGACCCCCTAGAGGTTCCGGTCGATCCGGCGCCCGTGGCTCCGCTCACGATGACTCTCTCCTCGTGCTACTCGGCCGAGGGTGCCTCACCCTCGTCCGTGCCGATGGTCTCGGCGGCACCTTCGACGGTCTCGTCGTCGGCCACATCGCCTTCGACCTCCTCCGCCTCACGTCCCGCCTCGGCGTTACGTGCGATGCCGACCACGGCATCGCGCTTGCCCAGGTTGATCAGTTGGACGCCCATGGTGTCACGGCCCGTCTCCCTGACCCCGCTGACTCGCGTACGAATCACACCGCCGGACAGCGTGATGGCGAGGATCTCGTCGGTCTCCTCGACCACCAGCGCTCCGACGAGCGATCCGCGGTCCTCCACGATCTTGGCGGCCTTGATGCCGAGGCCGCCGCGACCCTGGACGCGGTACTCGTCGACAGGGGTCCGCTTCGCGTACCCGCCGTCCGTAGCAGTGAACACGAACGTACCGGGTCGAACAACATTCATCGAGAGCAGCTCGTCTCCCTCACGGAAGCTCATGCCCTTGACACCCGAGGTGGCACGGCCCATGGGACGAAGGGTGTCGTCCGAGGCGGTAAACCTGATCGACTGTGCCTTCTTGCTGATCAGAAGCAGATCACTGTCGGCCGAGACGAGTTCGGCGCCGATCAGTTCGTCGTCCGAACCGTCCTCGCGCTCCCGCAGATTGATGGCGATGACGCCGCCGGAACGCGGAGAGTCGTAATCCTTCAGTGACGTCTTCTTGACCAGACCCGCCTTCGTGGCGAGCACCAGGTACGGCGCCGCGTCGTAGTCGCGGATCGCGAGGATCTCGGCGATCGCCTCGTCCGGCTGGAAGGCCAGCAGGTTGGCGACGTGCTGTCCACGCGCGTCACGCCCGGCGTCCGGCAGTTCGTACGCCTTGGCCCGGTAGACGCGGCCCTTGTTGGTGAAGAACAGCAGCCAGTGGTGCGTGGTGGACACGAAGAAGTGGTCGACGATGTCGTCTTCCTTGAGCTTCGTGCCCCGTACGCCCTTGCCGCCGCGCTTCTGGGCGCGGTAGTCGACGGTCTTGGTGCGCTTGACGTAGCCGCCGCGCGAGACCGTGACGACGATGTCCTCCTCGGCGATGAGGTCCTCGATGGACATGTCACCGTCGTAGGGCACCAGCATGGTCTTGCGGTCGTCGCCGAACTTCTCGACGATCGCGGCGAGTTCCGCGCTGACGATGCCGCGCTGGCGGACCGGCGAGGCGAGGATCTCGTTGTATTCGGTGATCTTCGCCTGGAGTTCGTCGTGCTCCTGGATGATCTTCTGGCGCTCCAGGGCGGCCAGTCGGCGCAGCTGCATCTCGAGGATGGCGTTGGCCTGGATCTCGTCGATCTCCAGGAGCTCCATCAGGCCCCCGCGCGCGATGTCGACGGTGTCGCTGCGCCGGATGAGCGCGATGACCTCGTCGATGGCGTCCAGGGCCTTCAGCAGGCCGCGCAGGATGTGCGCCCGCTCCTCGGCCTTGCGCAGCCGGAACTTCGTACGGCGGACGATGACCTCGATCTGGTGCGCCACCCAGTGCCGGATGAACGCGTCGAGAGACAGCGTGCGGGGGACGCCGTCGACGAGCGCCAGCATGTTGGCGCCGAAGTTCGACTGCAGGTCCGTGTGCTTGTAGAGGTTGTTGAGTACGACCTTGGCGACCGCGTCACGCTTCAGGACGATCACGAGTCGCTGGCCCGTGCGCGACGACGTCTCGTCCCGGACGTCCGCGATGCCGCCGACCTTGCCGTCCTTGACCAGGTCGGCGATCTTCTGTGCGAGGTTGTCGGGGTTGGTCTGGTACGGCAGTTCCGTGACCACCAGGCACTGGCGGTTCTGGATCTCCTCGACCTCGACGACCGCGCGCATGGTGATCGAGCCACGTCCGGTGCGGTACGCCTCCTCGATGCCCTTGCGGCCGACGACGAGGGCGCCGGTCGGGAAGTCGGGGCCCTTGATGCGCTCCATGAGCGCGTCCAGGAGCTCCTCGTGCGAGGCCTCCGGGTTCTCCAGGTACCACTGGGCGCCGGACGCGACCTCGCGCAGGTTGTGCGGCGGGATGTTGGTGGCCATGCCGACCGCGATGCCGGCCGAACCGTTGATCAGCAGGTTCGGGAAGCGGGCCGGCAGGACGGTCGGCTCCTGGGAGCGGCCGTCGTAGTTGTCCGTGAAGTCGACGGTCTCCTCGTCGATGTCCCGGACCATCTCCATGGACAGCGGCGCCATCTTGCACTCGGTGTAGCGCATGGCCGCCGCCGGGTCGTTGCCCGGGGAGCCGAAGTTGCCGTTGGAGTCCACCAGCGGCATCCGCATCGACCACGGCTGGGCGAGGCGCACCAAGGCGTCGTAGATCGAGGAGTCGCCATGGGGGTGGTAGTTGCCCATGACGTCGCCGACCACGCGCGCGCACTTGTAGAAGCCACGCTCGGGGCGGTAGCCGCCGTCGTACATGGCGTACAGGACGCGGCGGTGGACGGGCTTGAGGCCGTCCCGGACGTCCGGCAGCGCGCGGGACACGATGACGGACATCGCGTAGTCCAGGTACGAACGCTGCATCTCCGTCTCGAGCCCGACGGGCTCGACACGCTGGGCGATGACGCCGCCCTCTTCAGGGGTGACGGGAGTGTTCTCGTCGGCCATTACTGGTCAAGATCCTTCCTGGTGCGGTCAGCTGAGACCGACTCAGATGTCGAGGAAGCGGACGTCCTTGGCATTGCGCTGGATGAACTGGCGCCGGGCCTCCACGTCCTCGCCCATCAGGACGGAGAACAGGTCGTCGGCCTGGGCGGCGTCGTCGAGGGTGACCTGGCCGAGGACGCGGTGCTCCTGGTCCATGGTGGTCACGCGCAGTTCCTCGGCGTTCATCTCGCCGAGACCCTTGAAGCGCTGGATGGAGTCCTCGCGGATGCGCTTACCGCGCTGGCGTCCCATCTCGATCAGCGCGTCCCGCTCGCGGTCGGAGTACGCGTACTCGATGTCGTCCCGGCCCCACTTGATCTTGTACAGCGGGGGGCGGGACAGGTACACGTGCCCGGCCTCGACCAGCGGCCGCATGAAGCGGAACAGGAAGGTCAGCAGCAGGGTGGAGATGTGCTGGCCGTCGACGTCGGCGTCCGCCATCAGGATGATCTTGTGATAGCGCAGCTTCTCGATGTCGAAGTCCTCGTGGACCCCGGTGCCGAAGGCCGAGATCAGCGCCTGGATCTCCTGGTTCTGCAGGATCTTGTCGATCCGCGCCTTCTCGACGTTGAGGATCTTGCCGCGGATCGGGAGGATCGCCTGGTACTCGGGGTTACGGCCGGACTTGGCGGAGCCGCCGGCGGAGTCACCCTCGACGATGAAAATCTCGCACTTGGTGGGGTCGTTCGACTGGCAGTCGGAGAGCTTGCCCGGCAGGGACGCGGTCTCCAGCAGGCCCTTGCGGCGGGTCAGGTCGCGGGCCTTGCGGGCCGCCACGCGCGCGGTGGCCGCCTGGATGGACTTGCGGATGATGTCCGCGGCCTCGACGGGGTTGCGGTCCAGCCAGTCGGTGAGGTGCTCGTAGACGACCTTCTGAACGAAGGTCTTCACCTCGGTGTTGCCCAGCTTGGTCTTCGTCTGGCCCTCGAACTGCGGCTCGCCCAGCTTCACCGAGATGATCGCGGTCAGACCCTCGCGGATGTCGTCACCCGTGAGGTTGTCGTCCTTCTCGCGCAGCAGCTTCTTGTCGCGCGCGTACTTGTTGATCAGCGAGGTCAGCGCCGCGCGGAAGCCCTCCTCGTGCGTGCCGCCCTCATGCGTGTGGATGATGTTGGCGAAGGAGTACACACCCTCGCTGTAACCGCCGTTCCACTGCATCGCGAGCTCGAGGGACAGGCTCTTGTCCTTGTCCTCGGCCTCGAGGTCGATCACGGTGGGGTGAACGACTTCTCCCTTGCGGGAGTTGAGGTACTTCACGAAGTCGACGATGCCGCCCTCGTAGTGGTACGAGACGGTCTTGACCTCGTGCTTCTCGTCCTCGCCCGCCTCGTCCGCGCCGGCGGTGGCCTTCGCCGACTCGCGCTCGTCGGTGAGGTTGATCCTCAGGCCCTTGTTGAGGAACGCCATCTCCTGGAAGCGCCGCGAGAGCGTCTCGAAGGAGTACTCGGTGGTCTCGAAGATGTCCGGGTCGGCCCAGAAGGTGACCGTGGTGCCGTGCTCGTCCGTGGCCTCGTGCTGGGCCAGCGGGGCCGTCGGCACGCCCAGCTTGTAGTCCTGCGTCCAGCGGTAGCCGTCAGTCTTGATCTCGACGGACACCTTGGTCGACAGGGCGTTCACGACGGAGACGCCCACGCCGTGCAGACCGCCGGAGACCGCGTAGCCGCCGCCACCGAACTTGCCGCCCGCGTGCAGCACGGTCAGCACGACCTCGACGGCCGGTTTGCCCTCGGAGGGGACGATGCCCACCGGGATACCGCGGCCGTTGTCGACGACGCGCACGCCGCCGTCGGGGAGGATCGTCACGTCGATGGTGTCCGCATGCCCGGCCAGCGCCTCGTCGACGGAGTTGTCGACGACCTCCTGCACCAGGTGGTGCAGGCCGCGCTCGCCGGTCGAGCCGATGTACATACCGGGTCGCTTGCGGACCGCGTCCAGACCCTCGAGGACGGTGATGGCGCTGGCGTCGTACGAGGCGGTTACCTCGCCGTTCGACGAGGTCGCCTCGGCGTCGGTGGACGGAATGTTCTCGTTGGGGTTGCCGGAATCGGCCACGAAGCGCCCTTTCTGGCACAGCACGAGCCGGGCTCGTCGGCGGGTTGCCGGAGCGGCTGCGGCATGTTGCGTTGGTAAGCCTTGATCAGCGTTGCTCAGCTTCTCCCGGGCGGTCCCCACGTTCGGGGCGGGATCGGCTTTCAGTCTACCGGTAGCGCCGACAGTGATGGGGGTTTGCCGGTACCTGAGTCCGCATGTGCCGCCCTCAACCGGCGTCTTCCGGGTCCCCATATACGGAGCGGGGCTCCAAGAGGCTCACAGCGGCACTCAGCGCTTCCAGCTGTCAACCCTTGGCTACTTGGGAGTCAGGTCGGAATTCGCAACCGCGTGCAGTGCTACGACAAAGGCGTCGGCGGCGCCCTGAAGGCACCGCCGACGCCCCTGTTGTGATGTCTGTCACCCGTAGGTGTCACCGGGCCCCGTGCTGCCGGGGGCGCGCAGCGGACCGTAGCGACGCGCGGGTCCGCCAGGGCCGTTCACCTTGATCACCTTCACGGCGCCGTGCCCGAGATCCTCGTTCAGGCGGGCCACCAACTGCGGCGCGAGCAGCCGCAGGTTCGTCGCCCAGGCCGTCGAGTCGCAGCGCACCACCAGGACCCGCTCGTCCTCGTCGTACGTCTCCGGCGCACAGTGCTTGGCCACGTCCTCGCCCACGATCTGCGGCCAGCGCCCCATCACCCCGCCCACCGCGGCCGGCGTCTCCCAGCCGCGCTCGGTGATCAAGCGGTTGATGGCGGCGCCGAAGGCCATGGGGTCGCGTCCGTCGGCGCGCGCGCCGGAACGCAGACCGCCCCCGCGCCTCGCCTGCCGCTTCTGCTGCGCCGCGTCCCCACGCGCGCGTGCCTGTTCCTTCGCGGCCCTGAGCGCCACGCGCGCGAGGTCGACACCGGAGGGTCCGGCGGGCTTGGGACCGTCGCCGGAAGGTTGTTCGTCGGTCATGCGCGCTCCACCGCCCCCTCGGACACGGCGTACCGCGTCCCCGTCAGCACGTGCGGCACGTCGTCGTCGACCGCCGCCGTCACCAGGACCTGCTCACCGGGCGCGACCAGCTCGGCCAGACGCTCACGGCGACGGGTGTCCAGCTCGGCGAACACGTCGTCGAGGATCAGCACCGGCTCGTTCCCCTCGGCCCTGAGAAGGTCGTACGACGCGAGGCGCAGCGCCAGCGCGTACGACCAGGACTCGCCGTGTGAGGCGTATCCCTTGGCGGGCAGCTGACCGAGTTTGAGATTCACATCGTCCCGATGAGGTCCTACGAGGGTCACGCCCCGCTCGATCTCCTGCTTGCGCACCTCGGCGAGCGCCGCCATCAGCTGCTCGTAAAGATCCTCACGCGTGTGTGCCTCGCCCGGCGCGGACGGCTTGTACTCCAGCGCCACCGGACCGCCGCCGGGCGCCAATTGCTCGTACGCCTTGTCGGCCAGCGGCTGGAGCGCGGCGATCAGATCGAGCCGCTGGGCCAGCAACTCGGCGCCCACGCGCGCGAGGTGCTGGTCCCACACGTCGAGGGTGGACAGGTCCATCGAGCGGCCGCCGTGCCTCCTCGCGAGGGCGGCCGACTTCAGCAGGGTGTTGCGCTGCTTGAGGACCCGCTCGTAGTCGGAGCGGACGCCGGCCATGCGCGGGGAGCGCGCGGTGATCAACTCGTCCAGGAAACGGCGCCGCTCGCCCGGGTCGCCCTTCACCAGCGCGAGATCCTCCGGCGCGAACAGCACCGTGCGCACGATCCCGAGCACATCCCGCGGCCTGACCTGTGAAGACCGGTTGATGCGGGCACGGTTCGCCTTGCCGGGGTTCAGCTCCAGCTCGACCAGCTGCTGCCGCTCGCCCTGCCGGACCTGCGCCCGGACGATCGCGCGGTCGGCGCCCATGCGGACCAGGGGTGCGTCGGAGGCGACCCGGTGACTGCCGAGCGTGGCGAGGTAGCCGATCGCCTCGATCAGGTTCGTCTTGCCCTGTCCGTTGGGGCCCACGAACGCCGTGACGCCCGGGTCGAGCGGAACTTCGACCCGGGCGTACGAGCGGAAGTCGGCCAGCGACAGATGCGTGACGTGCATGGTCGGGCGCCGACCTCCCCCAGCTTGTGGACCGTTGTGAACAGCTCTGTGGATTACTTCGTCTCGACCGCGTGGCCGCCGAACTGGTTGCGCAGCGCCGCGATCATCTTCATCTGCGGTGAGTCGTCCTGACGGGACGAGAACCGCGCGAACAGCGACGCGGTGATCGCCGGCAGCGGCACCGCGTGGTCTATGGCGGCCTCCACGGTCCAGCGGCCCTCGCCGGAGTCCTGTGCGTAACCGCGCAGCTTCTGAAGGTGCTCGTCCTCGTCCAGGGCGTTGACCGCGAGGTCGAGCAGCCAGGAGCGGATGACCGTGCCCTCCTGCCAGGAGCGGAAGACCTCCCGGACGTCGGTCACGGAGTCGACCTTCTCCAGGAGCTCCCAGCCCTCGGCATAGGCCTGCATCATCGCGTACTCGATGCCGTTGTGGACCATCTTCGCGAAGTGGCCCGCGCCGACCTTGCCGGCGTGCACCGCACCGGCGTCGCCCTCGGGCTTGAGGGCGTCGAAGACGGGCTGCACCTTGGCGACGTTCTCCGCGTCGCCGCCGTACATCAGCGCATAGCCGTTCTCCAGGCCCCACACGCCGCCGGAGACGCCACAGTCGACGAACCCGATGCCCCTGTCCGCCAGCTCCCCGGCGTGCTTCTCGTCGTCCGTCCAGCGGGAGTTCCCGCCGTCCACCACGACGTCACCGGGCTCCAGGAGCTCGGCCAGCTCGTCGACGGTCGCCTGGGTCGGCGCACCGGCCGGGACCATCACCCACACGACCCGCGGACCCTGCAACGCTTCCACAAGCTCCTTGAGGCTGTGGACATCCGCGAGGTCCGGGTTGCGGTCGTATCCGATCACGGTGTGGCCTGCGCGACGTATCCGCTCGCGCATGTTGCCGCCCATCTTGCCGAGGCCGACGAGACCGAGCTCCATCAGTGGTTCCTTAGGTTGCTGTGGCGTGTGTGGCACTTTCGTACCCACGTACGAGCCTAAACCCGGACGCTCACGCACACCTGTGGGCATACGCGCTCAAACGTATGCCCTCACCTGGGGCTTTGACTCAGCCGCTGAGGCGCACCGGCATACTGCGATCTTGTGGGGGACGACCCCCACACCCCCAGCAGCCGTCCGGCCCAGGTCGGCCGGCACGCTCAGCCGCTGAGGCGCACCGGCATGATCAGGTACTTGTATGCCTCGTCCGCCTCGGCGTCCAGGGCCGGCTTGCCGCTCAGCAGCGCGGGCTTGGTGGACGTCGTGAAGGAGAGCTGGGCCACCGGGGAGTCGATCGCGCTCAGGCCGTCCAGCAGGAAGGTCGGATTGAAGGCGATCGAGATGTCGTCGCCCTCCAGCTGGGCGTCGACCCTTTCCACAGCCTGTGCGTCGTCGCTGGAGCCGGCCTCCAGGATCAGCACACCCTGCTCGAAGCTGAGCCGCACCGGGGTGTTGCGCTCGGCGACCAGAGCCACACGCTTGACGGCCTCCACGAAGGGGGCGGTCTCGATCACGGCGATGGAGTTGAACTCCGTCGGGAACAGCGTGCGGTACTTCGGCAGGTCGCCCTCGAGCAGACGCGTGGTCGTACGGCGGCCCGCGCCCTCGAAACCGATCAGGCCCTCGCCCGCGCCCGAGCCGGACAGCGCCAGGATCACGCTGTCGCCGCTCGTGAGCGCCTTGGCGGTGTCCAGGAGCGTCTTGGCGGGCACCAGGGCGACCGCGGACGCCTCGGGGTTCTCCGGCTTCCACAGGAACTCACGGACCGCGAAGCGGTAGCGGTCGGTGGACGCCAGCGTGACGGTGTCGCCCTCGATCTCGATGCGGACACCGGTCAGGACGGGAAGCGTGTCGTCGCGGCCCGCGGCGATGGCCACCTGGGAGGCGGCGGAGGCGAAGACCTCACCGGGAACGGTGCCGGTGGCGCTCGGCATCTGCGGCAGCGTCGGGTACTCCTCCACAGGCAGGGTGTGGAGGGTGAACCGCGAGGAACCGCAGACAACAGTCGCCCGTACACCGTCTGTGGAAATCTCCACCGGGCGGTTGGGCAGGGCGCGGCAGATGTCGGCGAGCAGGCGGCCGGAGACCAGGACCGTGCCCTCCTCCTCGACCTCGGCCTCCACCGACACCCGCGCGGAGACCTCGTAGTCGAAGCTGGACAGGCTCAGCTGGCCTTCCTCGGCCTTCAGGAGAAGGCCGGCGAGGACAGGCGCCGGCGGACGGGCCGGGAGGCTGCGCGCCGCCCAGGCCACTGCCTCCGCGAGTACGTCGCGTTCCACCCGGATCTTCACTGTTGCCGCCTCCTGCTGTTGCCGGCGCTGCTCGGCCTGCCTGGCTTCGTCGTCTGTCTCGGTGTCGTCGGCCCCTGTGGCGGGAAGGACACCGGGGAACAGTCTGACGCACCCCACTGACAGTAGGTGCCTCTCGGGGTCAAGTCGTGACGAGGGGCAGCCGGGCGCCGGACAGCGAGTTGTGCACAGGCCCCACTTCGAAACGGATTCCCAGCTCTCTCTAGTTGGGAGTAGTAGTAGGGGCTGTGGATACCGTGGATAACCCTGTTTTCCCAGCTCAGAGCGGGAATTTTGTCCACCGACCCTGTGGGCGACGACGGTGGACAACTGGGTGTCTCTGTGGAGAACAGAAAGTTCTGCACACTCCGTGCACAGCCTGAGGCGACTTCTCCCCAGCACCGTCCCCAGCTTTACCCGGCTTTCCCACAGCCCAACCCGGCACCTTCGTGTGACGCCTTTCACTCGACCTGGTGATCAGGCGCGTCGCGTTGCCGAACAGTGGACAGGCATGTGGAGAAGCTGGTGATCGCTGGGGACAACAGGTCCCGGCCTGTGGGTCGTCGGTGGACAACTTGATGCACAGCCTGTGGATCTTCTCGTTGTCCACAGTCTGTGGAGATCCTTTGTCCACGAATCCACAGCCACCTGACCTGGCCCGATGGTCTTTCGACAGGGAGCCTGTGGACCGCGATCTGGACAACTTCGCAGTCCCCAGGATGTGGACGGGAAAAAGTCACCGGATCTGTGGAGAGAGGCCGTAACCCTGCGGAGAATCGAACACCGGGCTACGGCGCCGTGACCCGGAGAATGACGAGGGGCGCCCCGGGACCTCGTCCCCAGGGCGCCCTGGACGCCGTGACTCTGTTGCCGCGCCTTCGAGGCGGGGCGCCGGCGCATCGACCGCGATCTGCCCGACGGCGCGGCAACAGCGCCTGGGCGCCCTGATGATGACGCTCGGCCAGGCCCGTCTCGACGCCCGGCAGGGGCCCCTTGCGACTTCGGCCAAGGCCCTCGCGGACCATGGCCTCGGGCCGCCGTGGCCGACCTCAGCCGTTCTTGATGCGGTTCGTCAGCTCGGTCACCTGGTTGTAGATGGAGCGCCGCTCGGCCATCAGATTGCGGATCTTGCGGTCCGCGTGCATCACCGTCGTGTGGTCGCGGCCGCCGAACAGCGCGCCGATCTTGGGCAGCGAGAGGTCCGTCAGCTCGCGGCACAGGTACATGGCGATCTGGCGGGCCGTGACGAGCGCCCGCCCGCGCGAGGTGCCGCACAGGTCCTCGACGGTCAGGCCGAAGTAGTCCGCCGTGGCGCTCATGATGGCCGTCGAGGTGATCTCCGGGGCCGAGTCCTCCCCGCCGGGGATCAGGTCCTTCAGGACGATCTCGGTCAGGCCCAGGTCCACCGGCTGCCGGTTCAGCGACGCGAACGCCGTCACCCGGATCAGCGCGCCCTCCAGCTCGCGGATGTTGCGCGAGATGCGGGAGGCGATGAACTCCAGTACCTCCGGCGGCGCGTTGAGCTGCTCCTGGACCGCCTTCTTGCGCAGGATCGCGATCCGCGTCTCCAGCTCGGGCGGCTGGACGTCGGTGATCAGGCCCCACTCGAAACGGTTCCTCAGCCGGTCCTCCAGCGTCACCAGCTGCTTCGGCGGCCGGTCGCTGGACAGCACGATCTGCTTGTTGGCGTTGTGGAGCGTGTTGAAGGTGTGGAAGAACTCCTCCTGCGTCGACTCCTTGTCCGCCAGGAACTGGATGTCGTCGACGAGCAGGATGTCCATCTCGCGGTAGCGCTTGCGGAAGCTGTCGCCCTTGCCGTCGCGGATGGAGTTGATGAACTCGTTGGTGAACTCCTCCGAGCTCACGTACCGCACACGCGTGCCCGGGTAGAGGCTGCGCGCGTAGTGCCCGATCGCGTGCAGCAGGTGGGTCTTGCCGAGGCCCGACTCCCCGTAGATGAAGAGGGGGTTGTAGGCCTTGGCCGGAGCCTCGGCGACCGCCACCGCGGCCGCGTGGGCGAAGCGGTTGGATGCGCCGATGACGAACGTGTCGAAGAGGTACTTCGGGTTCAGTCGCGCCGTGGGCTCACCAGGGCCCGTCGCCGGCGCGGGCTGCGCGGCCAGCGGGCCGGGGGCACCGGTGGTGGGCAGGTTGGAGCCGACCGGGCCGCCGCGGTGCACATGACCGGAGTTGGAGGGCGGATCGGACAGCTCCCGGCGGGCGTCGCGCTGGTCGTAGTCGGACCGGGGCTGGTCGTAGTCGGGACGCGGCTTGTCGTAGTCAGGCCGCTTGTCGTAGTCGGAGCGCTGGTCGTAGTCGGTGCGTGGGCCGTCGTAGGGCGGGCGCTCCATCTGCTGCGGGCGGTAGTCCTGCGACGGCGGGCCGTACGAGTCCTGCGGGTACGGCTCCTGCGGATAGGGCTCCTGCGACGGCGACGCGTACGGGTCGCGCTCCGGGAAGCCGAGGCGCTGCTGCTGCCAGCTGTACTCGTCCTGCGCCGGCCGCGGCCAGGCGCCGGGCTCGGGGCGCTGGTACTCCGAGGGGTAGGCGGGGCGCGCGGTCGGGAGCTGGTCCGGGCGGGGTGCGTGGTCGTTCTGTTGTCCGGGGCGTTGCTCGCCGCGGCCGGGGCGGGAGGGGTCGGCACGGTGACGGCCGTAGCCCTCGTACTGGTTGTCGTACTGGCCGGAGGGGAGCTCCGGCTCCTCGTAGCGCGGCTGGGGCCGGGGGGCCGGAGGCGTGGGGGGTGCCGGGGGTTCGCCCGCGGAGTCGTCGACGGTGATCGCGATGCGGATCGGGCGGCCGCACTCGCGGCTCAGGGTCTCGCTGACGGCCGGGGCCAGTCGGCCCTCCAGTACGCCTTTCGCAAATTCGTTCGGTACGGCGAGCAGGGCGGTGTCGGCGACCAGAGCGAGCGGCTGGCAGCGCCGGATCCAGTGCTCGTCCTTCGCCTCCACACCCTGTACGCGGCCCTCGCCGAGAAGCTGCTCGAGTACGCGTGGCCACACTGCGGCAAGATCGGCAGGTACGTCAGCCACAGGGCACGCTCTCTCACGGGTCCCACGAACGTGTGGTTGTGGGACGAGTTGGGATTCAGATGGGGTGGAGCCGAAACAGAGGGGTCAAAGGAACGAATCGGAGTTCAGCCACGGTAGTCAGGGCGACGGGTGCGGTTCAAGTTGTTGTCCCCAGCCTGTGGATAGTGTCTCCCGGTGACCACTGGTTTGACCGGATGGCGTAGCCGCGCGTACCGTAACCAGGTCGAGTTGTCGATGGCTGCTGCCGCCTGCCTCCGATGGGCACAGATCGCGTCAGGTGATCGGTAAGCGGTGCACACGGGCGTAACTGCGAGCTACTCGTGGGCGCACGGTGACAGCCAGGACGGCACCCGCCACCACCGATTGATTTCTGGAGCCCCCGAGTGAGCAAGCGCACCTTCCAGCCGAACAACCGTCGTCGTGCCAAGACCCACGGCTTCCGTCTGCGGATGCGTACCCGTGCCGGCCGCGCGATCCTGGCGAACCGCCGCAGCAAGGGTCGCGCGAGCCTGTCCGCCTGATCCCGGTCAGGTCATGCCGTCGTGCTGCCCACCGAGAACCGGCTGAGGCGGCGCGAGGACTTCGCGACCGCAGTACGACGAGGGCGCCGGGCCGGACGCCCGTCCCTCGTCGTCCATTTTCGTAGCGGTGCCACGGACCCGCACGCGCCTGGGGAGAGCGCTCCCCCGACGCGTGCGGGTTTCGTCGTGAGCAAGGCCGTGGGCGGCGCGGTCGTGCGCAACAAGGTGAAGCGCAGACTGCGTCACCTGATGCGCGACAGGGTCGCTCTGTTTCCCCCCGGTAGCCTGGTAGTAGTACGAGCGCTGCCCGAGGCGGGCGACGCTGATCACGAACAGCTGGCCCGAGACCTGGATGCCGCCGTTCAGCGGCTGCTGGGAGGGGGCGCACGATGAAGTACCCGCTGCTGGCGCTGATCAAGCTGTACCAGTGGACCATCAGCCCGCTGCTGGGGCCGGTGTGCAAGTACTACCCGTCGTGCTCCCACTACGGCTACCAGGCCATCGACCGGCACGGTGCGATCAAGGGAACGGCACTCACCGCCTGGCGCATCCTGCGGTGCAATCCGTGGTCGCTGGGCGGTGTGGACCATGTCCCGCCGCGCAAGCGTCCGCGGTGGCACGAAATGCTGCGTAACGCCTGGCGTGCACGTAGGGGCGGGCCCTCCGCCGCCTCGGCCACCGAGGGACAGACTCCTTCGAGCCCGGCCGCAGAGACTCCGTCCCATGCCCAAGGAGCATGATTAGTGGACACGATTGCCAGTCTTTTCAGCTTCATCACGACACCCGTCTCCTGGGTCATCGTTCAGTTCCACACGGTGTACGGCAAGATCTTCGGCCCTGACACCGGGTGGGCCTGGGGCCTGTCGATCGTGTCCCTCGTGATCCTGATCCGTATCTGCCTGATCCCGCTCTTCGTGAAGCAGATCAAGTCGACGCGGGCCATGCAGACGCTCCAGCCCGAGATGAAGAAGATCCAGGAGCGCTACAAGAACGACAAGCAGCGTCAGTCCGAAGAGATGATGAAGCTGTACAAGGAGACGGGCACCAACCCGCTCTCCTCGTGCCTTCCCATCCTGGCGCAGTCCCCGTTCTTCTTCGCCCTGTATCACGTCCTCAACGGCATCGCGACGGGCGACACCATCGGTGTCATCAACGAATCGCTGCTGGCCAGCGCCCGTAAGGCGCACATCTTCGGGGCCCCGCTGGCCGCGAAGTTCAAGGACGGCTCCGCCACCGTCCAGGCGCTGGGCGCCACGGTCACCGACGTGCGGGTCGTCACCGCGGTCATGATCGTCATGATGTCGGCGTCGCAGTTCTACACACAGCGCCAGCTGATGACGAAGAACGTCGACACCACGGTCAAGACGCCGTTCATGCAGCAGCAGAAGATGCTGATGTACGTCTTCCCGGTCATGTTCGCCGTCTTCGGCATCAACTTCCCCGTCGGTGTTCTCGTCTACTGGCTGACCACCAACGTGTGGACCATGGGCCAGCAGATGTACGTCATCCACAACAACCCGACCCCGGGTTCGAAGGCCCAGGCCGCCTACCTCGAGCGCCTCACCAAGCACGTCACGAACCACGGCAAGGCCCGCAAGCGCAGTGAGCGCACCATCATCAAGGCGATCGTCGCCAAGGGCCGTGACCGCAACGAGTTCGAGCGCAAGTTCATCAACGGTCTGAACAAGGCGGGCCTCGCGGCGCAGGCCGACGGCTCGGTCATCCAGAGTGATTCCCAGGCCGCGGTCCAGACCGAGGACGGTTCGCCGGCGAGCGCGGCGGCTCCCAAGCGTCAGCAGCCCAAGCGGCAGAGCAAGTCCCAGCGGCAGTCGGGGGCGGCTTCGGTCGGCTCGAAGGCGGCCGGTGACGACCAGCCGTCGGAGCCGACCTCGCTGAGCAAGTCCGACGAGCCCGAGGACGCCAAGCCCGCCGCTCCCGCCAAGAAGCAGCCCGGCGGCGGTACCCGCAGCAAGGCCCAGTCCGGACAGCGCAAGGGTCCGCAGCGGCCCAAGTCCCCGTCCAAGAAGTAAGAAGGAGTCCATCCCGTGACGGAAGGCACCACCTCCGCCGCTGCCGAGGGTGCAGACACCCTGACCCGCCTGGAGCAGGAGGGCGAGATCGCGGCGGACTACCTCGAGGGTCTGCTCGACATCGCCGATCTCGACGGCGACATCGATATGGACGTCGAGGCCGACCGCGCCGCTGTCTCGATCATCAGCGACGCGGGCGGCCGTGATCTGCAGAAGCTGGTCGGTCGTGACGGCGAGGTGCTGGAAGCCCTGCAGGAGCTCACCCGCCTTGCTGTGCACCGGGAGACCGGGGACCGCAGCCGGCTGATGCTGGACATCGGCGGTTACCGGGCCAAGAAGCGCGCGGAGCTCTCCGAGCTGGGCGCCAAGGCCGCCGCCGAGGTGAAGAGCACCGGCGAGTCCGTGAAGCTCGACCCGATGACGCCGTTCGAGCGCAAGGTCGTGCACGACGCGATCAAGGCCGCCGGGCTGCGCAGCGAGTCCGAAGGCGAGGAGCCGCAGCGCTTCGTCGTCGTGCTTCCCGCCTGATCGGTCCGTACGTTCCTCCGGCCCCGTCTGTAGAGCAGGCGGGGCCGAACTTTGTCAGCCTGATAGTTCTGATGGTCGGCGCCCGGTGCGCTGATGCGGTACGGAAGGACGGTTCCCCGTGACGGAGGCAGCGGAGCTTCCCCCCGCGCCCGAAGAGGCGCGCGAGGTGTTCGGCGATCGCTTCGAGGACGCGGTGCGCTACGCCGAGCTGCTCGCTGAGGCGGGTGTGCAGCGCGGTCTCATCGGCCCCCGTGAAGTGCCCCGCCTGTGGGAGCGGCATCTACTGAACTGCGCGGTTCTCTCGGAGGTCGTCCCCGAGGGGGTGACGGTGTGCGACGTCGGCTCCGGTGCCGGTCTGCCCGGCATCCCTCTGGCCCTCGTCCGCGAGGACCTGAAGATCACGCTGCTGGAGCCGCTGTTGAGGCGGACGACCTTCCTGACGGAGGTTGTGGAACTGCTGGGCCTGGACCATGTGACGGTCGTGCGGGGCCGCGCCGAGGAAGTCATGGGCAAGCTGACCCCCGTGCATGTGGTGACGGCGCGGGCCGTGGCCCCGCTGGACCGGCTGGCGACGTGGGGTGTGCCGCTGCTGCGTCCCTACGGCGAGATGCTCGCGCTGAAGGGCGACACCGCGGAGGAGGAGCTCAAGGCGGCAGGTACTGCCCTGAGTAAGCTCGGCGCCGTGGGGACCTCCATCCTGCATGTGGGTGAGGGCGTGGTCGATCCGCTGTCCACGGTGGTGAGGGTCGAGGTCGGGGAGAGTCCCGGCGGTGTACGTTTTGCGGCCAAGCGCGCCAAGGCGGCCCGTACCGGCCGAACGCGTCGACGTCGCTGATCCGTCCTGACGACGAGACGTACTCCACACAAGCTGCCCAACCTATGCATGCCGGAGTGTCGCGGCAGAACGGGCACGGCTGCCCTGCATCGTGTTTCACGTGAAACGTCGCTCACTGCTGCACGGCATCATCAGCCGGGGCCGCGCCGCGGCCGAACCCCGCGACCGGAAGCCTCTCGGGTCACTCGGAGAGGTAACGGAGTTGTCCACAGAGGTGGATTTCTCCACAGAACAACAGGCCTCACTGGTTCACGACCCCGAAGACATGGGAGGCTCTGTTCATTGCGAGCCTGAAGTCGAGGAGAGTGAATCCTTGCGGTCCGACGCCAACATCGCGGGACCGATGACCGATCCGGTCCCCGGTCCCCGAACCGAGTCGATGGGGGACGATGTTTCACGTGAAACACCGCCCCCGATGGACGACACTCCGATCGGTCGTGCTGCCCAACTGGCGGTAGAGGCTCTTGGCCGTGCCGGCGAGGGCCTGCCACGGCCTGAGCAGACCCGGATCATGGTCGTCGCCAACCAGAAGGGCGGGGTGGGCAAGACGACGACGACCGTCAATCTTGCTGCTTCGCTGGCTCTGCACGGCGGCCGTGTCCTGGTGATCGACCTCGATCCCCAGGGCAACGCATCCACCGCGCTGGGGATCGACCACCACGCCGAAGTCCCGTCCATCTATGACGTCCTGGTCGAGAGCAGGCCACTGGCGGAGGTCGTCCAGCCGGTCCCTGATGTCGAAGGTCTCTTCTGCGCCCCCGCCACCATCGATCTCGCCGGTGCGGAGATCGAGCTGGTGTCCCTGGTGGCACGTGAGAGCCGACTGCAGCGCGCCATCCAGGCGTACGAGCAGCCTCTGGATTACATCCTCATCGACTGTCCGCCCTCGCTCGGCCTGCTGACGGTCAATGCGCTCGTGGCCGGTGCGGAGGTCCTCATCCCGATCCAGTGCGAGTACTACGCACTGGAGGGCCTCGGGCAGCTGCTGCGCAACGTCGATCTCGTGCGGGGCCACCTCAACCCCACCTTGCACGTATCGACCATCCTGCTCACCATGTACGACGGCCGGACGCGTCTCGCGTCCCAGGTAGCGGACGAGGTGCGCACCCACTTCGGCGACGAGGTGCTGCGGACGAGCATTCCCCGCTCGGTCCGTATCTCCGAGGCGCCGAGTTATGGACAGACGGTGCTGACCTACGATCCAGGATCGAGCGGTGCCCTGTCGTACCTTGAGGCGGCGCGAGAGATCGCGTTGAAGGGTGTCGGCGTCAGCTATGACCCGACGCAGGCGCACATCGGCGCACAGAGCAACCCGAGCATGGTGGAGGGGATCCAGTGAGCGAGCGACGGAGGGGTTTGGGCCGTGGTCTCGGCGCACTGATCCCGGCTGCCCCGACGGAGAAGACGCCGACTCCGGCGGCGATGGGAGGCGCTGGTTCAGCGTCTCCGACATCGGTCCCGGTGCTGACGACCGACCGTGGAGTGGCCGCGGCGAAGGTGGCTACGCTGCCACCTGTTTCACATGAAACCGAGGTGCCGGTCAACGGCTACGAGGAGGCGCCCGCGCCTCCCATGGGCGCCCACTTCGCGGAACTCCCCCTCGACTCCATCACGCCGAACCCGCGCCAGCCGCGTGAGGTCTTCGACGATGACGCGCTCCAGGAACTGGTCACTTCCATCAAGGAAGTCGGGCTCCTTCAGCCGGTCGTCGTGCGACAGGTCGGTCCCGCCCGCTACGAGCTCATCATGGGCGAGCGGCGCTGGCGGGCCAGCCGTGAGGCCGGCTTGGAGGCGATCCCCGCGATCGTGCGGGCCACGGACGACGACAAGCTTCTCCTGGACGCCCTCCTGGAGAACCTGCATCGTGCTCAGTTGAACCCGCTGGAAGAGGCAGCCGCCTACGACCAGTTGCTGAAGGACTTCAACTGCACGCACGACCAGCTGGCGGACCGCATCGGCCGGTCCCGTCCGCAGGTCTCCAACACCCTGCGTCTGCTGAAGCTCTCGCCGGCGGTGCAGCGGCGAGTGGCCGCCGGAGTGCTCTCCGCCGGACACGCTCGTGCCCTGCTCTCCGTCGAGGACTCTGAGGAGCAGGACCGGCTGGCCCACCGGATCGTGGCCGAGGGACTCTCGGTGCGTGCGGTCGAGGAGATCGTGACCCTCATGGGGTCGCGGCCGCAGACCGCCCAGCGTTCCAAGGGACCGCGTGCCGGTGCCCGCGTCTCTCCGGCGCTGACCGACCTCGCGACCCGCCTCTCGGACCGCTTCGAGACCCGGGTGAAGGTCGACCTGGGGCAGAAGAAGGGCAAGATCACCGTCGAGTTCGCCTCGATGGAGGACCTCGAACGCATCCTCAGCTCCCTCGCTCCCGGCGAGGGACCGGTTCTGCAGAAGAGCCTGCTGGACGGTGGGGCCGAGGAGACGGAAAGCTGAGCCAGGCCTCGCCAGGGTGACACTGCCCGGCGAAGCATGAAGAGCGGGCGGTGTCCGGTGCGTCCCGGAACACGGCCCGCTCTTTGCTTTCAGGCGGTATCGATGGAATCGCTGTGTGGATACGATGCGAATGGGTGCGGCACATCCACCCGGCACCTCTGAGGGGAGGCAGGGGCCATGCGAACGATGAGCCGAAGCGGACTGGTGAGCGCGGGCCTGGGACTGGGGGCGGTCGGCGGATTCGTCGGCAGCCTGCTCAGGGAACGGAGCGCTCTGACGGCCGCCCGCGATGCGGCGGGCGAAGGAAGCGAGGATCAGCCTTCATGGGGCGTCGGCTCGTACCGCTCACGCTGGACAACCTTCAGGACCTACCCCGGCGTTGCCGCTCGTGTGTCTTCTGGGAGTTGGACCCCGTCAGCGGAGAAGCCGCGGTAAAGGCGGGAACACCAGCTCTGGAGAAGGAAGCCTGGATCTCCGCCGTCCTGCTGGACTGGGGTTCGTGCGGCCGGGTCGTCTACGTCGATGACGTACCGGTCGGCTTCGTCCTGTACGCGCCTCCCGCGTACGTTCCTCGCTCCACGGCGTTTCCCACGAGCCCTGTCTCTCCGGACGCCGTTCAGCTGATGACGTCGTTCATCATGCCGGGCTATCAGGGGCAGGGGCTGGGCCGGGTGATGGTGCAGACGGTCGCCAAGGACCTGCTGCGGCGGGGTTTCAAGGCCATCGAGGCTTTCGGAGACGCTCGTTGGAAGGAACCCGCCTGCCTGCTTCCTGCGGACCATCTCCTCGCCGTGGGCTTCAAGACGGTCAGACCCCATCCCACGTATCCGCGACTGAGGCTGGAGCTTCGGACCACGCTCTCCTGGAAGGAAGATGTGGAGATGGCACTGGACCGGCTTCTCGGGGCGGTACAGAAGGAACCGGCGCTGCGCCCCCTGTAATGCGATGGGGCCGACCCCTTCGGGTCGGCCCCATCGTGTTTCACGTGAAACATCACTCGGCGATGAAGTCCTCGAGGTCGCGCACGATCGCGGCCTTCGGCTTGGCGCCGACGATGGTTTTGGCGACCTCGCCACCCTGGTACACGTTCAGCGTCGGGATGGACATGACGCCGTACTTGGCGGCCGTACCCGGGTTCTCGTCGATGTTCAGCTTGACGACCTCGATCTTGTCGCCGTACTCGGCGGCGATCGCCTCAAGGGACGGCGCGATCTGACGGCACGGTCCGCACCAGGCGGCCCAGAAGTCCACCAGGACGGGCTTGTCGCTCTTCAGGACGTCCTGCTCGAAGGAATCGTCGGTCACATTCTTCAGGGTGCCGGCCACGGCGGGCTCCTTAACTGGGTTGGTGCGGTGGGGCGGGATGGGGGTCAGACAGCGGTCTTCTCGGGCTCGGCCTTCTCTTCGTCCGCGAGGGCGGCGAGGAAGCGCTCTGCGTCGAGAGCGGCGGAACAGCCGGTGCCGGCCGCGGTGATCGCCTGGCGGTAGGTGTGGTCGACCACGTCACCGGCGCCGAAGACACCGGTCAGGTTGGTGCGGGTCGAAGGTGCTTCCACCTTCAGGTAGCCCTCACCGTCCAGCTCGAGCTGGCCCTTGAAGAGCTCGGTGCGCGGGTCGTGGCCGATCGCGATGAACAGGCCGGTGACCGCCAGGTCCGAGAGTTCGCCGGTTTTGAGGTTGCGCAACTTCAGTCCGGAGAGCTTCGGGTCTCCCTGGATTTCGGCGACCTCGCTGTCCCAGACGAACTTGATCTTCGGGTCGGCGAAGGCGCGCTCCTGCATCGCCTTGGAGGCGCGCAGAGTGTCACGGCGGTGGACGATCGTCACGGACTTGGCGAAGCGGGAGAGGAAGGTCGCCTCCTCCATCGCGGTGTCACCGCCGCCGATCACAGCGATGTCCTGGTCCTTGAAGAAGAAGCCGTCACAGGTGGCGCACCATGAGACACCGCGTCCGGAGAGGGCGTCCTCGTTCGGCAGGCCGAGCTTGCGGTGCTGCGAGCCGGTGGTGACGATCACGGCCTTCGCCCGGTGGACCGTGCCCGAGGTGTCGGTGACGGTCTTGATCTCGCCGGTCAGGTCGACGCTGACGATGTCGTCCGGGACGAGCTCGGCACCGAAACGCTCCGCCTGGGCGCGCATGTTGTCCATGAGCTCGGGGCCCATGATGCCGTCCTGGAAGCCGGGGAAGTTCTCCACCTCGGTGGTGTTCATCAGCGCGCCACCGGCGGTGACGGCGCCCTCGAACACCAGCGGCTTCAGCGACGCGCGCGCGGTGTAGAGCGCCGCCGTGTAGCCGGCGGGCCCGGAGCCGATGATGATCACGTTACGGACGTCGCTCACGGCTTGGTTCCTCGTCTCTGGACTGCGTCGTCGGACCGGTGGAGCCCACTCAGAACTCTCACCCCACCCAACGGATCCTAAGGGGCGCGCATTCCCGGTGTGTCCGGGCACACGGAGAGGCCACACCGTACGCATTGCCACGCAGGGCGGAGACGAAGCGTGAGGGCTCAGGAGCGCGTGTAGGACTGCTTCAGCAGAACCTTCGCGGTGCCGGTCGGTGCGTTCTTCACGCACGACGCATCCACGATGTAGGCAGTGACGCGGGTGCTGTCGGAAGGGTCGCGTAGCACGACGAGAAGCGCGTCCGTGCCCTTGTAGACACCGTCCTCGGTCGCGAGCGGCGCGTCGCTGGTGTGAATGCCGTTCTGGATGCACCGGGGAACCTCGGGCGTCACCAGGATGCGGGGATTCCCGGAGTCCGGGACCTTCTCCGCGCCCATGCTGGTGTGCGGAGCCCGGGATCCGCCGCTCGTACTCTGCTTCTCGGTGAGAAGGTCCGAGACCTGCTTCTCGAGTCCGCTCGCGGAGAAGGAGTCGGGGGAGGCGGTCGCCTGTCCGTGTGCCGCGTCGGTCGGCTTGCCGTCGTCCAACGTCGACAGCAGCACGGAGCCGAATCCCAGGGCGGCGACGGTGAAGACGGCGCCGAGGACGGCAACCTTGCGCCGTCCGTTCCTCTTGCGGTCCTTGCGGCCGGGGCCGGTGGTGGCCGAACGGGCGTGTCCCGTGGGGCGGTCGGCCGTGGGCGAGGTTTCACGTGAAACATGTGCCGTCTCGACCGGCGCCGGTGCGTTCACGGCCTCGGGAGCGGTTGCCTGCAGGAGAGCTTCCGCGGCGAGGGCGGCGTCGATCCTGCCGGCGACATCGGCGGGCATACGCGGTGGGCCCGGCAGTGTTCCGAGCAGTCCGCGGATCTCCTCCAGCGACGCGTGTACGTCCGCGCAGAGTTCGCACTCGTCGAGATGCCGACGTAGGTCCGCGGTCCTGGAGGCGGGGAGAATGCCTTCGGTGAGGTCGGAGATCTCCGCGACGTCCGGGTGCCCGGCTGTGTCTGTCGTGGAAGTCACGCTCGCCCACCTCCGCCCTTCACTGCAGCTGAATCGCTTGATCCTGAATCCGGCGGGCCCTCTGACGGAGGTCCCGCTGCGGGTGGGACGGATGTCCCCTGCGTGCGGTTCCGTCCAGCGCTCGCTTCTCTCACGCCTCCGGTTCTTTCCGGCCGGAGATGAGTGAGAAGGGGCAGGAGTCTGGCTCTGCCTCGGGCGCAGCGGCTCTTCACCGTCCCCGTCGGCACATCGAGCACGCGGGCGGCTTCGGCGACCGGATACCCCTGCATGTCGACGAGGACGAGGGCGGCGCGCTGGTCGGGCGGGAGCGTGCCGAGGGCCTCCAGGAGCTGGCGGTGGAGGTCGTTGCGCTCCGCGGGCGCCGAGGCGGACTCGTGCGGCTCCAGGAGCTGCTCCAGGCGCTCGGTGTCGTCCACGGGAGATGTCTTGCGGGAGGCCGCCTTCCTGGCCCGGTCCAGGCAGGCGTTCACCGTGATCCGGTGCAGCCAGGTCGTGACCGCGGACTGACCCCGGAAGGTGTGTGCGGCCCTGTAGGCGGACACCAGGGCGTCCTGAACGGCGTCAGCTGCTTCCTCACGGTCTCCGAGCGTGCGGAGGGCAACGGCCCAGAGCCGATCGCGGTGCCGCCGGACGAGCTCACCGAAGGCGTCGGGGTCGCCTTCCACATGACGGGCCAGGAGATCCTGATCGCTGGTGTCGCCGTACGCGGTGTCATCTGCCATCGGACCCCTCCTCAGCCTTAACTGGTGACCTTGATGTCCGCCACCCGGCCGCGGTAGGTGCCTTCCTCTGTCAGGGGCAGCTTGGTCAGCCAGACCAGAAGGTAGCGGGACTTCACGGTCTTGTCCGGCTTGAGCGGGACACCCGTACCGGAGCCCTCGGCGACCTTGGTGTAGGCGTCGAAGGTGGTCGGCCGGGAACTCGCGTCGCTTGAGGCGGCACGTAGTTCGACAGACGTGTCGCCCGTGAACGTGACGGTGACCTTGCCGATGTCCTGGACCTTGCCGAGATCGAGGATTATCCCGAGGCCCGGCTTGAGGTTCCCGAAGCGGGCACCCTGGTAGAAGTCCGTCTGCCAGTACGACGAGACGTCGTCGTCGTAGGCCTTCTTTATGTCGGTCGGCTTCTCGGATCCGTCGCCGAAGGGGTCGAAGTCGTACCCCTTGACGATGGCGATCGGAACGCTGGCAGGCTTCGTCGGGGTCTTGTCACCGTCGTCGGTCGTCTGGGTCTGGTTCTCGTCCGACGTGCCGCTCCGGTCCATCAGCGCGTCCGCAAGCTGCCAACTACCGAGACCGAGCGCGGCGATGAGGAGGGCAGAGACCGCCCACTTCAGGGCCCGGCCCGTGCGGCTCTGCAGCGGCGGTGGCGGGGCTGGGACGGGTTGGGTGACTCCGGGGTGCGGCGCCGGGCGGCCGTACGTGCCCTGCTGGTACGTCGTGCGCTGGTACTCGGGCGGGGCCGTGAACGCGGGCTCCGGCGGGCGGATGCGGGGCATCTCACCGATCGCCTTGACCAGTTCCTCGGGAGTGGTGCAAGCCGACTCGTGCCGTGAGGCGGTCGCACCGTCGTTGGCGAGCGCCCGCATGGACAGCTCGGACAGGCCACGGTGGACACCCGCCCGCACCTGGTCGGGTGCGATGAGACCGACGTCCTTGGGCAGACCGGCCAGACCGTAGGCGTCGTTCTCGTACGGCCAGCGCTGGGTGAGCGCCGCGTACAGGAGCGCGCCGATGGCCTCCGTGTCGGTGCGCTGCGGAGTCTCCGAACTGGCGCCTCGCAGCGCGGCATTCACGGCGAGGCCCCGGATGCGCCACTGCCCGCTCGACGTACGCAGGACCGCGTTCGGGTTCAGCCGCAGATGCGCGAGTCCCTCGCGGTGGGCCGCGGCCATGGCGGACGCCACCTGACTGACCATCTGGTAGGCGTCGTACACCTCCAGCGGGCCCAGGGCGAGGAGGGTGGTCAGTTCGGTTGCGTCGGGCAGCCACTCGTGGACGACGTAGACGAGGTCGTTCTCCTCGACGGCGTCCAGGACCTGGACGAAGCGCGGGTCACCCAGCAGCGCGGAGGAACGGGCCGCGGCCAGGACGGAACGCGCCCGCGCATGATCCGCGGGCAGGATGTGCACGCCGACGGCACGACGGAGTTTCTCGTCGACGGCCCGCCAACTGCTGAACCCGTCCAGACGGGTGACGCACTCCTCAAGCCGGTAGCGCCTGGCGAGTTTGTGGCCGCTGTGCAACTCCGGCGATGACGCTTTGCCAGGACTCTCGGTCCCGCCACTCCCCTGTGCCTCGACGTCTTCCGTGTCCCGCTCCCGGTTCTTGGCCACGCCGTCGGCCGTGGGCTGGTCCGCCTTGGCGGTCAGCGGTTCGTCACCGCTGTTGTCTGCCACGTCGACGGCAGCCGTGCTCCGTTCCGCCACCGTCGTTCCCTGCCTCCCCATTCATTGCGCGCCGTGCGACGCAGAATCCAATTGTGCCCACAGTCCGCCGCTATGCACGACACACGGTGGCGGACGATGGTTGTGCGCGTACCCCTGCCTCAGCGCCCCAGACGCCCCCGGACCATGCCGACCAGTGAGTTCAGCTCCTCGATACGCATCTTGCGTGCGGCGAGGAAGAAGATCCCGAGCAGGACCGCCCCACCCGCGATCAGAGCGGCGAACGAACCGACAACTCCCTGGCCGAGCGAGTGACCGATGCCGTAACAGACCGCCCCGCTGAGGAGCGCCGCCGGGACGGAGGCGATGCAGAGCCGGGCGTAGGTCCGCAGGACGCGGTTCCCGTCCAGGTCGCCGCCGAGCCGCTTGCGCAGTCGGTTCCAGGCGACGCCGACGCCGATCGCGTAGGCGAGACCGTACGAGGCGGCCATGCCGACCACGGCCCAGCGGGGCGGCAGCACGGCGTAACAGGCGGCGGAGGCAGCGGCGTTGACGGCTGCCACGATGACGGTGTTGTAGAAGGGCGTCCGGGTGTCCTCGTAGGCGTAGAAGGCGCGCAGGACGACGTACTGGACCGAATAGGGGATCAGCCCGAGGCCGAAGGCCATCAGCATGTAACCCATGTTCGTGGCGGCGCCGGTGCTGGAGGCACCGAAGATCAGCGTGCACATCGGGATGCCGAGTGAGAGGAAGCCGAAGGCGATGGGCACGATGGCGACCGCTGTGGTGCGCAAGCCCTGCGAGATGTCGTCGCGGACCGCGCCGGCGTCGTCCTCCGCGGCCGAACGGGAGATGCGCGGCAGCAGGGCGGCCATCAGCGAGACGGTGATGATGGCCTGCGGAAGGCCCCAGATCAGCTGGGCGTTGGCGTAGGCGCTGAAGCCGGTACCGGGGATCTTGGTGTCGGCGACGGCCGCGGTGGCGAGCTGGGTGACGACCAGGGCGCCCGCCTGATTGGCGAGGACGAAGAGGATGGTCCACTTCGCGAGCATCGCGGCCTTGCCGAGACCGTGGCCCTTCCAGTCGAAGCGCAGGCGCAGGCGGAACCCGGTCTCGCGCAGATACGGGATCATCGCGAGGGCTTGCACCACAAGGCCGAGCAGGATGCCCACGCCCAGCAGCCGCTGCCCCTCCGGCGGGATGGTCGTGACGCTCATCCCGGAGTGCCCGGCGGTGCCGTACACCCACAGGAACATCGCGAGCGTCACGATGATCACGATGTTGTTGAGGACCGGCGTCCACATCATCGCGCCGAACTTGCCGCGCGCGTTGAGGATCTGTCCCATCACCACGTGGATGCCCATGAAGAAGATGGAGGGCAGGAAGTAGCGGGTGAAGGTGATGGCTACGTCGTTGGCCGCGGGGTTGGTCGCCACCGGGTTCGACAGCGCACGCACCAGGAGCGGCGCGGCGAACATCGTGAGCGCGGTGAGCGCGGCGAGCGCCACCATGACGAGCGTCAGGAGCCGGTTCGCGAAGGCTTCGCCGCCGTCGTCGTCCTCCTTCATGGCGCGCACGAGCTGCGGCACGAAGACGGAGTTCAGACCACCGCCCACGGTGAGGATGTAGATCATGGTCGGCAGTTGGTAGGCCACCTGGAACGAGTCGCCCAGGAAGGCGGTGCCGAGCGCGGACACGATGAGTGCCGAGCGGATGAAGCCGGTCAGGCGCGAGACCATCGTGCCGGCCGCCATCACGGCGCTCGATTTCAGCAGCCCTGTTGCCTTGCCGCCCTTCTTCGCGGGGGCGGCAGGAGCTTCGGAGGCCACCGCAGCCGCAGCAGGCGCGGTGCCCAGGTTCATGGTCTCGTCGGCCGAGGGCGCAGGCGCCGCAAAAGCCTGGAGCTGCGGGGTCGGTGGCGGTCCGCCGGGGCCTGGCACGGACGGCGGATCCGTCGGTCGCCCGCCGCGCTGCTGCTGGTCGCGGAAGAGGTGCGCGAACGCGTCCGGCTCGTGGCGTTCCTCGCCGGCCTGGCTCACCAGGTCGTCGACGCCCACGAACTGGGTGGTACGAGGGTCGTCGCCGTACGGCAGGTATTGCGTGGGGCCCTCAGGCTCGGGCGCCGGGGTCTGCGCCCACACGTGCGGGTCCGGGGCGTAAGGAGACTGGGGCGGCTGGGAGTACAGCGGCTGCTGCGGCTGATGGGTGCCCGGGGGCGGCGGGGGATGCGCGGCCCGGTCGTACAGGGCCTCGGCGACCGGGTCCTGGGCATAGAGGTCCTGCGCCTGGTAGGGGTCCTGGTCGTAGGCGTCCTGGAGGTACATGTCCGCGGGAGCCTGCGGCGGCACCTGGCCATGCTCGGGCGGCGGCCCCTCGGGACGACCCGAGCTGTCCGCGCCCTGACCGCGATCACCGTCGTACGGCGCGTTCATGGTTACCCCACCTCATCGTCCCGGGCCCACCGGCCACGACATCCTCAACGGTCCACTCTCTCACCCGTGCCGGACGGGTCGGCGCTTTCCGCTGCGGTGTCCGCCGTCAGGTCACTCGGCTGCTCCGGGTCGTCCGCTCCGGGCCCGGTGCCGGTCTCCTCCTTGAGACGGTCGTCGGGGCCTTCCGGGTTCTTCGGTCCGTCCACGGCTTCGTCCGCCTCGTCGTCGGGGCCGTTCTGCTCGGCCTCACGGGCGGCGGCGCGCTTGCGCTGGGTGTACATCCGGAATCCTGCCAGCACCAGCAGCAGGACACCGCCACCGATGACCAGCATCACAGTGGCCGTGAACTCGGTGACCTTGACGTCGAACCTGACGGCCTCGCCGTACGGCTGGCCGTCCTCGGTGTACAGCTGGGCGATCACCGAGGCCTTGCCGTTGGCGTTGGCCGTCGTGGTGAACTTCACCGTCTGGCTGTGGCCGCCGGAGACCTCGACCGCCTGCTCGTCGTAGGAGGAGCCACCGATCTCGAGCCGGTTCGGGCTGAGGGAGGTCAGTCGGAGCCTCAGGTGCTCCACTCCCTGCACCAGGTTGTTCTGGACCGTCACGGGGATCGTGGCACTGCGGCCGGAGAGCTTGGTCTCCGATTTGTCGATCAGGCTGACCTGGGAGGTCAGTTCGTCGAGGTACGCCTCGACGTCGCTGCGGAAGCCGCTCGCCTCGGTGGCGCGGCCCCGCCACGACGTGGACATCTCGCGGTTCATGGCCCGTCCGAAGGGGGTCACGACGCGGGACTGGTCGGAGAGGATCACCTTGAAGTTGTCGAGCTTGTTCCGCGTGCTCGCGGTCTGCTGGAAGGCCCACTTGGGCAGCTCCTGCTTGCGCAGCGAGGAGGGGTAGGCCGACGCGGAGGGCACCTTGGTGGTGGCCCCGGGATCGGGCTTGGCCGCGGCCGCCGCCGTGAGCTTCTGGGTCTGTGACCAGTTTCCGCCCTGCAACGCGGTGATCGCTTCGGCCATGGCATCGGCCTGGCTCGCCGTGGGCATCCGCTGCGGGGCGACGACGATGCTGCGCTGCTTGTCCGTCTGGAGGCCGAGAGCGAGGCTCTGAGCGAGGAACCGCTGGACGGCGAGCGTGGCGGAGGATGCCTTCGTCAGATCTCCCTGGAAGGCCGTGGACAGTCGCGCGTCCGCGACGACCGCCGTGGTGCCACCGCCGATGGGACGGGCCGCGGAGGGCGTGTACGACAGTCCAGCGGTCTCCTGGAGGCTGTCGCTGCGGGCGATCACCTTGTCGGCGCCGGCAGAAGTGGCGACCTTCACGATCGACGGGTCCACCGCGCCGTTCACCGGCCAGGCGAAGTCGGTGCTCGCCGTCACGTGGAGCACGGTCCTCACCGTGGTGGCCGCGACGTCGGTCGCCTCGTCGAGGTGGCTCAGCGAGCCGGTGACGCTCGTGCCGTTGTGCGCCAGCGAAGCGAGGTCGGGGTCGGCGAAGGGAAGCGCGACGACCTCCTTGTCCTCCACCGCCTTCTGCAGCCTGGCCAGCCACTGCTTGGCGAGTGCCTGGTGGGTGCCCGGGGTGGTGGTGTCGCCCGCACCCTGGATCCGGTAGCTGCGGGTCATCGCGTCGACGGATGCCAGCAGGTCCGGGTCGATCACCCACGTGACGTCCAGGTTCTCGCCCAGCGAGAGCATCTGGTCCAGTCGGCCGCCCGCCGAGATCTCCTCGGCGAGGTCGTCGTTGAGGAAGACCGGCGTCTGCTGTGCGTTGGAGCCCGTCTCCGCCGTCATGTGCACGGTGGAGATCAGCGGCCACAGGAAGGTCGTCTTCGTCTTCGGGTCCGCCTCGTCGGACTGCCAGGGCAGGAAGGTCCGCTGGATGCCGAGCGGCTGGTCCCACGGCTGCGCGGAGGTCTTGCCCGAGAGGGAGACGGCGAACTGGTAGACGCCGGGGTCACCGAGGTCCAGCTCGTCCACCGGTACGGAGATGGAGAAGGGCTGTGCCACGCCGGGGGTCAGCCTCGCGAACTTCGCCACGTACTTGCCGCCGACCTCGGACCCCGTGGAGCCCTGGAGGGAGTCCTGGTCGTCGGTGACGGTGTCGATCGACGAGCGGGTGTTGAGCTCCGGGCCCACCTGCAGGCCGACATGAGCGGCTGTGACCGCCTGCTTGCCGTTGTTGGTCACTGTCCCCGACACGGTGAGCGCGTCACCGTCGGTAGGTGCGGTGGGGCTGACTGTGTCGATCGCGACGGACACCGATCCGGAGTTGTCGGCGGCCTGGGCGGAGGGTGTGGCGGGCAGCTGGCACAGACCGGCCAGCAGAGGGGCCGCTGCGAGCAGGGCCCCTGTACGCCGCAGCCAGCGGCGGGCAGGTGAGGGACTCGTCCCCTGGAAGTCTGCCGCCTCGGCCACGCGCTCGCCCGTCCCTCGTCGTCAGTGGTCGTCGGAATGTGCGTCCACGCATGGTAACGATGCGCGCTGAGGGGAAGTGCCGCGGACTGCTCCACAAGATCGGAGGACACCGCCGCACTGTCCCGAATGTGTACGTATAAAGGGGAGCACGCCCGTGAGTCTCCGGAGCAGACCTTGTGCAGGTCTACGTGGCGAGTCTGTGCACGTTTAATGGAGGCGCCCGGGGACGTCCGGGCCACGTACCCTCTTCTGTTGTGCCGAACGCCAAGGAAGACAAGCTCAGTGCCCCGAATCGGGTGCAGGACCACGCGGTGAACGAACTGCTTCAGGTCGCACCCGTCGCCGACGACCTCGCCCGTCGCTTCCAGGAGGCCGGGTTCTCACTCGCCCTGGTCGGTGGTTCGGTCCGGGACGCACTGCTCGGCCGGCTCGGCAATGACCTGGACTTCACGACCGAGGCTCGCCCCCAGGACGTTCTGAAGATCGTTCGGCCGTGGGCGGACGCCGTATGGGAGGTCGGGATCGCCTTCGGCACCGTGGGAGCGCAGAAGGACGGCTACCAGATCGAGGTGACCACCTACCGGTCCGAGGCGTACGACCGCACCTCGCGCAAGCCTGAGGTGTCGTACGGCGACTCCATCGAGGAGGACCTCGTCCGGCGTGACTTCACGGTGAACGCGATGGCCGTCGCGCTCCCGCAGAAGACGTTCATCGACCCCCACGGTGGCCTCGACGACCTCGCGGCGCGTGTGCTCCGGACCCCCGGTACACCGGAGGCGTCCTTCTCGGACGACCCGCTTCGGATGATGCGGGCGGCGCGCTTCGCGGCGCAGCTCGACTTCGAGGTGGCGCCCGAGGTGGTCACCGCGATGACGGAGATGTCCGGGCGGCTGGAGATCGTCTCCGCCGAACGGGTCAGGGACGAGTTGAACAAGCTCATCCTGTCCGCCCATCCGCGCAAGGGGCTGACGCTGCTGGTCGACACCGGCCTGGCCGAGCATGTGCTGCCGGAGCTTCCGGCCCTGCGGCTGGAGAGCGATGAGCACCACCGGCACAAGGATGTCTACGAGCACACGCTGATCGTCCTGGAACAGGCCATGGCGTTGGAGAAGGAAGGGCCCGACCTGACCCTTCGCCTGTCCGCGCTGCTCCACGACATCGGCAAGCCGCGCACCCGCCGCTTCGAGAAGGACGGCCGGGTCTCGTTCCATCACCATGAAGTGGTCGGAGCGAAGATGACCAAGAAGCGGATGACGGCACTCAAGTACTCCAACGAGCTGGTGAAGGACGTCTCGCGGCTCGTCGAACTCCATCTGCGGTTCCACGGATACGGCACAGGAGAGTGGACGGACTCGGCGGTCCGGCGCTATGTACGGGACGCGGGCCCGCTGCTCGACCGGCTCCACAAGCTGACCCGCTCGGACTGCACGACCAGGAACAAGCGTAAGGCGGCCGCGCTGTCGCGTGCCTACGACGGCCTGGAGGAGCGGATCTCGCAGCTTCAGGAGCAGGAGGAGCTGGATTCGATCAGGCCCGACCTCGACGGCAACCAGATCATGGAGATCCTCGGCGTGGCACCTGGCCCTGCGGTAGGCAACGCCTACAAACACATGTTGGAACTTCGTCTGGAGAACGGGCCGATGGAGCACGACGAAGCGGTGGCCGCGCTCAAGGAGTGGTGGGCCGCGCAGGGCTGAGGCCGTGAAACGGGGTCATGTTTCACGTGAAACATGACCCTGAACGCATCGAGGGGCGGTGTTTCACGTGAAACATCGCCTCTTCATCGTTCCGTCGCAAGTTGCCGTTGCTTCGTCATCGCTACGGCGATCGCTCCGTAGAAGACGGCGACAATGATCACCAGGGTCGCCGAGCGGCCGTCCGGCGGCAGCATCAGGGCGGCCACGGCGGCGGCGCTCACGAAGGCTATGTTGAACAGGACGTCGTAGACGGAGAAGATCCGGCCCCGGAATCCGTCGTCGACGGAGGACTGCACGATCGTGTCCGTGGCGATCTTCGCGCCCTGGGTGATCATGCCCAGCACGAACGCCGCGATGAGCATGGGGGCGGTGGTGAAGGGGAGCCCGAGGGTGGGCTCCAGCACCGCGGCGGTGGCCGCACACCCAGCGATCCAGCGTTCCGGCCCGAGCTTCCCTGCGGTCCAGGGGGTAATGACCGCGGCGACGAAGAAGCCGGCACCGGAGATTCCCAACGCCAGGCCCAGCAGGGCGAGTCCGTCGTCCGGATCGGACGTCAGGGCGTACCGGCAGAGCATCAGCACCATGACGAGCAGAGCGCCGTAACAGAACCGCATGACCGACATCGCGCCGAGCGCGCGGGCGGCCGACCGACGCGTGGGTGCGGCCAGATGACGGACACCGGCGGTCAGGTCACGGGCCGTTCCGGCGAGGGCAGCGCCGAGGCGGGGCTGGACCAACTCGCGGTCGGGTCCCAGTAGTTCCGGTGGGATGCGCAGTGCGGCGAGTGCACCGCACAGGTACAGCCCCGCTCCCAGCAGCACCACGGCCGCGTCGGAGTCGGCGACCAGTAGTCGTAGCAGGAAAGCGAGGCCACCGCCCGCGGTCGCGGCGAGCGTTCCGGCCGTCGGGGAGAGGGAGTTGGCGATCACCAGCCGCTCCTCGTCCACGACGCGGGGCAGAGCGGCGGAGAGGCCGGACAGGACGAAGCGGTTGACGGCGGTGACACACAGGGCGGAGACGTAGAAGAGCCAGTCCGGAACGTGGCCGATCATCAGAACGGCCGTCGCCGATGCCAGCAGGGCGCGCACGAGATTGCCGTAGAGGAAGACCTGGCGGCGGCGCCAGCGGTCCAGGAGGACGCCGGCGAATGGGCCGACCAAGGAGTAAGGAAGCAGCAGGACCGCCATCGCGGAGGCGATCGCGGTGGCAGACGTCTGCTTCTCCGGGGAGAACACGACGTAGGCGGCGAGCGCGATCTGGTAGACGCCGTCCGCGCCCTGGGAGAGCAGGCGCACGGTGAGCAGACGTCGGAAATCCCGGAAACGGAGAAGGGCACACAGATCGCGGACGACGGGCATGGGGCACAGCCTCACATACGGCGAGGTCCCCGGGCCGATAGAACCCGGGGACCCTCTGTAGCCCTGGCAGGAGCGTTTTGAGTGAGCCTTAGCGCTCGACTTCACCCTTGATGAACTTCTCGACGTTCTCGCGGGCCTCGTCGTCGAAGTACTGAACCGGCGGAGACTTCATGAAGTAGCTGGAGGCCGAGAGGATCGGGCCGCCGATACCGCGGTCCTTGGCGATCTTCGCGGCGCGCACGGCGTCGATGATGACACCCGCGGAGTTCGGGGAGTCCCAGACCTCCAGCTTGTACTCCAGGCTCAGCGGCACGTCGCCGAAGGCGCGACCCTCAAGGCGGACGTAGGCCCACTTGCGGTCGTCGAGCCACTGCACGTAGTCCGACGGGCCGATGTGGACGTTCTTCGCGCCGAGATCCCGGTCGGGGATCTGAGAGGTCACGGCCTGCGTCTTGGAGATCTTCTTGGACTCGAGGCGCTCGCGCTCGAGCATGTTCTTGAAGTCCATGTTGCCGCCGACGTTCAGCTGCATCGTGCGGTCCAGGACGACGCCGCGGTCCTCGAACAGCTTCGCCATGACGCGGTGCGTGATGGTCGCGCCGACCTGGGACTTGATGTCGTCACCGACGATCGGGACGCCCGCCTCGGTGAACTTGTCCGCCCACTCCTTGGTGCCGGCGATGAAGACGGGGAGGGCGTTGACGAAGGCGACCTTGGCGTCGATGGCGCACTGGGCGTAGAACTTCGCCGCGTCTTCGGAACCGACGGGCAGGTAGCAGACGAGGACGTCGACCTGCTTGTCCTTGAGGACCTGGACCACGTCGACCGGAACCTCAGCGGACTCCTCGATGGTCTCGCGGTAGTACTTGCCGAGGCCGTCGAGGGTGTGGCCGCGCTGGACGGTCACCCCGGTGTTCGGCACGTCGCAGATCTTGATGGTGTTGTTCTCGGAGGCGCCGATGGCGTCGGCGAGGTCGAGACCGACCTTCTTCGCGTCGACGTCGAACGCCGCGACGAACTCGACGTCACGAACGTGGTATTCGCCGAACTGGACATGCATCAGCCCGGGGACCTTGGACGCCGGGTCGGCGTCCTTGTAGTACTCGACTCCCTGAACCAGCGACGCGGCGCAGTTGCCCACGCCGACGACGGCTACGCGAACCGAACCCATTCCGGTTGCTCCCTGTGTGTACGAGTGAGGCCCTGGCAGGGACCTCACGTGGCGGTGTCGCCGGGCGTATCCGGTCCGGGGGTGTCCCCGGCCCGGGGCAGGACGCCCGGCGCTCCCTCTGTGGTGTCGCGAGCGGTTTCTCCATGGCCGGGCCCCTTGAGGTCCCGGCCGGCCCGCTCGCTCTCGATGAGCTCGTTCAGCCAGCGCACTTCGCGCTCCACGGACTCCATCCCGTGGCGCTGAAGCTCAAGCGTGTAGTCGTCGAGGCGCTCCCGGGTGCGTGCCAACGAGGCACTCATCTTCTCCAGGCGCTCCTCCAGCCGGCTGCGCCGGCCTTCGAGGACTCGCATGCGGACGTCGCGCGAGGTCTGCCCGAAAAAGGCGAAACGAGCGGCGAAGTGCTCGTCCTCGTACGCGTCGGGACCCGTCTGCGAGAGCAGCTCCTCGAAGTGCTCCTTACCTTCCGCCGTCAACCGGTAGACGATCTTGGCGCGACGCCCTGCGAGTGGTGCGGCGAGGGCGTCTTCGTGGGTGTTCCCCGGCTCCTCGATCAACCAGCCGTTGGTGACCAGCGTCTTGAGGCAGGGGTAGAGCGTGCCGTAGCTGAACGCACGGAACACGCCGAGTGACGTATTGAGGCGTTTGCGCAGCTCATAGCCGTGCATCGGGGACTCACGGAGCAGGCCGAGTACGGCGAATTCGAGGATCCCGGAACGCCGGCTCATCGTCGCCTCCTCGTCATTGTGTCGCTCCGATGTATCGACTCGATACATCAAGACGATAGAACGCTCTTCCGGAAGCGACAAGTGGGGGGACGGTGAACGGGATCACATCAATGATTCATGCGAGCCAAGTTGCCTGATTTGGGGTGAACTTCGGAGCTCGGCGGGTTTTGACGGTGCGTAGTCTGTGCGGCATGCACACCACCGGGGACCGAGTGACGCCTGGGGGGCGTCGCTGCCCCGGTGCGGTACGGATGAATGCGGAACCGACCACATCCGTACTTCGGGGGGACCGGAAACCAGCCGCCGTTTCCAGGCGCGCAAAGGTGCGCCTGCCCGAGGAGTAGTCGTTCGATGAGCGAGCACCGTCGCAAACCGCCGCAGCCGCAGGGAGGCGGACGTGCCGCGGCCCGACGCGGCCAGTCCGGCTCGTCCTCCGGCCGCCGCGCGGCTCCGCGAGGCGCCACCGGGTCTCTTGCCGACTCCTATGGGACGAGCTCCCAGGAGTCGGCTTCCTACGGTCCGGGCGCCGAGGAACATTTGCAGGGCGGCCGCGCCGAAGCCCGCCGTGCGGCCCAGAGAAGCACGGGCGGTGGTCGCCGTAGAGGGGCGGAGCCTGCACCCGGAAGCAGGCGCGGCGCGCCGGCCGGCCGGGGACGCGCGGCTGGCCCCGGGAAGAAGCGGCTGATCGACTATCCCCGCGCGGGCAAGTACGGCGTGGCGCGCTGGGTGCCGTCCTGGAAGCTGGTGACGGGCCTGTTCATCGGCTTCATCGGAAGCCTGGTGGCGGTGGCCGGCGTGGGTTACGCGCTCGTGAGCGTTCCCAACGTCGACGAGACCGCGACGGCGCAGAACAACGTCTACTACTGGTCCGACGACACCGAGATGGTCTCCACCGGCGGGGAGACCAACCGCCAGATCGTCAACCTCGCGCAGATCCCGAAGGCGATGCAGTACGCCGTCGTGTCGCAGGAGAACAAGACCTTCTACACCGACAGCGGCATCGACCCCAAGGGCATCGCCCGCGCCGTGTTCAACATGGCCAGGGGCGGCAACACGCAGGGTGGCTCCACCATCACCCAGCAGTACGTCAAGAACGCGCGCCTGAACGACCAGTCCCAGACCGTCACGCGCAAGTTCAAGGAGATCTTCATCTCCATCAAGGTGGGCGCCACGGTCAACAAGGACACGATCATGGAGGGGTATCTCAACTCCGCGTACTACGGACGCAACGCCTACGGCATTCAGGCGGCCGCGCGCGCGTACTTCAACAAGCAGGCCAAGGATCTGGATCCGGGCGAGTGCGCCTTCCTGGCCGCCATGCTGAAGGGCGCCACGTACTACGACCCGGCGGGCGCGATCTCCATCGACCCGGCGAACGCCACGCCCGACGCTAACAGGAAGCGGGCCCTGCGCCAGATGCAGGACACCCTCGACAAGATGGTCGAGTACGGCCACCTCAGCGCGACCGAGCGGGCCAGGTACAAGACGCTCCCCGCGTGGCAGAACCCCCGGTCCAACACCCAGCTCAAGGGCCAGACCGGCTATCTGGTCGACCTGGCCAAGGCCTACCTGATCAACAACAAGATCATCAGCGCCGACCAGCTCCAGCAAGGCGGCTACTCGATCTACACGACCTTCGACAAGAAGAAGGTCAGCGAGCTCGAGGCAGCGGTCAAGAAGGTCCGCAAGGAGAACATCGATCCCAAGAAGCGCCCGGACAAGGACACCTACGTCCAGTTCGGCGGGGCTTCCGTGGAGCCGGCCACCGGGGCGATCCGGGCCTGCTACGGAGGCGAGGACGCGACCACCCACTTCACCAACAACTGCGACTCGACCGGTGCGCAGGTCGGTTCGACGTTCAAGACGTTCGTGCTCGCCGCGGCGATGAAGTGGGGTGTGCGCGATCCCGATCTCGGTGAGAGCCAGGCGCAGGACGAGCGCACGGTAGTCAACGCAAAGAGCCTGTTCAGCGGCAAGAACGACCTCAAGATCAAAAACTACGACGGTTCGGTCTGGAAGAACGAGGAGGGCAAGGAATGGCTCCAGGAGAACGACGGCAAGCAGTCCTACGGCTCTCCGCCCAAGTACCAGATCGACCTTCGTGAGGCGATGCGGGAGTCCGTGAACTCCGCCTTCGTACAGCTCGGCATGGACGTCGGCCTGGACAAGGTGAAGGAGTCGGCCATGGACGCGGGCCTCAAGAAGGACAGCCTGGCCGGTACCAACTTCCCGTCCTTCTCCATCGGTATCTCCGACCCGAGCGCGATCCGCATGGCGGGCGCGTACGCCACCTTCGCGGCCAGCGGCAAGCAGAACGAGCCGTACTCCGTCGAAAGGGTCACGAGCAAAGACGGTGACGTCTTCACTCACAAGGCGGAGCCCGAGCAGGCTTTCGAGAAGAAGGTCGCCGACAACGTCACCGACGTCCTCAAGACCGTGGTCGAGAAGGGCACGGGTACCAACGCCCAGCTGACCGGCCGTGATGTGGCGGGCAAGACCGGTACCACCGACGGCAACAAGTCCGCCTGGTTCGTCGGGTACACCCCTCAGCTGTCCACGGCGATCACGATGTTCCGGCTGGACGACGACGAGACCAAGAAGAACCGCACGTTCCTCGAGATGTACGGCACGGGTGGCCAGGAGAAGATCCACGGTGCGTCGTTCCCGTCCGAGATCTGGCACGACTACATGGAGCAGGCGCTGAAGGGCCAGGAGGCGATCGACTTCCCGACGCCGGAGCCCATCGGTGAGATCGTCAACGAGGAGCCGAGCCCGACGCCCACTCCGACGTTCAGTGAGACCGAGTCGGCCACTCCGACTCCGACCCCGACGCCCAGCCTTACGTTCCCCTCACCGACGCCCACGGCGTCCGAGAGCTGCCGGTTCGCCTGGCAGTGCAGCGATACGGGCGGCACGGACAACGGTGGCACTGACGGAGGTGTGACCTCGACACCTACGGCCACATCGACGGATGCCAACGGCGGCAACACCAATGGCAACGGCAATGGCAATGGGGGCCTCTTCGGCGGTCCGGGCGGTTAGTCACCACATGCCCCGTCGAGGGTGTTTCACGTGAAACATGGGCCGTCGCACCCACCAGGTGCGGCGGCCCTCGGCGTACTCCTAGCCTCGTACGGCAGGATGGGCGGCATGCCCAGTGCTGAATCGACGCCAGCGAGCGTGCACGACTCGGACCCAGTGCGTCCGACCAAGGACGACGAGGTCTCCAGGAACGGCAGTGAGTTCATCGGTGGCCCTCTCGGACGGCGCGCCCTGCTGGGGACCTCCTGGTGGACTCCCGTCCGGGTCATCGCGCTCGTGGCCATCGGCGTGTTCGCGCTAGGCCTGGTCCAGAAGGCGCCCTGCTACAACGGCGGCTGGTTCTTCGGGGCCAGCACCCAGTACACCCACGCGTGCTACTCGGACATCCCGCACCTGTACCAGGGGCGCGGCTTCGCCGACGGACTCGTCCCGTACTTCGACAAGCTGCCCGGCGACATGCAGTACCTCGAATACCCGGTGCTGACCGGCGTCTTCATGGAGGTCGCCGCCTGGCTCACGCCAGGGAGCGGCAGCATCCAGGACCAGGAACAGTGGTACTGGATGGTCAACGCCGGAATGCTGATGGTCTGCGCGGCCGTCATCGTCGTCTGCGTCAGCCGTACCCACGCCCGTCGCCCCTGGGACGGGCTGCTGGTCGCCCTGGCGCCCGCCTTCGCGTTGACGGCCACCATCAACTGGGACCTGCTGGCGGTCGCTCTGACGGCCTCCGCGATGCTGATGTGGGCGCGGGGCCGCTCGCTCGCCTTCGGTGTCCTCCTGGGGCTCGCCACGGCCGCCAAGCTCTACCCGGTCTTCCTGCTCGGGCCGCTGTTCCTGCTGTGCTGGCGAGCGGGCAAGTGGCGGGACTTCGGCAAGGCCCTGGGCGGCGCGGTCGTCTCCTGGCTCGTGGTGAACCTGCCGGTGATGTACTTCGCCTTCGACGGCTGGTCGAAGTTCTACACGTTCAGCCAGGAGCGGGGCGTGGACTTCGGCTCCTTCTGGCTGATCATGGCCCAGAAGTCGAAAAACCCGCTGAGCACCGAGACCGTCAACACCTTCGCCACGCTGCTGGTGCTGCTGTGTTGCGCGGGCATCGCGGCGCTGGCCCTGACCGCCCCGCGCAGGCCGCGTTTCGCCCAGCTGGCCTTCTTGATCGTCGCCGCGTTCATCCTCACCAACAAGGTCTACTCGCCGCAGTACGTCCTGTGGTTGGTGCCGCTGGCGGTGCTGGCCCGGCCGAAGTGGCGGGACTTCCTCATCTGGCAGGCGTGCGAGGTGACGTACTTCCTGGGGATCTGGCTGTACCTCGCGTACACGACCAGCGGAAACGCTCACAAGGGTCTGCCGGCCGACGGCTACTACTGGGCCATCGGAGTGCATCTGCTGGGCACGGCCTACCTGTGCGCGGTGGTCGTGCGCGACATCCTCATGCCGGAACGGGACGTGGTGCGTCGGACCGGCGACGACGATCCCTCGGGCGGTGTGCTCGACGGAGCCGAGGACGTCTTCGTACTGGGCCCCGCCGCCCACCCGCCGCGGCACGCGGCCCACTTCGACGGACCACAGGTGGAGTGGGGCAGCGATCCGGAGTCCGCTGACCGTTCGCTCTGAGCGAACAACCCCTGTACGGAGTACGCCGGTTGAGCCACACGTGTGAAAGGCCGTACACGGGCATCACCGTGTACGGCCTTTTCTCGCCAGCGGTACTGAAGACGCTCAGCGGTCGACGATCCGGTCGAACTGCGTCGTGGTGTGCCGCAGATGTGCCACCAGTTCCTCGCCGACCTTCGGCTCCGGGGCGTCCGAGGGCACGAAGAGGATGGAGACCTGCATGTGCGGCGGTTCGGCGAACCAGCGCTGCTTGCCGCCCCAGACGAACGGAGAAAGGTTCCGGTTGACCGTGGCCAGGCCGGCGCGGGCGACCCCCTTGGCGCGCGGCATGACGCCGTGCAGGGCCTTCGGGGCCTCCAGACCCACACCGTGCGAGGTACCGCCCGCCACGACGACCAGGAAGCCGTCCGAGGCCGCCTTCTGCTGCCGGTAGCCGAAGCGGTCCCCCTTGGAGACGCGGGTGACGTCCAGGACGGCGCCGCGGTACTCGGTGGAGTCGTGGTCCCCGAGCCACAGCCGGGTCCCGATGCGGGCGCGGAAACGGGTCTGCGGGAACTGCTGCTGCAGCCGGGCGAGGTCCTCGGCCTTGAGGTGGCTGACGAACAGGGTGTGCAGCGGCAGCCGGGCCGCGCGCAGCCGGTCCATCCAGCCGATGACCTCCTCGACGGCGTCCGAGCCGTCGGTGCGGTCCAGCGGCAGGTGGATCGCGAAACCCTCGAGGCGGACGTTCTCTATGGCGGCGTGCAGCTGCGGCAGGTCCTGCTCACTGATGCCGTGCCGCTTCATCGAGGACATCACCTCGATGACCACGCGGGCGCCCACCAGGCCGTAGACCCCGTCGATGGACGACACCGAGCGGATCACCCGGTCGGGCAGGGGCACGGGCTCCTCGCCCCGTCGGTAGGGCGTCAGCACCAGCAGGTCACCGCCGAACCAGTCCTTGATCCGCGCGGCCTCGTAGGTGGTGCCGACGGCGAGGACGTCCGAGCCCAGCCGGGTGGCCTCCTCCGCCAGCCGCTCGTGCCCGAAGCCGTAGCCGTTGCCCTTGCAGACCGGGACGAGCCCCGGGAACTGCTCCTGCACGTGCTTGTGGTGCGCCCGCCAGCGCGCGGTGTCGACGTAGAGCGTGAGCGCCATGGCCGGACCCGGAACCTTTCTAGTCGCTGCGGTGTATGAGAGGTATGCGAGCTATTGAAGCGAAGAGCGCGACGTCAGCGGCGCGACATGTAGATGTCGAGAGCCTTGTGGAGCAGCTTGTTGAGCGGGAAGTCCCACTCGCCGAGGTACTCGGCCGCCTGGCCGCCCGTGCCCACCTTGAACTGGATCAGACCGAAGAGGTGGTCGGTCTCGTCCAGCGAGTCGGAGATGCCCCGCAGGTCGTAGACGGTCGCGCCGAGCGCGTAGGCGTCACGCAGCATCCGCCACTGCATCGCGTTCGAGGGCCGGACCTCACGGCCGATGTTGTCGGAGGCGCCGTAGGAGTACCAGACGTGGCCGCCGACGATCAGCATGGTCGCCGCCGACAGGTTCACGCCCTCGTGCCGGGCGAAGTACAGCCGCATGCGGTTGGGATCCTCGGTGTTGAGGGCCGTCCACATGCGCTGGAAGTACGACACCGGGCGGGGCCGGAAGTGGTCGCGCACCGCCGTGATCTCGTACAGCCGCTGCCATTCCTCGAGGTCCTGGTAACCGCCCTGGACGACCTCGACACCGGCCTTCTCGGCCTTCTTGATGTTGCGGCGCCACAGCTGGTTGAAGTTCTTGTGGACCTCTTCCAGGGAGCGGTTCGCGAGCGGCACCTGGTAGACGTAGCGGGGCTGCACGTCACCGAAGCCGGCTCCCCCGTCCTCGCCCTGCTGCCAGCCCATGCGGCGCAGCTTGTCGGCGACCTCGAAGGCGCGCGGCTCGATGAAGTCGGCCTCGATGTCGCGCAGGCGCTTCACGTCCGGGTTCTGGATGCCGGCCTTGATGGAGGTGGCCTCCCAGCGCCGGATGATCACCGGCGGGCCCATCTTCACGGAGAAGGCGCCCTGGTGCTTGAGGTGCGCGAGCATCGGTTCCAGCCACTCGGTCAGATTCGGCGCGTACCAGTTGATGACCGGGCCCTCGGGCAGATAGGCGAGGTAGCGCTTGATCTTGGGCAGTTGGCGGTAGAGGACGAGACCGGCGCCGACCAGCTCACCGGTCTTATCGAACCAGCCGAGGCTCTCCGAGCGCCATTCCGCCTTGACGTCTGCCCAGGCAGGAACCTGCATGTGGCTCGCCGAGGGCAGGCTCTGGATGTATGCCAGATGCTGCTCGCGACTGATCGTCCTCAGGGTCAGGCTCATTCGGGGCGCTCCTCGGGCTGGTGTGTCCCCATGGGTACAGGGGCTCCGGCTCTCGCGCCGAAGCCTACTGCGCCTTGCGAGCGCCCTGACTGGGCGTACGGAACCTGCGCCCCGGCTCGTGGGCCACCGAGGCGTTCCGCGGTGCTTTGGATGGTGTTGTGGGGACGGTGCCCGTGGCGTCAGCTGATGACTCCGCCGAAGAGGCCACCATGCGCCATGCCCAGGAAGAAGCCGATCGCCGATGCACCGAGACCCAGAATCAGTCCGAAGCGCTCTCGGGTCGTCTCCGAGACCCACTGGCCGTACGCGCCGGTGAGGATGCCCACCAGGCCGGCCCAGGAGCTGAGCAGGTGCAGGTTGTGGAACATCGCCGAGACGAAGGCCGTGATCCCCAGCACCAGGGTCACCGCGAGCAGCGTGTCCTGGAGGGGGTGGGACTTTCCGTCCGTGGCGAAAAGGCCGCCGGCGGTGTTGGGTCGCATTGCCTGTGCCATAGGGCACCTCCTGCGGAAGGCGGCGCATCGTAGCGCCATACTCACCCGATGTGTACAGAGTGACCGTCCTCGGGGCCGGATTTCAACCGGAAGCCGGTGTGCGGGTAGTCTGTACCGTCTGCAAGGTGTCTGCCCATGTCACGACCGGGACTACCGCGAGGAAGCCCCGATTGTCAGTGGCGGCCGATACCGTTGCGTACGCATCACAACCCTCCTGCCACGGAACGACCGTGGCCGTTGAGTCCAAAGGAGGTGGGTTCCACATGCGTCACTACGAGGTGATGGTCATCCTCGACCCCGATCTGGAGGAGCGCGCTGTCGCCCCCCTGATCGAGAACTTCCTCTCCGTCGTCCGTGAGGGCAACGGCAAGGTGGAGAAGGTCGACACCTGGGGCCGTCGTCGGCTCTCGTACGAGATCAAGAAGAAGCCCGAGGGCATCTACTCGGTCATCGACCTGCAGGCCGAGCCTGCGGTCGTCAAGGAGCTCGACCGCCAGCTGAACCTGAACGAGTCGGTCCTCCGGACCAAGGTCCTCCGCCCCGAGACCCACTGAGCTTCCGCTCAGCTGATCCCGGGATTCGAGTAGCAGCAACCAAGCAGCCAGAGCAGCAAACCCGCCGAGAGGTTCCCCATGGCAGGCGAGACCGTCATCACGGTCGTCGGCAATCTTGTCGATGACCCCGAGCTGCGCTTCACCCCTTCCGGTGCGGCGGTCGCGAAGTTCCGTGTCGCGTCCACCCCCCGCACCTTCGACCGTCAGACGAACGAGTGGAAGGACGGCGAGAGCCTGTTCCTGACCTGCTCGGTCTGGCGTCAGGCGGCGGAGAACGTCGCCGAGTCGCTCCAGCGAGGCATGCGCGTCATCGTGCAGGGCCGGCTGAAGCAGCGGTCCTACGAGGACCGTGAGGGCGTCAAGCGCACGGTCTACGAGCTGGACGTCGAGGAAGTCGGCGCCAGCCTGCGCAGTGCCACGGCCAAGGTCACCAAGACCGCCGGCGGTGCCGGACGTGGTGGCCAGGGTGGTTACAGCGGCGGTAGCGGTGGCGGCCAGGGTGGCGGCGGCTGGGGCGGTGGCTCCGGCGGCGGTCAGCAGGGCGGCAGCGCTCCCGCTGACGACCCGTGGGCGACCAGCGCTCCCGCGGGTGGCAACCAGGGCGGCGGCAGTGGCGGCGGCTGGGGTGGAAACTCCGGCGGCGGCGGCGGCGGCGGTGGCGGCGGCTACTCGGACGAACCCCCCTTCTAGGCCTTCGGCCGAGGGGTGGGTCGTACCCACACTTCTTGATCACACAGGAGAAACACCATGGCGAAGCCGCCTGTGCGCAAGCCTAAGAAGAAGGTCTGCGCTTTCTGCAAGGACAAGGTCACGTACGTGGACTACAAGGACACGAACATGCTGCGGAAGTTCATTTCCGACCGCGGCAAGATCCGTGCCCGCCGCGTGACCGGCAACTGCACGCAGCACCAGCGTGACGTCGCCACGGCAGTCAAGAACAGCCGTGAGATGGCGCTGCTGCCCTACACCTCCACCGCGCGATAAGGGAAGGGTGACCGACTAATGAAGATCATCCTCACCCACGAGGTCTCCGGCCTCGGTGCCGCGGGCGACGTCGTCGACGTCAAGGACGGTTACGCTCGCAACTACCTGATCCCGCGGAACTTCGCGATCCGCTGGACCAAGGGTGGCGAGAAGGACGTCGAGCAGATTCGTCGTGCTCGCAAGATCCACGAGATCCAGACCATCGAGCAGGCCAACCAGGTGAAGGCTCAGCTCGAGGGCGTCAAGGTCCGCCTGGCCGTCCGCTCCGGCGACGCCGGTCGTCTCTTCGGTTCCGTCACCCCGGCCGACGTCGCTTCTGCGATCAAGGCTTCCGGTGGCCCCGAGGTCGACAAGCGCCGCATCGAGCTGGGCTCGCCGATCAAGACCCTGGGTGCCCACGAGACGTCCGTGCGTCTGCACCCCGAGGTTTCCGCCAAGGTCAACATCGAGGTCGTCGCGGCCTGACCGCTGCGGCTGTCTCGAGTAGTGGTGAGAGGGGCCGTACCCATCGAGGTACGGCCCCTCTCGCATGCCGCCAACCCTTGTGCAGCGGGCGGTGTTTCACGTGAAACGTGACAGCCCGCGATGTTTCACGTGAAACGGTCAGCGGATCGCTCCGGTGACGATCCAGCGGCCTGAGCGGGTTCGCACCCAGAGCGTCAGCATGCGGATCACCATCATCAGAGTCATTGCTGCCCACAGTGCGGTGAGACCGCCATCCAGTGTGGGCACGAGCAGAGCTATCGGGGCGAAGACGGCCAAGGTGATCACCATGGCCCAGGCGAGATAGGGCCCGTCGCCCGCTCCCATCAGCACGCCATCCAGAACGAATACGACACCGCAGATCGGCTGAGACAGGGCCACGATCACCAGAGCGGGAAGGGCCGTTTCCTTGACCGTGGAATCACTGGTGAACAGGGGAAGGAACAGCGGTCGTGAGAGTACGACCAATACGCCGAGGACGACTCCGACCGCGATGCCCCACTGCACCATCCGACGGCATGCCTGGCGGGCGCCCTCGGTGTCGTCGGCGCCCAGATAGCGCCCGATGATGGCCTGTCCGGCGATGGCGATGGCGTCCAGTGCGAAGGCGAGCAGGCTCCACAGGGACAGGATGATCTGGTGGGCGGCGATGTCGGCGTCCCCCAGGCGAGCTGCGACGGCTGTGGCGATCATCAGGATCGCTCTCAGGGAAAGCGTGCGGACCAGCAGGGGGACACCGGCTTGGGCGGAGGCTCTGATCCCTGCGGCGTCAGGGCGCAAAGAGGCGCCGTACCTGTGGGCCCCGCGGACGACGACCACGAGATAGGCGGCGGCCATACCGAACTGGGCGATCACTGTGCCCCAGGCAGAGCCCGCGATGCCGAGGTCGGCGCCGTAGACGAGGCCTGTGTTGAGAGCGGCGTTGGCTACGAAGCCGGCGACGGCGACGTAGAGCGGAGTCTTGGTGTCCTGCAGCCCGCGGAGGACCCCAGTCGAAGCGAGCACCACCAGCATGGCCGGGATGCCGAGGGCCGAGATGCGCAGATAGGTGGTCGCGTAGGGAGCTGCGGTGTCAGAGGCACCGAAAAGCTCCACGATCGACGGCGCGGTGGGCAGGACGACTGCGATGACAACGGCGCCCAGCAGGAGTGCCAGCCAGATGCCGTCCATGCCCTGGCGGATGGCGGCCTGGATATCGCCGGCTCCTACACGGCGAGCCACAGCGGCCGTGGTGGCGTAGGCGAGGAAGACGAAGACGCTGACGGCCGTCGTGAGAAGGGCCGAGGCGATGCCGAGACCGGCGAGTTGGGCAGTGCCCAGATGGCCGACGATCGCGCTGTCGGCCATGACGAAGAGGGGCTCGGCGACGAGCGCGCCGAAGGCCGGAACGGCGAGTGCGACGATCTCGCGGTCGTGCTGTCGCCGGATGGCTTTGGGGGTCGCGGACGCCTGTGTCATGTGCATCAATCTAATCGTCCACAGGTAAGAGATGCAATGGGCATGAGACCCTTACCCGTGTTCGGAAGGTGTGTGTCACTGTGTACAGTTCGAACTGATCTTGAGCCGACTGGGAAAGTTTTTCTTCTGCACAACCGGTGGACGGCGAAGGCGCAGGTCAGAGTGCATCTCTGAGAACGGGTGGGGGCTTGTTCACAGGGCTGTCCACCGGGTCGTGCACAGGTTTTGCCGAGTTCTCCACAGCATCCGGGCCGTCGTCCACATGGCCTGTGGATAACCAGATTGGCTGACGGTGCCCGCGGGCCTACCGTGGTCCGGCGCCCGCTCCGTGTGTCGGCTGGGAAACCAGCACAAAACCGACGCGCCAGAACCGGAGTTGGGCGTCTCAATTGTCAGTGCCGTGCCGTAGAACTGAGAAGCACGGCGAGGTCCGCTCGGCGGACGGGAGGAGGTGGCTCGGTGAGCATTTCCGAGCCCTTGGACGACCCGTGGGCCGACAGCGGTCCCAGTGATCGTCTGCCTTCCTCGCGTCGCCGCGGCGACGGAGGCCGGGGCCGAGACGAGCAGCACGACCGTGGCCGGGACAGCGACGCGTGGGACGGCGGAGGCACGGCCTTCGAGCGGGTCCCGCCCCAGGACCTGGACGCCGAGCAGTCCGTCCTGGGCGGCATGCTCCTGTCCAAGGACGCCATCGCGGATGTCGTCGAGGTCATCAAGGGCCACGACTTCTACAAGCCCGCCCACGAGACGATCTTCCAGGCGATCCTGGACGTCTACGCCAAGGGTGAGCCGGCCGACCCCATCACCATCGCCGCCGAGCTCACCAAGCGCGGCGAGATCAACAAGGTCGGCGGCGCCTCGTATCTGCACACCCTCGTCCAGACCGTGCCGACGGCAGCGAACGCCGAGTACTACGCGGAGATCGTCCATGAACGGGCGGTGCTGCGGCGCCTGGTGGAGGCGGGGACCCGCATCACTCAGATGGGATACGCGGGCGACGACGACGTCGACGAGATCGTCAACCGCGCCCAGGCCGAGATTTACGCGGTCACCGAGCAGCGCACAAGTGAGGACTATCTGCCGCTCGGCGACATCATGGAGGGCGCGCTCGACGAGATCGAGGCGATCGGCTCGCGCAGCGGTGAGATGACCGGTGTGCCCACCGGCTTCACCGACCTCGACTCGCTCACCAACGGTCTGCACCCGGGCCAGATGATCGTGATCGCGGCCCGCCCCGCCATGGGAAAGTCCACCCTCGCGCTGGACTTCGCTCGCGCGGCCTCTATCAAGCACAACCTGGCCAGCGTCATCTTCTCCCTCGAGATGGGGCGCAACGAGATCGCGATGCGTCTCCTGTCGGCCGAGGCGCGGGTCGCCCTGCATCACATGCGTTCGGGCACCATGACGGACGAGGACTGGACGCGGCTGGCGCGCCGGATGCCCGAGGTGTCCTCCGCACCCCTCTACATCGACGATTCCCCGAACCTGTCGATGATGGAAATCCGTGCGAAGTGCCGGCGGCTGAAGCAGCGCAACGACATCAAGCTCGTGATCATCGACTACCTGCAGCTGATGCAGGCCGGCGGTTCCAAGCGCTCCGAAAGCCGTCAGCAGGAGGTCTCGGACATGTCCCGTAACCTCAAGCTCCTGGCCAAGGAGCTGGAGGTTCCGGTGATCGCGCTCTCGCAGCTCAACCGTGGTCCCGAGCAGCGCACGGACAAGAAGCCCATGGTGTCCGACCTGCGTGAGTCCGGCTCCATCGAGCAGGATGCCGACATGGTGATCCTGCTGCACCGCGAGGACGCCTACGAGAAGGAGTCGCCCCGCGCGGGCGAGGCGGACATCATCGTGGGAAAGCACCGTAACGGCCCGACGGCGACGATCACCGTCGCCTTCCAGGGGCACTACTCGCGCTTCGTGGACATGGCCCAGACCTGATGTGCGTACCGCGTCGCATCGTGCTGGTCACCGAGGTGCCCCGGGCCGGCAGGAGCACCTCTCCTCGTCATGCCGAACGGGCGGCCACTAGCCATCCGGTCCTTTTGGTCCGCGAGCTCTCGCCGGAGGTTCTGGTCCCGTACGACCGGCCGCGCGGGTCCGCCGAATGTTCGACCAGGAATGACACGGCCTTGAAGCGGCAGCCGTCGGTCGGCCGTCCACGTCATCGCCGGGGCTAAAGAAGTCGACGCCCGCGTGCCCAAAGGGATGGACTGGGGGCATGACGACATCTCAGGAAGAGCTGCTTCCCGGCACGCGCCGGGCGCTGCTCCATCGGATCGCCGTGGCTCAGGCGGAGGGGAGGGCACCCTCACTGGTCGCGGCGGTCGTGCGGGACGGACGGACCGTGTGGCACGGTGCGCGCACCTCGGTGGACGGCCACGGCCCGGACCAGAACGTGCAGTACCGCATCGGCTCGATCACGAAGACCTTCACCGCCGTCCTCGTTCTTCGACTGCGTGACGAGGGACTGCTCGACCTCGGCGACCCGCTGGAGAAGCACGTCCCCGGCACGGGAGCGGGGGAGGCCAGCGTCGCCGAACTCCTCGCCCACACCGGCGGTTTGGCGGCCGAGTCTCCCGCGCCCTGGTGGGAGCGCACCTCAGGGTCCTTGCGTCCGGAACTCACCGACGTACTGGGTGAGCAGCCCTTCCTGCATCCGGTAGGACGCCTCTTCCACTATTCGAACCCCGGCTACACCCTGCTGGGAGCACTGGTCGAGAAGCTACGGGGGGCTCCGTGGGAGGAGGTGCTCCGGCGAGAAGTACTCGTACCCCTGGGTCTCGACCGCACGAGTGTCCGTCCGGAAGCGCCTCATGCGGGCGGCTGGGCGGTCCATCCGTGGGCCGATGTGATGTTGCCCGAGCCCTCCGAGCACCTCGGGCGGATGGCTCCCGCCGGGCAACTCTGGTCCACCGCAGCGGACTTGGCCCGCTTCGCGGTCTTCCTGACGAACGGCGACGACCGGGTGCTCGGCGCGCAGACCGTGCGCGAGATGCGCACGCCCGCGGCACCGGCTGGGACGGGGGACCTCGCCGACGGTGCCACGTACGGGCTCGGGTTGCAGATCCAGCACCGCGACGGACGGCTACTCGTGGGCCACTCGGGCTCGCTGCCGGGATTCCTCGCGAATCTGACGATCAGTGAGGCGGACGACGTCGCCGCGGTCGTGCTGGCCAACTGCACCTCCGGCCCGCTGCTGTCCGTCGTAGGGTCCGATCTCGTACGGATCGTCGCCGAGGCCGAGCCCAGGATCCCCGAGCCCTGGCGTCCGATGCACGAAGCCGATTCGCCCGCACTGGAGTTGGCGGGCCAGTGGTACTGGGGAACGAACGGATTCGCCCTACGGCTGACGGCGGACGGACTCGTCTCGCTGGAACCCCTGTCGGGCGCAGGTCGGCGCTCACGATTCCGCGCCAACGGCGACGGCACCTGGACCGGTCTGGAGGGCTACTTCCAAGGCGAGGTCCTGAAGGCCGTACGGCGGCCTGACGAATCGGTGGACCACCTCGACCTCGGATCGTTCGTGTTCACTCGTCAGCCGTACGACGAGGGGTCTTCCGTGCCGGGTGGAGTGGATCCGCAGGGGTGGCGAGGCATCGGCTAGGCGCTCGTGCCTGATCGACTCAGCGGCGCCCTGTTTCACGTGAAACAGGGCGCCAGGCTGTGCAGCGAGCGAACGGCCACGGGGAGGATCACAGGGCCAGCTTGAAGCCCACGTGCGAAGCCGTGAAACCGAGCCGCTCGTAGAAGCGGTGGGCGTCCACGCGCGTGTTGTCGGACGTCAGCTGAACCAACTGGCAGTTCTGACGGCGTGATTCCTCGATCGCCCACTCGATGAGCCGGGACCCGAGTCCACCGCCCCGCTCGTCGGCGTGGATACGTACCCCTTCGATGATGGATCTGGTGGCACCGCGCCGGGACAGTCCCGGAATGAGGGTGAGCTGAAGCGTGCCGACTACGCGATCATCCCGCGTGGCGACGACCAGATACTGGTTCGGGTCGGCGGAGAGTCGCTCCAGCGCTGCCAGATAGGGATCCAGGTCGTCCGGGGACTCGCGCTGGGCGCCCAAGGGGTCGTCGGCAAGCATGCCGACGATCGCAGCGACGTCGTCCGCCGTGGCGGGCCGAATTTCAAGATCTCCCATGTGCGCACCCTATGCGGGGTGCCCGTGTGCGGGCCCCGTAGGTGGGCGGAGAGCTTCCCATGCCCTTATGGGTGGCGGCTTGGTCGAGGGCTTCTCGCAGGGCCTTCTCGTTGGTGGGGCGGGCTTGTTCGAGGAGGGTGCGACCGACGTCGGTGACGTCGCTGAGGACGACGGCGTCGGCGACCTGCAGGTGTCCGCCCTCGCCGTCGTGCTGGCGGCCCAGGACGTCAAGCAGGGAGTACTCGCGCACGCTGAGGTCGTGTGCGCTCTCCAGGGTCTTCTCGCGGGGTCTGTGGCGGTCATGGGGCCTGCTTTCCTCCGCCTCGAATCCTCGTCGCGGCATGAGCGAATCAGTACTACCTTCGCTTGCATATATAGAGCGTCTGCAATTATTGTGAGCGTGCGCAACATGCTCCTGCAATCGTCTGGGAAGGTCACCCTCCATGCCGCTCGCGCTTCTGGCCCTCGCGATCGGGGCCTTCGGAATCGGAACGACCGAGTTCGTGATCATGGGTCTGCTGCCCGAGGTCGCGGACGACTTCGGGGTATCCATCCCCACCGCGGGCTTCCTGGTCACCGGCTACGCGCTCGGCGTCATGTTCGGCGCCCCCCTGATGACCGCCCTCGGCACCAAGATCCCGCGCAAGCGGATGCTCATGCTGCTGATGGGGCTGTTCATCCTCGGCAACCTGCTTTCCGCCCTCGCCCCGTCCTTCACCGTCATGCTGATCGGCCGCGTGATCGCCTCCCTGGCCCATGGAGCCTTCTTCGGCATCGGCTCGGTTGTCGCCGCGGACCTGGTGGCCCCCGACAAGAAGGCCGGAGCCATCGCGATGATGTTCACCGGCCTGACAGTCGCCAATGTCGTCGGCGTCCCGCTCGGCACGCTGATCGGCCAGAGCGCCGACTGGCGTCTCACCTTCACGATCGTCGCGGCCCTCGGTGTCGTCGGCCTGGCCGGTATCGCCAAGCTCGTCCCCGAGATGCCCCGGCCGGAGGGCGTGCGCCTTCGTCACGAACTGGCCGCCTTCAAGAACGCCCAGGTACTGCTCGCCATGGCGATGACCGTCCTCGGCTTCGGCGGTGTCTTCGCCGCCATCACCTACATCGCGCCGATGATGACCCACGTGGCGGACTTCGCCGACGGCTCTGTGACCTGGCTGCTGGTCCTCTTCGGCCTCGGCATGGTCGGCGGCAACCTGGTCGGCGGCAGGTACGCCGACCGGGCCCTGATGCCCATGCTGTACGTGTCCCTGGGTGCCCTGGCCGTCGTACTCGCGCTCTTCACACTCACCGCGCACCACAAGGTCCTGGCCGGCGTCACGATCGCTCTCATCGGCGCGCTGGGCTTCGCCGCTGTGCCACCGCTCCAGAAGAGGGTGCTCGACCAGGCGCACGAGGCCCCCACGCTCGCCTCGGCCGTCAACATCGGTGCCTTCAACCTCGGCAACGCCCTCTCCGCCTGGCTCGGCGGCCTGGTCATCTCGGCCGGCTTCGGCTACACCGCCCCCAACTGGGTGGGCGCAGCCCTGGCCATGGGTGCTCTCCTTCTCGCGTTCCTCTCCGCCGCGCTGGAACGCAGGGACGGCGCTCCCAGCTCCGTGGTCGCAGGGGCGACCCACGCAGAACAGCCGACCGCGGTGCACCACTGAACCCGAGTGGCGCGCAGTTGGACATGACGACGGCGCCGGTTCCCCGAAGCGGGGGGAGCGGCGCCGTCGTACAGGCATGTCTCAGACCGCGGCCACCGTCAGCGGAGCGAACCGCCTGTGCCAGTCACCCGGCAGCTCCGACATCCCGTACGTCATGATCGAGTTGAGGGCGACCGGCGCCAGACCGCGTTCCTTGGCCCACGCCCGTAGCTCTTCGTGTCGTACGTCGATGTCGGTACGCAGGGGGCGGTCGGTGCCGGCGGCGAGCGACGTGAGGAGAGCCTGGGCTGTCCCGGTGTCCCGGGCGATCAGCGGGCCCACGACATGGGTGTGCATGTTGGGCCAGGCAGCCGCGTATCCGATGATCCGGCCGTTCTCCTCGGCGACGCGGAACTGGTCGGCGAAGGCAGGCAGCCGGGTGATGAGGTGGGTGCGATCCGTGCCGAGCACCTCTTCGTCGAGCCGGAGAATCATGGCGAGGTCCTCGGCGGTGGCCGCACGCGTGCTCACGGCCGGTGCCGGGCCGCCCGGAATGAAGTGCCCGCGGAGCATCTCCGCTTGGCCGATGGCCTTGAAGCCCAGTTCCTCGTAGAGCGGGCGGCCGTAGGGCGTCGCGTGAAGAGTCAGCGGGGTGGTGCCCATCGCGGAGAGGATGTGCCTCATGAGCCGACGGCCGATGCCCTGCCGGGCATGCCGTTCGGCGACCAGCACCATCCCGATCGCCCCCAGATCGGGCTCGCTGTAAGGGCCGTACTCCGTGACCACACAGGCGGTGACGAGGCCGCCGTCCGGGTCGTCGATGCCGTAACCCTTTCCGGCCGCGAGGAGGAGGCCCCACTTGTGCTCCTCGCGTGGCCACCCCCGGTCCTCGGACAAGTCCGCGCAGGCGGTGAGATCGCGAAGCGTCAGACGGCGGATGGGGAGAGCGGCGAGAGAAGGAATCGGCACGCAGGTCAGGCTGGCCGACGGGTGCCCTCGGCGTCCACCTGTTTCCCGGGGTGCGTACAAGCTTTTGGCCATGTTGTAGCCAAGCGCACAGCACGCGATCAGATGCCGGGTGTTTCACGTGAAACATCGAAGAACGGCGACCATCCGGCGATCGACCGGAAGTACCCATCACACCTCACCGATCTCATGGGCCACTAGCCTCAAGCACATGGCGAGACTTCATCTCTTCGACCTCGATGGCACGTTGCTGCATGGGACCAGTGCGCCTGTACAGATTTCCCGGCAACTCGGTCTTGAGGCCGAGACGGTGGCACTCGACCAGGCGATCGGAGCCGGACTGATAGGCCCGCCCGAATACGCGCAGCAGGTGTATGCGCTGTGGGCGTCCCTGACCGAGGCACACGTCGTGGCGGCCTTCGAAGGTGCCCCGTGGCTGGCACGGATTCGTGAGGTCTGGGCGGAGATCAGAGAACAGGGCGACTACTGCGCGGTGGTGTCACTCTCGCCGTCGTTCTTCGTGGAACGGCTGACCAGTTGGGGAGCTCATGCCACGCATGGATCCCGCTTTCCGGCCGTCCCCTTCACCGAGCCCGTGGATCCTGCCGGAGTACTGAGCGCCGCCGCCAAGGTCCTGATCGCGGACCGGCTCTGCGAGCAGTTCGGAGTGACACGGGCCGACTGCATTGCCTATGGCGACTCTCCGACAAGGACCTGTTCGCTGCGGTGCCGATCTCGGTGGCGGTCAATGCGGACCATCACCTGTCCGATATCTCGACCCACTCCTACCAGGGCGTGGATCTGTGGGAAGCCTATGAATTGGTGCGCCACGCTCGGTAATTGAGGCTATGGCGACCACCGGTAGAGTCGATGCCGGTTCCCTGTCCGTAAGGGGGCGCGACCACGTCGGGCGGCCGAGAGCAGGGCAATGCAGCCTAACGGGACGGAGAGATCGAAGGCCCGCATTTGCGGTTATGCGACCAGGGCATCCGTACGCGGTGGGACACTGCGGTGAAGGTGCTGCGGCCAATGTCACACTCTCACCCACTTGTCCGTAGGGACTGCGAATACGGGTTGCATGTGGCCGCGTCGGCCGTGACGGCGAGCGGGGAATGCAAGCCGTCTGTGGGGGAAAGCAGACAACTTCCGACCGGGGAAGTGCGCAGACCGACCGAGATATGTTCGAGGCGAGGCACACCATGGATGCTCCGACCCCCATGTCGGCCGACAACGGTATTTCCGGGGGTGAGGGCGACTGGTTCGCTCCACGCGATCAGCCGACGACGGCCCCCGGTGCCGAGGAACCGGCGGAGGGAAACAGGTCGGCCGCGTTGCGCCCGGTTGCCAGGCCGGCCGCGGGCCCTTCTCCAGGAGCCCCGACAGCCGGTGAACCGGACCCGTCGGCCCAGGCCACGGCACCGCCTGGCACTTCGGCTCAAGCCGCGGTGCCACTCGGCATGGATACCGACGGCAAGGATGGGGCGCCTCTCGGGGAGATACCCGCCCCGGCGCAGACACCGCCGCCACCGCGGCACGCCCCGGCCCAGCCCCCGACAGCGCCGCACGAGACCCCTTCCGCACGCCCTCGGGTCCCCGTGCAGAGTTCTTCCCCGCACCAGGGCACGCCCTCGGTACTCGGGACCACCCCCGCGCACGTCCCGGGCCTGTCCGCGAGAGATCAGCCGCCCTCCCCGGACGCCGTCCGCATCCGCAGGACCATGGCGGAGGTCGCCCCCGTCGCCGAGAAGGTCACGTCGTACTTCTACGCGCTGCTCTTCGTCCGCCACCCCGATCTGCGCCCGCTGTTCCCCGCCGCCATGGACGCCCAGCGGGACCGCCTGCTCAGGGCGCTGCTGACGGCGGCCGAGCACATCGACAACACTCCGGTCCTGGTCGACTACCTGCAGAACCTCGGCCGGGGCCATCGCAGGTACGGCACCCGCGCCGAGCACTACCCGGCGGTCGGGGAGTGCCTCATCGGCGCGCTGAGCAAGTACGCCTCCGGCATCTGGGACGCGGAGACGGAAGCGGCCTGGGTCCGGACCTACACGACGATGTCGCAGGTGATGATCGACGCGGCGGCCGCCGACGAACTGCGCGCCCCCGCCTGGTGGTACGCGGAAGTCGTGTCGCATGACCTGAGGACCCCCGACGTGGCCGTCGTCACCGTCCGGCCCGGCCAGCCCTATCCGTTCCTCGCCGGCCAGTACACAAGCCTGGAGACGCCGTGGTGGCCGCGCATATGGCGGCACTACTCCTTCGCCTCGGCACCCCGCTCAGACGGTCTGCTGTCGTTCCATGTGAAAGCCGTCCCCGCGGGCTGGGTCTCCAACGCCCTGGTGCACCGGGCCCGCCCTGGCGACATCATCCGGCTCGGTCCGCCGGCCGGGTCCATGACCGTGGACCACACCACCGGCAGCGGACTGCTCTGTCTGGGCGGTGGTACGGGCATAGCTCCGATCAAGGCGCTGGTCGAGGACGTGGCCGAACGCGGCGCACGACGGTCGGTCGAGGTGTTCTACGGTGCTCGCACTGGCAACGACCTGTACGACATCGACACGATGCTCAGGCTGCAGCAGATCCACCCCTGGCTGTCGGTCCGCGCCATCGTCGACCAGCAGGCCCGTCGCCAGTTCACGGACGCGGTACGCGAGTACGGCCCCTGGCGCGAGTACGACGCCTACCTCTCGGGACCGCCCGGCATGATCCGCAGTGGTGTGGACACGCTCAGGTCCGTCGGGATCCCGTCGGAACGCATACGCCACGACTCCGTCGAGGAGCTCGTCCTGGCCCAGTGACCCCGGCGAGGGGTCAGCCGAGGTCCGGTGCGTGCATGGCCCGTACACCCTCGATGTTGCCGTCCAGATAGTGGCGTAGGGACAGCGGGACCAGGTGGACGGAGGCGATCCCGATGCGGGTGAACGGTACCCGGACGATCTCGTACTCCCCGATGGGCTCGTCCACTTCGGGCCCATGCCGTAGGGACGGGTCAATCGACTCCAGGTGGCAGACGAAGAAGTGCTGCACCTTCACTCCGGTCGCGCCGCCGTCGTCGCCGATGTGCTCGACGGTGTCCACGAAGCAGGGCACCACGTCGGTGATCTTTGCGCCGAGTTCCTCGTACACCTCGCGGTGCAGGGCGTCGACGACGGTCGTGTCCGTCGGCTCGACTCCGCCGCCGGGAGTCAGCCAGTAAGGATCCATGCCGGGCTTGGTGCGCTTGATCAGGACCAGATCGTCGCCGTCCAGCAGGACGGCACGGGCGGTGCGCTTGACCACGGGTCGGACGGTCATGGGGGGTATGTGGCCCGGATGGTTCCACGTGAAACATCGCGTGGTGTCACCGGCCGGGCTCGCTGCGTCAACAGCGCAGAACCGCAGCTCAACACCAGTCCGCAGCTGCTCGCAGCAGCCATTCGTGCGCCCGCGCGATATGCGGCATGGCCAGCGTCCCGGTGCGCACCACCAAGAAGTACGTCCGCAGCGGGGGCACGGGGGGCTCGTGCAGCGCGACGACGTCACCGCGCTCCAGGGCTGCCGCGCACAGATAGCGCGGCAGCACCGCCAGCCCGGCGCCCGCGACCGCGCAGGCGAGTACAGCGCGCAGATCGGGGACGACGACGGTGCCCGGTGCGGCCGGGCGGGAATCGAAGACAGACGCCCAGTAGCGCGAGACGAAGGGCAGTGACTCGTGCACCTCGACCACGGGGACGTCCTCGAACGCGGGGGCTCGCTTGACCGCGGGAAGGGCCTCGACCTCCTCCGCCAGGTCGAGCCGGCCGGCCCAGCTCGGGGCGGCGATCAGCACATGCTCCTCGTCGCAGAGCGTGCTCGCGGTGAGCAGGGCACCCCGTGGACGGGCCGTGCTGATGGCCAGATCGTGATGCCCGGCGGCCAGACCTTCCAGAATCTCCTCGGCGTTCCCGAACGAGGCCCGTAGGGCGAAGCCCTGGCCGTCCTCGCCGGTCAGCTCGGTGAGGGCGGGCAGCGCCCGCTCGGCGGTGAACTCGGGAGGCCCCGCGAGATGCAGCGTGCGTGGGGACGACTCGTCGTCGAGGCCGGTCTCGGTGATCTCGACCAGGGCGTCCAGATGAGGGGCGGCCTTGTGTGCGAGTTCGTCACCGATGGTCGTGGGGGTCACGCCGCGGGCCTGCCGTAAGAACAGGGGGCGGCCCAACTGTCGTTCCAGCGTGCGGATCTGGGAAGTGACAGCCGGCTGCGAGAGCCCGAGCAGTGCGGCGGCACGGGTGAAGGAGCCGGCCCGGTGCACCGTCACAAAGGTGCGCAGCAAGGCCAGATCCATGGCGACGTCCCCCTTTCCTGCCCGTCTCGCGGCCCGGGGCAGGGGCCCAACTATAAATATGTCGATAGGTCTCTGTCGCTACTGTGATTGGACACTGACAGAGAGTCAACTAGCCTTGGTCGCGCGGTTCTTCGCGCGCGGGAACCGGGGCGGTCCGAGCCACGAGGGGGGAGGCTCGGACCGTCCGTTGTACGTAGCCGGACATGGCCGGACGTCCGTGAAGGTCCTGCTGAGACGGTCAGTCGGCCGACTCGTCCAGCGCACGCAGTACATCCGCCACCAGGTCCTCGGGATCCTCTGCCCCGACCGAGAAGCGGATGAAGCCCTCCGGCACGTCGTCGCCGCCCCAGCGCCGACGGCGCTCGGCCGTGGAGCGCACCCCGCCGAAGCTCGTCGCGTCGTCCACGAGCCGCAGGGCGTCGAGGAAACGGTCGGCACGCGTGTGCGTGGGCAGTGTGAAGGAGACCACGCACCCATGGCGGCGCATCTGCTGCGACGCGACCTTGTGCGAGGGATCGTCGGGCAGCCCCGGGTAACGCAACCCGGTCACCTCGGGCCGCTCCCGCAGCGCCTGGGCGAGCACGAGCGCGGTCGCGTTCTGCCGGTCGACCCGCATCTGCAGGGTCGCGATCGACCGATGGGCCAGCCAGGCCTCCATGGGCCCCGCGATCGCCCCGACGATCTTCCGCCAGCGGCGGACGGCGTCCATGGCCTCGCCCTCGTGGCCGGTGACGTAGCCGAGGAGGACGTCTCCGTGCCCCGTGAGCTGCTTGGTGCCGCTCGCCACGGAGAAGTCCGCGCCGAGCTCCAGCGGGCGCTGTCCGAGCGGTGTGGCGAGAGTGTTGTCGACGGCGACGAGCGCACCACGCGCGTGTGCCGCGTCGACGAGCCGCCGGATGTCGCACACGTCGAGGCCGGGGTTGGACGGACTCTCGATCCACAGCAGCCGTGCGCCGTCGAGGACCTCGAGCTGGGCGTCGCCGCCCGTCGGAGCGGTGCGCACCTCGATACCGTACGCCTCCAGCTGGGCGCGGACCAGCGGCAGCACCTGGTAGCCGTCACTGGGCAGGACGACCGCGTCCCCGGCACGCAGCTGCGAGAAGAGCACGGCGGAGATGGCGGCCATGCCCGAGGCGAAGACCAGTGTCTCCACGCCGTCCTCCCCGGGCGCCTCCAGCTCGCCGATGGCTCGTTCCAGCAGGCTCCAGCTGGGGTTGGTGTCGCGGCCGTAGGTGTAGGGGCCGTCGACCTCGCCGGGCAGATGGAAGTGGGCGGCGAAAACCGGGCCGGGCAGGGTCGGCTCGTTCTTCACCGCCTCGGGCAGTCCGGCCCGTACCGCGCGCGTGCCTTCCCCCTGGTCCGTAGCGCTGTCGCTCATGCCACCCGTCCTTCCGTCTGCTCCCGCACCTCGGCGAGCAGACCCTCGCTCGCCGCCTCCACCATCTCAAGGCACTCCTCGAAGCCGTCCAGGCCCCCGTAGTACGGGTCCGGAACGTCGAGGTCGTCGCCCGCGGCGGGGTCGTACGAACGCAGCAGCCGTACCTTCCCGGCGTCCTCCGGGGTGGGAGCGAGGCGTCGCAGTGCCTTCAGGTGGCCGGCGTCGAGGGCGATGACGAGGTCGAGGCGGGAGAACCAGGAGGGCTGGAACTGCCGGGCCGTATGGGCGCCGTCATAGCCGTGCTCCTCCAGGACGGACACGGTGCGCGGGTCGGCGCCGTCGCCCTCGTGCCAGCCGCCCGTACCCGCACTGTCGACCTCGACCAGTCCCTCCAGGCCGGCTTCCGCCATGCGGGCGCGGAAGACCGACTCGGCCATCGGGGAACGGCAGATGTTGCCCGTGCAGACGAAGCAGACGCGGTAGGTCATGCCTCCTCAGTCCTCGTCGGGCAGGACGACGTGCAGGGCCCAGGACACGAGCGAGATGATCAGGCCGCCCAGAACGGCGGTCCAGAATCCCTCGACGTGGAAGCTCAGGTCGAGCTTGTCGGCGAGCCACGAGGTCAGCAGGAGCATCAGCGCGTTGACGATCAGTGTGAACAGACCGAGCGTCAGGATGAACAGAGGGAAGGTCAGGAGCTTCACGACCGGCTTGACCAGGAAGTTCACCAGGCCGAAGACCAGGGCGACGAGTATCAGCGTCCAGACCTTCTTGCCGGTGCTGTCACCGGTCAGGGTGATCTTGTCGAGCAGCCAGACGGCGACCGCCAGAGCGCCGGCGTTGGCGATCATCTTGACTAGGAAATTCTTCATGTGTCTGATCGTGGCAGAAGAGATCGGTTACGGGCACTGACGAAGGCGGACCAAGTCGATGAAGGCATTCCGGTTGGATGAACTGGAGGCGGAGCGCGCCGCCAACGACGGCGCCTACCTGCAGTTCCTGCGTGAGCGGAACATGTCCGTCGGCCTGTACGCACTCGACGCGGGCGCGCAGGACCCCCAGCAGCCGCACCACCAGGACGAGGTCTACCTCGTGGTCAGCGGACGCGCGGCGATCACCGTGGGCATGGAGACCACCCAGGTGGCGCGTGGCAGCGTGGTGTACGTGCCGGCCGGAGTCGCGCACAAGTTCCACCACATCAGCGAGGATCTCAGGGTCATGGTGGTCTTCTCTCCCCCGGAGAGCTGACCTGCGGCCTCGGGGTTCCCTAGGGGATCAGTCAGGGGAGGACAAGGGGTGCGAGGCCCCCGCAGCGGTACCTCCCGGCTCTAGCATCGAGTGCAGGACATTGGTGGATCCGGTACCAGAGGGGCCGGACGGTGCCGGACTTCAGAGAGGTAAATGCGATGGGAGAGATCTTCGCGGGGCTGCCGTGGTGGGTGAAGTGGATCGCGGTGCCGGTCATCGCCCTGGTCGTGTTCGGCGGACTGATAGCCACGGTCGTCGGCTTCGTCATCGGCCTGCTCTTCAAGCTGCTGGTCTTCGTGGCGCTGGTCGGCGGACTCGTCTACGTCGTACGGAAGTTCATGTCGAGCTCCTCGTCGCGCAGCGACTGGTGAGCGACCGGAGCGGGCGGGGCGAGCGGTAACAGGAATCCACTGTTCCCTCGGGCGGGGGAAGTTTTCCGGACGGGCCGTATACGTGCGGTGGCAGACCGTTAAAGTCCGGAACTCGACGCGGGGACGACCCCGCGAGCGGAGTACACCCCCTCCCGTGTTCCCCGCACGGGCTGCCCCCCTCGCGCTCCGGGAGTGACCCTTGGCCACGGTTGACACCGCACCCGCACAGATCGACGCCCGCTCGACGACGGCTCCGACACAGCCGACGGCGTCAGTACGACCGACGGCCCCTGGAGGTCCGGTAGCTCCCGCCCTGCCGGCAGCTCCGGTACAGGCGTCCGCTCTCGTACGGCCATCCGCTCCCGTTCAACCCTCCGCGCCCGCACGGCCGACGACTCCGGTACGGCCGTCGGCCCCCGTCCAGCGGCAGATGGCGCCCTCCTCCGAACCGCCCGAACAGGCCCATTCCGCGACCCTGATCGGATCTGTCCAGCGTGCGATGCGCCTGCTGGAATCCGTCGCGGAGCACGAGCACGGCGCTCCCGCCAAACAACTCGCCCGCGAGACGAGGCTTGCGCTGCCCACGACGTACCACCTGCTGCGCACCCTCGTGCACGAGGGCTATCTGCGCCGCGACAAGGGTCTGTTCTTCCTCGGGGAGGCGGCCGAACGGCTCAGCAGCAACGGAGCCGAGCAGAAACGTCGCAGCACCGTTGTCGAGGCGCTCGCGCACTGGCGCGACCAGATCGGCGTTCCGGTCTACTACGCCCAGTACCGCGACGGCGAGATCGAGGTCCTCTGCGTCTCCGACAGCCCCGGAATCCCTGCGGTCGAGGAGTGGGCCGACTTTCGGGAAACCGGGCACGCCCACGCCATCGGGCAGTGTCTGCTGGCCCAGCTCGACGACGAGGCCCGGCGCGACCACCTCGACCGGTACCCCGTGCAGTCCATCACGCCGTACACCGTGCGCGACGGCCACAGCCTGCTCCGGCGTCTCGAACGGAGCGCGCGGATGGGACCGGTGATCGAGCGTCAGGAGTACGCGCTGGGGACGGTGTGCGCGGCGATTCCGATCACGGTGGGTAACGCTGCGGCAACGATGGCTATCTCGTTGCCCGCTCATCAGGCGGACCGGTTGCTGGCCGCCACCCAGCAACTGCAAGAGGAAATGGGGCGTCTCATGGGATCACTCGCGATCTCTATCAGTATCTGAAAATTCACTCCTTGTGATCTGTCGTGCACGTTCAGCAAGATGCCACCAGTGTCAGATGGGATCATTTCGGCCGACGAAGGCAGATGACGGGGTAGGCGATGCGCGAGTCCGTACAGGCAGAGGTCATGATGAGCTTTCTCGTGTCGGAGGATCTCTCCTTCCGTATTCCGGTGGAGCTGCGCTACGAGGCCTGCGATCCCTACGCCGTCCGGCTGACCTTCCATCTCCCGGGTGATGCCCCGGTGACCTGGGCATTCGGCCGCGAGCTGCTGATCGACGGGGTGGGCCGGCCCTGCGGGGAGGGTGATGTACGGGTCTCACCCGCCGGTTCCGACCTGCTGGGCGATGTCCTGATCAGGCTTCAGGTCGGCGGCGACCAGGCCCTGTTCCGCTCTTCGACGGCGCCGATCATCGCCTTCCTCGACCGCACCGACAAGCTGGTGCCGCTGGGTCAGGAGGCCGCGCTGGCCGATTTCGACACCCATCTCGACGAGGCGCTGGACCGGATCCTGGCGGAGGAGCAGAGCGCGGGCTGATGCCTTCGGCGGCGAGGTGCCGCAACGCTTCATCGTGGTGCGGGAGGCTGCAGGAACGCTTCTGCCTGGGTTGGGGCCGCCGGAGCAGGGCGGGTGCCGGGGCTGCGGGCCGAGGTCACTGGGCGTGGGGTATGGCGAGGCTTTCCCCACCGATCAGGATGCCGGAGTGGATCGGGCAGGGTGAGGATGACCGATCACACTCACAGCGGGACGGCGGCGCGACCCGGCTCGCTGGAGGTTCGGAGCGGGTCGGTGCTCGTGATGCTTCTGCCGAGGTGGGCGGCGCTGCCGGTCGTGACGGCCGGGGCCGGCCATCGGGGGCGTGGGCGCCGCGGGAACGACAAAGCGGCGGGCTGCCCGTGCTCGTGGGACCAGGGCGGTGTGAGAGCGGATGTGGCGTGATGCAGCGCGTGTGTGCGCACATGTCCTATGGCGAGCGGGTTTCCTCATAAGAGCCGGGAGCCTCAGGGCAGTGGAACCGTAGCTCGGGAGCAGTGGCCGACCTTCACCGTCGTCGTCCTCGACCTCCGCCGCCGCGCTGCCCGGCGCCTTCCTGCCCTGGGTGCTGTTGTCGCTGATGAACCCGTTCATGGGCGGCGTGGACGCGGCCTCCATCCTGGCCTGTCTGCTCCCCGTCGGGCTGTATCTCCTGTCCCGGACACCGGGACCCGAACCGGAACTCGGAACCGTGAGGCAGAGCCCCGGCCCGCCCCCTGGGCTCCTCTCAGCGCCTGCGCCGCCGACCCTTCCCACCGCGTCCCGTTGCCGGCCGACTGTCGGCCGTGCCCGCGCTCGCACTCGTCGCCGGTACGGGCGCTGACGCCGCCGCAGCAGCCTCCGCTCCCGGCCGGTCGGCCGAGACCACCAGGGCCGCGAGGGCCGTCGTGACCGGTACAGAGGCGACGAGGCCGATCGAGCCGACCAGCGTGCGCACGATCTCCTCAGCCACCAGCTCGCTGTTGGCGACGTTCCCCACGCTGGACTGGGCGATGGAGAAGAGCAGCAGCAGCGGCAGCGCGGCGCCCGCGTAGGCGAGGACCAGCGTGTTGACCACGGACGCAATGTGGTCGCGGCCGATCCGGATACCCGCGCGGTACAGCCCGCGCCATCCCATCGCCGGGTTGGCTTCGTGCAGCTCCCACACCGCCGAGGTCTGCGTGACCGTCACGTCGTCCAGGACGCCGAGGGAGCCGATGATGACGCCGGCGAGCAGCAGACCGCTCATGTCGATCGACGGGTACAGGCCGTGGATGAGCCCGGTGTTGTCGTCGGTGTTGCCGGTGAGCGCGGCCCAGTCGATGAACACCGAGCCGAGGATGCCGATCAGCACCAGGGAGATCAGTGTGCCCAGTACGGCCACGGAGGTGCGGGCAGACAACCCGTGGCACATGTAAAGGGCGATCAGCATGATGGCGCTCGACCCGACCACCGCCACGAGCAGCGGGTTCGAGCCCTGGAGGATCGCGGGCAGGACGAAGAAGTTCAGCACCATGAAACTGATGGCCAGGGCGACCAGTGCCATGACTCCGCGCATGCGCCCGACGACCACGACGGCGAGCGCGAAGATGCCGGCAAGCACGGCCATCGGAATCCGGCGGTTCACGTCGGTGACCGAGTACTGGAGATCCCTGGGGGCGGAGGGCTCGTAGGCGACCACGACCTTCTCGCCCTCGTGCAACTGCCGCGACTGGTCCGGCTGGACGATTTCCGTGAAGGTACGGCCCTTGTCGTCGCCGGTGTCGACCCGGATCGTCGCCTTCTTGCAGGTGCCGTTCGCCTGCTGCTCGGCGGACGAGCCCTCCGGGGTGGAGGTGTCCCCGGTCGGGGTCTCCCCCGAGGCGTTCACCGACTTGCAGCTCACGCTCACGACCTTGGTGACCGTGGCCTGCTGGGTCTGCCGGTCGAAGCCGACCCCGGTGCGTTCGTGCGCCGGGGCACCACCGGGCCACAGCACCCCGAGCCCCACCACCACGGCTACGCCGAACGGGATGAGGATCGCCGCGATGACCTTGCGCAGGTGCTTGGAGACGGGAGTCGCCGGGCCATGGCTATGACTGTGCGAGTGACCGTGCCCACCGCCGGAGCCGGGCCCGCTCTCGTGCCCTTCACCGGAACCGTGCCCGTGCCCGTCACCGGGACCGTGCCCGTCGCCGCGATGACCACCACCGCCACCCAGACCGCCACCACCGCCTTGGGCCCCGTGGCTCGCGCCCTGACCTCGGCCGTAGTCGTAACCGCCGCCATGCCCGCCACTGTGCTCTCGCTCATGCTCGTGCCAGCCGCCGGCCCCACCGGACCCGCCGTCTCCGAAGCCACCGCGGGATCCGCTGCCAGGGCCGTGCCCAGGGCCGTTTCCGGAGCCCGGTCGGCGCGGAGGCTCGGGAGGCGGGTACGGGGGCTGATGCGTCGTGGTCACCGACCGATCATCGCAAGAACGACAGGGGCCCTCTGTTCACCGCGCCCGAATTGACGCTAGCGTGGAGCCACTTTGTACACGCGGGAGCTCGGAGCACCGGGCTGAGAGGGCGCTGACCTCCGTCCCAGCGATGTTTCACGTGGAACGTCCTTTCAAGCGAGTGACGTTCCCCACGAAACGTCGGCAGACGGAAACCGCTGCGTCGACCGCCGAACCTGTTACCGGGTAATGCCGGCGTAGGGAGTAGGTCTCATGACCATCAAGGACGCGCGCACGCCTGCCTCCGAGCAGAACGACGACCAGCTCGACGGAGAGGCCGGGAAGTCCATCGGCTGGCACAAGGCGTACGTCGAGGGCTCGCGCCCCGATCTGCGGGTGCCGGTCCGCCAGGTGCACCTCACCAACGGGCAGTCGGTCACTCTGTACGACACCTCGGGCCCGTACACCGATCCGCTCACCGAGACGGACGTCCGCCGGGGCCTTGTGCCGCTGCGGGAGAACTGGATCATCGCCCGCGGGGACACCGAGGAGTACGCCGGTCGTCCCGTGCGCCCCGAGGACGACGGGATCAAGCACACCTCACCGCGGGGTGGCCTCCGTAACCTCGACGCCGTCTTCCCGGGGAGGTCGCGTCAGCCGCGACGTAGCCGTGACGGCAGGGCGGTCACGCAGCTCGCCTACGCCCGCCGCGGTGAGATCACACCGGAGATGGAGTACGTGGCCATCCGGGAAAACGTATCTGCCGAAGTCGTCCGTGAGGAGATCGCGGCGGGCCGCGCGGTGCTGCCGGCGAACGTCAACCACCCGGAGATCGAACCGATGATCATCGGCAAGCGGTTCCTGGTGAAGGTCAACGCCAACATCGGCAACTCCGCGGTGACCTCCTCCATCGAGGAGGAGGTCGAGAAGATGACCTGGGCGACCCGGTGGGGCGCGGACACGGTCATGGACCTGTCCACCGGCCGCAACATCCACACCACCCGCGAGTGGGTGCTGCGCAACTCCCCCGTCCCCATCGGCACGGTGCCGCTCTACCAGGCTCTGGAGAAGGTCGACGGCCGCGCCGAGGATCTGACCTGGGAGATCTACAAGGACACGGTCATCGAGCAGGCCGAGCAGGGCGTGGACTACATGACGGTCCACGCGGGCGTACGCCTGCCGTACGTACCCCTGACGGCCAACCGGAAGACGGGCATCGTCTCGCGTGGCGGCTCGATCATGGCGGCGTGGTGCCTGGCGCACCACAAGGAGTCGTTCCTGTACGAGAACTTCGAGGAACTGTGCGAGATCCTCGCGGCCTACGACGTCACGTACTCGCTGGGCGACGGTCTCAGGCCGGGCTCGATCGCTGACGCCAACGACCAGGCACAGTTCGCGGAGTTGCGCACACTCGGGGAACTCAACCGGATCGCGAAGCGTTTCAACGTACAGACCATGATCGAGGGCCCGGGACACGTCCCGATGCACAAGATCAAGGAGAACATCGACCTTCAGCAGGAGATCTGCGATGAAGCTCCGTTCTATACGCTCGGCCCGCTGACCACCGACGTCGCGCCGGCCTACGACCACATCACTTCCGGCATAGGCGCCGCGATGATCGCCTGGTGGGGCACCGCGATGCTCTGCTACGTCACGCCCAAGGAGCACCTGGGCCTGCCCAACCGGGACGACGTAAAAACGGGTGTCATCACCTACAAGATCGCCGCCCACGCGGCCGACCTCGCCAAGGGATACCCCGGCGCCCAGGAGTGGGACGACGCCCTCTCCGACGCCCGCTTCGAGTTCCGCTGGGAGGACCAGTTCAACCTGGCCCTCGACCCCGACACGGCCCGGGAGTTCCACGACGAGACCCTCCCGGCCGAACCGGCCAAGACGGCTCACTTCTGCTCCATGTGCGGGCCGAAGTTCTGCTCGATGAAGATCAGCCAAAGCATCACCGAGCGGTTCGGGGGCGCAGCGGCTGAGGGAGCGACGCCGGAGGAGATCGCTGAGGGGATGCTGCAGAAGTCGAAGGAGTTCGCGGCGAGCGGGAACAAGGTGTACCTGCCCATGGCGGACTGAGAACCGGGGGGTGGGGCCCCGAAGCTCCGGGGCCCCGCTTCTGCGGGGGTTCAGTAAGCAGCTCCTCGGTCCCTCGGCGGGCAGACTGACCCCATGACAGCGAGAGCACTGAGCCAGGGCGCCATCAGCACCGTCCCCGACCAGGAGCTGTACGACCGGCCCCGGTCAGAGTTCCCGACTTGGGTGGCTGCCGCCGACCAGGCGGGCATCCTCGTGCTCCGCGGTGTGGTGCCACCGGAACACCGCCCTCTGATCACTACCGTTGAGCGTTCTGCAGGCGTTCGACCTGCTTTGTGATCAGATCAGGTGGGAAGGCTGCCTGTTTGTCGATTTCCATCGCGGTGAATGCTGCGATGACGCTGCCCACCCGGACCACCACGTGGTCTTCGTGGTGGACGCGGCCGTCGTCCATCGGAGACTCAAGGCCGTACCGCACGGCCTCGTCCCCGACGCGAGGTGAGCTCTCAACTGCCAGCTTCGATCGGTACTTGCCGGCATAGCTGGTCCCAGTGAAAGCTCTGCACGCCTTGAGCCCCTCGCCAAGTCGTTTGAAGGCGCTTTGTGCTTCTGCTCCCTTGTATGCGGCGAGAGTCGATCCGCCGGGGAAGATGTTGTCCTTCCAATTGAAGGTCTGAACCACGACAGAGGACGCTTCCTCGGCGTCGTTGATATCCAAGACCTGCTCGCATGCCGAGTCCGAGACAGGAGGGAACGTCGAGTAGCCGGTCTCTGCCGTAACGTCGCGGACGGGGATCGCACCCTCGTATGCCTGGGGCACCTCACCCTCCCGGAAGGTGAGGGTCTTGAGTTCGCTCACACTCAGGGAACGCCTAGTCTGCGGGGCGGAGGCATTTGCCTGCGGAGACCGTGCTGAGGCACTCGGCTCCCGATCCGCACCGCAGGCGCTCACACACACTGATCCAGCCAGCAGTGCCCCGAGCATGAGGACGCTCGCTGGTCTCGTCGGTGATTTCCCCGTTGGCATGTACCCCCCCCAGAGTCGAAAAATGAGGGGCAGAGAGTAGACGGAGAACTCCTCTTTCCACAAGCCATGATCTCGACGCCGAATTGTCCGGTCAGGAAGAGATCGAGGAGGGCATGGCCCAGAAGTCGAAGGAGTTCCCGGCGGCGGGCAATCGCGTGTATTGGCCGGTCGTCGACTGACGTAGGCGAATCGGCGACGGACCTGGGCGAACCGTCGGGTGGCCGGCGGCCGGGTCTTCGGCTTGCGCTCCCCGTGGTGGGGGCGCAAGCCGAGGGGCTGTGCCGGGTGTCATTCCGGCTGGTGTTCCGGCCCCCCGAAGTCCGGGCTGGTGTAGTCCGGGCTGGTGAAGCTCGGGCGGGCACCGGAGGCACCGTCGTCCGGGCTGCTGAAGCCCGGGCGGTCGTAGCCGAGGTGCGGCATCCGGCTGGTCGGTGCGGGTGGTGCCGCGCGGTGCAGTGCCGCGGTGCCGGGATCGGCCAGGGCGTCTCTGAGGAAGGGGAGGAGCCCGCGTTCCAGCAGGGCCTCGCGCCAGGCGTCCCTAGCCCGTGCCACCTCCTCACTCAGCTCGCCGTACCCCGCGTCCGGCGAGGGCCGGTTGTGCAGTGCGGTGATCAGCAGGCCGCCGGCGGCGACCAGGATCGCCGCGGCGGTCAGGGCGCCGAACACCCAGCCGATGGTGATCATGGCGTGGGCGAACGCCGGCGGTGGGCTGAGCATCTGGAGGATGTAGCCCACGAGCAGGAAGATCGCCGCGGCTATGCCGGCGAGGACAGGTGTCAGAACGGCGGCGACGGCGACGGCGCCCGCACCGGCGGTCTCGGCGACCTCTCCCATGGTGGTGGCGAGCCCCATCGCACCCGTGCCCGAGTCGGCGGGGCCGGGTTCGTGCACGGACGACAGGGTGGACGGCGTCGCCGGGCGGCGCTGTTCCTCGCGGACCTTCACGTAGTGCTGGTACTCGGTCGCCGCGGCCGCCGTGATGAGTGCGGTGGCGTTGAGCGCCATGGTGCGCAGCTGTTCGGGATTCAGCCGCTGTCCGACAGCGGCCAGTTCGGGACGGTGTGGTGCGGAGCGCAGCGCCTCATCGAGGATCCGCTCGTACTCCTGGCGGTCCTCGCTGTGCAGGTGCTGCGGAACGCTGTTCATGTGCATCCCCCGATGCTCCGTAGGGCTTGGGGCTCGCATGCCAACGAGCCGTCGGGCAGAAACGGAGGGGAGCCTGCTACGGATAAGCAGATGGTAGAGCGGTCACGGCACAGGGTGACAGGGGGTTTCCAGAAATTGGCCTCTGGCCTGCGCGGTCGACGGTCGGTCCGTCATGGGTGAACGTATGTCCAACGAAGGTTCAGATATCCAGGGGCAGTTGCTGGACCAGCAGCTTTCCGGCCATGGTCACCCCGCCGTCCATGGCGATGGCCAGCCCGTCGGCGTAGAGGTGCGGCCCCTCGACCACCGGACCGGATTCCTCCTTGTCGTCCTCGGAGCCCACTTCGCCGAGCAGATAGGGGATCGGGCTGTGGCCGTGAACGATACGGCTGCCGCCGTACGTGTCGAGGAGGGAGCGCACGTGGTCGGCGCCGCCTTCGTCGCGGAAGGAGAAGCGCTTGGTCAACTTGCGGAACAGGTCCCAGACCTCGTCCGCGTCATTGCGCGTGAGGGTCTCGCGGATGGTGTCGTTGACCGCCTCGATCGAGTCGCCGTAGTCGAGATAGGCGGTGGTGTCGGAGTGCACGAGCAGGTGCCCGTCCACCTCCTCGACGGCGTCGAGGCGGGACATCCACTGCAGGTGGTGATCCTGGAGGCGGTCCATGTCGGTCTTCTGCCCGCCGTTGAGCAGCCAGGCCGCCTGGAAGGTGGCGGTGCCCGCGCCGGAGTTGACGGGGGTGTCGCCGAACCGCTTGGCGCCGAGCAGCAGCAGCTCGTGGTTGCCCATGAGGGCCTTGCAGTAGCCGCCGGCCGCCGCGGCCTCCGCGGACAGCCGCATCACGAGGTCGATGACGCCGATCCCGTCGGGGCCGCGGTCGGTGAAGTCGCCGAGGAACCACAGCCGGGCGGTGCCCGCGCACCAGTTGCCCGCGACGTCGACCAGGCCCTTCTCGTGGAGTGCGGCCATCAGTTCGTCGAGGTAGCCGTGGACGTCGCCGACGACGAAGAGCGGGCCGGGGCCGTCCGCCGCCGGATCGGTGGGGTCGGCCGCGGCCTGGACCCCGTCATCGTGGTTGATGACGGGCAGGTCCTGCTCGGTGGGGGTGTACCCCTCCGGGTAGGCATCCTCAGGGGCGGGGACTACGTCGCCGGGGTGCGTGCTGTGGCCGTACGGACCGGTCTCGTTGACGTACGCGGGCACCCGGAAGTCGCGCAGCACCGCTGTGCGCTCCACCTCGGGTCCCTGACCGGCCCCCTGAGTCATCAGACCCCTCCACCATCGCGCCGCATCTGCACCGCTTCGGACTGCCTGGTCGCAGCGGCCCGCGGTGTCGTGGGCCCATCATAGGAATGCGGATCGCGCCATGTGATGACCCAGGGGTGGTGAATCGGAGCAAGACTCCTGTCCACCGCGGCATTCGCCCCGATTGGGCCGGGCTTGGCCCTGGCCCGGCCGCCGCCCCGCTACTTCTCCTCGGGCGATCGCGGCGGGCTGACCGTCGTGCGCGGGGCCCGCCGCTGGGACGAGGTGCGCACGATCAGCTCGGTCGGTATCACCTGCTCGACCGGTTGGTCCGATTCGACCCCTTCGATGGCGTCGATGAGGAGCTGGATCACGGCTGTGCCGATGTGGCGGGGCTTGAGGGAGAGTGTGGTGACGGGCGGCTCGGTGCTGGCGTACACGGTGGACTCGCTGCAGCAGACGATCAGCAGGTCGTCCGGGACGCGCAACCCGTAGCGGCGGGCGGCGGCCAGCAGGTCGGTGCCGTTCGGGTCGAACAGGCCGTAGACGGCATCCGGTCGGTCCGGGCGGGCGAGCAGCCGGTCGGCGGCCACGGCGCCCGCGCACGGATCGTGCGCCGGATAGGCCTCGTAGACCGGGTCCTGGCCCACCCGCTCGCACCAGCGCAGATACGCGGTGGTCGACAGGTGGGTGTAGGTGTCCGTCGTCGTCCCGGTCAGCAGGCCGATTCGGCGGGCGCCGGCGTCGGCCAGGTGGTCGAGGATGCCGAGTACGGCGGCCTCATGGTCGTTGTCGACCCAGGCCGTGACCGGGAGCGCGCCGGCCGGGCGGCCGTCGGAGACCACCGGCAGCCCCTGCCGGACCAGCTCGCTGACGACCGGGTCCTGGTCGGACGGGTCGATGACCACCGTGCCGTCCAGGGCGACGTTCGACCACACGTCGTGGCGCGAGGTCGCCGGCAGGATGACGAGGGCGTAGCCGCGGGCGAGCGCGGCCGAGGTGGCGGCCCGCGCCATCTCGGCGAAGTACGCGAACTCGGTGAAGGTGAAAGGTTCATCCCCGTACGTCGTCACCGTCAGGCCGATGAGGCCCGACTTGCCGGTACGGAGGGTTCTGGCCGCCGCCGAGGGCCGGTAGCCCAGTCGGTCGGCGACCTCCCTGACGTGGCGGCGGGTGGCGTCCGGGAGCCTGCCCTTGCCGTTCAGGGCGTCGGAGACGGTCGTGATGGAGACTCCGGCGGCGGCGGCCACGTCTCTGATGCCCGCCCGGCCCGGCCGACTGCCTCGACGTGAGGTTTCCGCGCGGCTCACCTGGTGCTTCCCTGCTGCTGTCATGGCGAGCCGATAGTAGGGCTCATGCGGTGGGGTAGGGCGGACGCATATGCACGCGTTGACAGGCACGTTTCTGCAAGGTCATTTAGGGACAACTGCCTGTGAAACAAAGCCAGTTAAACGATCCAATGGCACTACGTAACTTGTCTGCACGCATGGGCCTGCCGAGTCCCCGATGTTTCGAAGAGGTCTCAACTCACCTTCACGGGTGATGCGCGCTACGGCGCGAGCCACCGGCGCATAGATATATGTGACCGCGCCCCCGTGATTCGTCTGTCTTCGTACGGTGATGCCCTTGATGCCTGTGAGGCTGACGGGGTTCGCTCTCACCTGTACGCAGCGGAGCCCAATCCTCATAAGGTGAGCAGTATTGGAGCCGGCTGCCGGAGTCGGCCGCCATGCGTCGGTGGTCATGAGGAGGACTGCGGTGAGCGAGACAAGCCCCAAGCTGCGTGCCGAGCTGGAGGGTATCCCCACGTACAAGCCGGGCAAGCCCGCCGCTGCCGGCGGTCCCGTGGCCTACAAGCTGTCCTCCAACGAGAACCCCTATCCGCCGCTGCCGGGCGTGCTGGAGACGGTGACGGCCGCCGTCTCCTCCTTCAACCGCTACCCGGACATGGCCTGCACGGGCCTGATGAACGAGCTCTCCGAGCGCTTCGGCGTTCCGCTCTCGCATCTGGCCACCGGCACCGGCTCCGTCGGCGTCGCCCAGCAGCTGATCCAGGCGACCTCGGGACCGGGCGACGAGGTGATCTACGCGTGGCGGTCCTTCGAGGCGTACCCGATCATCACGCAGATCAGTGGTGCCACCTCGGTGCGGGTACCGCTGACGGCGGGCGATGTGCACGACCTGGACGCGATGGCCGACGCGATCACCGAGCGGACCCGGCTGATCTTCGTCTGCAACCCCAACAACCCGACGGGCACGGTCGTGCAGCGGGCCGAGCTGGAACGCTTCCTCGACCGGGTGCCGAGTGACGTGCTGGTGGTGCTGGACGAGGCCTACCGAGAGTTCATCCGCGACCCCGAGGTGCCGGACGGCGTGGAGCTGTACCGCACGCGGCCGAACGTCTGTGTGCTGCGCACCTTCTCCAAGGCATACGGCCTCGCGGGCCTCCGGGTCGGCTTTGCGATCGCCCACGAGCCGGTGGCCGCGGCGCTGCGCAAGACGGCGGTGCCCTTCGGGGTGAGCCAACTGGCACAGGAGGCGGCGATCGCCTCGCTGCGGGCCGAGGACGAGCTGCTGGGTCGGGTCGGCTCGCTGGTCTGTGAGCGCAACCGTGTGGTGGAGGGGTTGCGAGCGCAGGGCTGGACGGTGCCCGAGACCCAGGCCAACTTCGTGTGGCTGCGGCTGGGGGAGCGCACGGTCGACTTCGCCGCGGCCTGCGAGCAGCACGGTGTGGTCGTGCGGCCCTTCGCGGGCGAGGGTGTGCGCGTGACGGTCGGGGAGGCCGAGGCGAACGACATCTTCCTGAAGGTGGCAGAGGGCTTCCGCAAGGAGCTGTGACGCGCTGCTGAGAGGCCGCTGCGGGCCGGGGTTTCACGTGAAACCCCGGCCCGTCGTGCGCCAGGGGCCGATCGGTCCCTTCAGGTGTGACCTATCGGACCCGTCCAGGGACCCCCCACCCATCCCGTGTCGAACTGCCATGCGTCATAATTGCTTGTGAATGTGAACGCGTTCACAAGCGCTTCACTTTGCAAGCATTTGTTCCCGAGCCTGTGAGGTAAGGAGCGGCGACGTGGACCTGGCTCTGGCGCCGGAGACCCTGGCGCGCTGGCAGTTCGGCATCACCACCGTCTACCACTTCCTGTTCGTCCCCCTGACGATCTCGCTGGCCGCCCTCACGGCCGGCCTCCAGACCGCCTGGGTGCGTACGGAGAACGAGCGGTACCTCAGGGCCACCAAGTTCTGGGGCAAGCTCTTCCTGATCAACATCGCGATGGGTGTGGTCACCGGCATCGTGCAGGAGTTCCAGTTCGGCATGAACTGGTCCGACTACTCGCGCTTCGTCGGTGACGTCTTCGGTGCCCCGCTCGCCTTCGAGGCCCTGATCGCCTTCTTCTTCGAGTCCACCTTCATCGGCCTGTGGATCTTCGGCTGGGACAAGCTGCCCAAGAAGATCCACCTGGCCTGCATCTGGATGGTCTCGATCGGCACGATCCTGTCGGCGTACTTCATCCTCGCGGCCAACTCCTGGATGCAGCACCCGGTCGGCTACCGGATCAACAAGGCGAGGGGACGCGCCGAACTCACCGACTTCTGGGCGGTGCTGACCCAGAACACCGCACTCGCCCAGGCCTTCCACACGCTCAGCGCGTGCTTCCTGACCGGAGGCGCGTTCATGGTCGGTATCGCGGCCTTCCACCTGTTCCGCAGGAAGCACATCCCCGTGATGAAGACCTCGCTGCGGCTGGGCCTCGTCACCGTGGTCATCGCCGGCATGCTCACCGCCATCAGCGGTGACACCCTCGGCAAGGTCATGTTCAAGCAGCAGCCGATGAAGATGGCGGCCGCCGAAGCGCTGTGGGACGGCCAGGACGCCGCCCCGTTCTCGATCTTCGCCTACGGCGACGTGGAGAAGGGCCACAACAGCGTGGCCATCGAGATCCCGGGCCTGCTGTCCTTCCTGGCCAACGACGACTTCACCTCGTACATCCCCGGCATCAACGACGTGAACAAGGCCGAGCAGCAGAAGTACGGGGCGGGCGACTACCGTCCCAACATCCCCGTCACCTTCTGGGCGTTCCGCTGGATGATCGGCTTCGGCATGACGTCCTTCGCCATCGGCCTCGCCGGACTCTGGCTGACCCGCAAGAAGTTCATGCTCCCGCAGCACCTGAGGGTCGCCGACGACGAGGTGCCGCATCTGGTCCTCTTCAAGAACAAGGCCCTCAGCCCCAAGCTCGGCAGGCTCTACTGGCTCGCGGCGATCTGGACCCTGGGCTTCCCCCTGATCGCCAACTCGTGGGGCTGGATCTTCACCGAGATGGGCCGCCAGCCATGGGTGGTCTACGGCGTCCTGCAGACCCGGCACGCGGTCTCCCCCGGCGTCTCCCAGGCCGAGGTCCTCATCTCGATGATCACCTTCACGGCCCTGTACGCCATCCTCGCCGTCGTCGAGGTCAAGCTGCTCGTGAAGTACGTCAAGGCCGGTCCGCCCGAGCTCACCGAGGCCGACCTCAACCCGCCAACGAAGATCGGCGGCGACACCCGTGACGCCGACAAGCCGATGGCCTTCTCGTACTAGGCCGAGGGAGATCGAGTCATGGAACTTCACGACGTCTGGTTCGTGCTCATCGCCGTCCTGTGGACCGGCTACTTCTTCCTGGAGGGCTTCGACTTCGGGGTCGGTGTCCTCACCAGGCTGCTCGCCCGCAACCGGGTCGAGAAGCGTGTCCTGATCAACACCATCGGACCCGTCTGGGACGGCAACGAGGTGTGGCTCCTGACGGCGGGCGGCGCGACCTTCGCCGCCTTCCCCGACTGGTACGCCACGCTCTTCTCCGGGTTCTACCTGCCGCTGCTGGTCATCCTGGTCTGCCTGATCGTCCGGGGTGTCGCCTTCGAGTACCGGGCCAAGCGGCCCGAGGAGAACTGGCAGCGGAACTGGGAGACCGCGATCTTCTGGACCTCACTCATTCCCGCGTTCCTGTGGGGTGTGGCCTTCGGCAACATCGTGCACGGGGTGAAGATCGACCAGCACTTCGAGTACGTCGGTTCCTTCTGGGACCTGCTCAACCCGTACGCCCTGCTCGGCGGACTGGTGACGCTGACGCTGTTCACCTTCCACGGAACGGTGTTCACGGCCCTGAAGACCGTCGGGGACATCCGGGAACGGGCGCGAAAGCTGGCGACCAAGGTCGGCCTCGTCACGGCCACGCTGGCATCCGTCTTCCTTCTCTGGACGCAGGTCGACAGCGGGGACGCCAAGAGCCTGGTCGCGCTGGTGGTGGCTGTGGCCGCGCTGGTCGCCGCCCTGGTGGCCAACCAGGCCGGGCGTGAGGGCTGGTCGTTCGCGCTGTCGGGCGTCACCATCGTGGCCGCCGTGGCCATGCTCTTCCTGACGCTCTTCCCGAACGTCATGCCGTCCTCGCTCGACACGGACTGGAACCTGACGGTCACCAACGCCTCGTCGAGCCCGTACACCCTGAAGATCATGACCTGGTGCGCGGGGATCGCCACACCGATCGTCCTGCTCTACCAGAGCTGGACCTACTGGGTGTTCCGCAAGCGCATCGGCACGCAGCACATCGCCGAAGCCGTGCACTGAGCCCAATATGGGGCGTGTTTCACGTGAAACGTGCCCCTTGAGAAGAGGGTGTGTTTCACGTGAGACCGATCGACCCGCGTCTGCTCCGGTACACCCGGGCCACCCGCCTCTTCCTGGTGGCCGTCGTCGGGCTGGGCGGCGTCGGGGCCCTGCTGGTCATCGCTCAGGCGATGCTCATCGCCGAGGTCGTGGTGGGCGCGTTCCAGCATGGCCTGCCGGTCGCTGAACTGCGGACTCCCCTGCTGCTGTTGGCGGCTGTGGCGGTCGGCCGTGGACTCGTCTCCTGGCTCACCGAGCTCGCGGCCCACCGGGCGAGCGCGGCGGTGAAGTCGGAGCTGCGGGGACGGCTGCTGGAGCGGGCCACCGCGCTGGGGCCCGGGTGGCTGAGCGGGCAGCGGACGGGGTCCCTCGTCGCTCTCGCCACCAGGGGAGTCGACGCCCTCGATGACTACTTCTCGCGCTATCTCCCGCAGTTGGGGCTGGCGGTGGTCGTGCCGGTGGCGGTGCTGGCGCGGATCGTGACCGAGGACTGGGTCTCGGCTGCCATCATCGTCGGGACCCTGCCCCTCATCCCGGTCTTCATGGTGCTGATCGGCTGGGCCACCCAGTCCCGGATGGACCGTCAGTGGCGGCTGCTGTCGCGACTGTCGGGGCACTTCCTGGACGTCGTCGCGGGGCTGCCGACCCTGAAGGTGTTCGGCCGGGCCAAGGCGCAGGCCGAGTCCATCCGGCGCATCACCGGCGAGTACCGGCAGGCGACCATGCGCACCCTGCGGATCGCCTTCATCTCCTCCTTCGCCCTGGAGCTGCTGTCGACGCTCTCGGTGGCGCTGGTCGCCGTGACGATCGGGATGCGCCTCGTCCATGGCGAGATGCACCTGTACGACGGCCTGGTCATCCTCATCCTGGCTCCTGAGGCGTATTTGCCGCTGCGCCAAGTGGGCGCGCAGTACCACGCGGCGGCGGAGGGACTGGCGGCCGCCGAGGAGATCTTCTCGGTGCTGGAGACGCCGGTACCCGCATCGGGCACGGCCGCGGCGCCCGCCGGTGCGCTGGCCTTCGAGCAGGTCACGGTCAGGTACCCCGGCCGCTCGGGGGACGCCGTCACGGACCTGTCCTTCGAGGTCGAGCCCGGGGAGACGGTGGCGCTGGTCGGGCCCAGCGGGGCGGGCAAGTCGACGCTGCTGAACGTCCTGCTGGGCTTTGTACGGCCGGCCGAGGGGCGGGTGAGGATCGGAGGAACCGATCTCGCCGAGACCGACCTGGAGGAGTGGCGGTCACGCGTCGCATGGGTGCCGCAGCGGCCCCAATTGTTTGCCGGGACGATCGCCGAGAACGTGAGGCTGGCACGACCTGACGCCGACGAGGCCGCGGTGCGGCGGGCGTTGGGGGACGCGGGGGCGTTGGAGTTCGTGGACGCCCTTCCTCTGGGGGTCGACACCGTACTCGGCGAGGACGGGGCCGGACTCTCCGCCGGGCAGCGGCAACGGCTCGCGCTGGCCCGGGCGTTCCTCGCGGACCGGCCGGTCCTGCTCCTCGACGAGCCGACTGCGGCGCTCGACGGAGCCACCGAGGCGGAGGTCGTGGCGGCGGTACGGCGGCTGGCGGCCGGACGCACGGTGCTGCTGGTGGTGCATCGACCGGCGTTGCTCGCGGTGGCGGACCGGGTGGTGCGGCTGGCGGAGCCTACGGCACCGGCTCCTGCGGACGCCATGGTCAGGACGTCCACGGCACGCACGGTCGCCGAGGACGGTGGCCCCGCGTCATCGGAGCCCGGGACGACCGAGCCGTCGGCAGAGGCGCGCAGCGTGCTTGCCCGCGTGCGCGCCATGTCCGGCCCCCGACGAGGCCGGCTCGCGCTCGCGCTGCTGCTCGGCAGCCTCGCGCTCGCCAGCGCCGTAGGACTGATGGCCACCTCCGGTTGGCTGATCTCACGGGCCTCGCAGCAGCCGCCCGTGCTGTATCTGATGGTGGCCGTGACGGCGACCCGCGCCTTCGGGATCGGGCGGGCCGTGTTCCGGTACGCGGAGCGGCTGGTGTCGCACGACGCCGTGCTGCGCATGCTCGCCGACACCCGGGTCGCCGTGTACCGGCGCCTGGAACGGCTGGCGCCCGCCGGACTGCGCACGACCCGCCGCGGTGATCTGCTCTCGCGGCTCGTCTCCGACGTGGACGCCCTCCAGGACTACTGGCTGCGCTGGCTGCTGCCTGCCGGTGCCGCCGTCGTGGTGTCGGCGGCCTCCGTAGGTTTCACGGCCTGGCTGCTGCCGGAGGCCGGTGCCGCGCTCGCCGGGGGCCTGCTGGCCGCGGGTGTCGGTGTCCCGCTCCTCACGGGAGCCGTGGCCCGCCGCGCCGAGCGCAGGCTCGCCCCCGCCCGCGGGGAACTCTCGACCCGCGTGACCGATCTCCTCACCGGGACCGCGGAGTTGACCGTCGCCGGTGCCCTGCCCGCCCGTACCGCCCAGGCACGGCGGGCCGACGGCGTCCTCACCCGGATCGCCTCCCGCGCCGCCACCGCCACCGCACTCGGTGACGGCCTCACCGCTCTGATCTGCGGCCTGACCGTCACCGCCGCCGCCCTTGTCGGCGCCCAGGCGGTCGGTTCCGGGAGGCTCGGCGGGGTCGCCATGGCCGTCGTCGTGCTCACCCCGCTGGCAGCCTTCGAGGCCGTCCTCGGACTGCCGCTCGCTGTGCAGTACCGCCAGCGGGTGCGCAGGAGTGCGGAGCGTGTCCACGAGGTGCTGGACGCGCCCGAGCCGGTGCGGGAGCCGGGACACGCCCGGCAGGCGCCCGCTTCGCCGTTCCCGGTCGTCCTCAAGGGGCTGACCACCCGGCACGAGGGCCAGGACCGGGACGCCCTCGCGGGCCTCGACCTGACCCTCGTGCAGGGCCGGAGGATCGCCGTGGTCGGCGCCTCCGGTTCCGGCAAGACGACGCTCGCGCAGGTGCTGCTGCGTTTCCTGGACGCGAAGGCCGGCACTTACAGCCTGGGCGGTGTGGATGCGTACGGGCTGCACAGCGACGACGTACGGCGGCTGGTGGGGCTGTGCGCCCAGGACGCCCACCTCTTCGACAGCTCGGTGCGCGAGAACCTGCTCCTCGCCAAGAAGGACGCGACCGAGGACGAGCTGCGGGACGCGCTGCGGCGGGCCCGCCTGCTCGACTGGGCCGAGAGCCTGCCCGATGGACTCGACACCCTGGTGGGGGAACACGGGGCGTGGCTGTCCGGCGGTCAGCGTCAGCGGCTCGCGCTGGCCCGGGCGCTGCTCGCCGACTTCCCCGTCCTCGTCCTGGACGAGCCTGCCGAGCATCTCGACCTGCCCACGGCCGACGCCCTCACCGCCGATCTGCTGGCCGCCACGGAGGGGCGTACGACACTCCTCATCACGCACCGTCTGGCGGGACTGGAGTCGGTGGACGAGGTGGTCGTACTCGACGAGGGACGAGTGGTGCAGCGGGGCCCTTACGCGGAGCTGGCGGGGGCGCAGGGGCCGTTGCGGAGGATGGCCGAGCGGGAGGCGGAGTCGGAGTTGCTGGTGGCGGCGCGCTGAGGACGGTGACGCCCGCGCCCCTCGGGCGCGGGCGGGAGTCAGTCGGGCAGGAGCGGCAACTACAACCGCTCCAGCATCCGCTCGATCACAACGGCCACCCCGTCGTCGTTGTTGGCGACGGTCCGGCCCGAGGCCGCGGCGATCACGTCGGGGTGGGCGTTGCCCATCGCGTACGACTGTCCCGCCCAGGTGAGCATCTCGACGTCGTTGGGCATGTCCCCGAAGGCGACGACCTGTTCGTGCGAGATCCCGCGCTCGGCGCAGCACAGGGCGAGCGTGCTGGCCTTGGAGACTCCGGGGCCGCTGATCTCCAGCAGGGCGCTGGGGCTGGACCGGGTGACGTTGGCGCGGTCACCGATGGTGAGGCGGGAGAGGGTGAGGAAGGCGTCCGGGTCGATCGAGGGGTGGTAGGCGAGGATCTTCAGCACCGGCTCGGCGGCACCGGGGCCGCCCTCGGCAAGCAGTTCCTCCGCGGGGGCGAGGTTGTCCGGGATCTCCATGTGCAGCTTGGGGTAGTCCGGCTCCTGGTAGAAGCCGTACGTCTGCTCCACCGCGTACACCGTGCCGGGTGCCGCCTCGCGCAGCAGCCGTACGGCGTCCAGCGCGTTCTCCCGGGCCAGTGCGCGTACTTTCACGAACCGGTGGGCACCGGGGCCACCGTGCAGGTCGACCACCGCGGCGCCGTTGCCGCAGATGGCGAGGCCGTGGCCGTGGACGTGGTCGCTGACGACGTCCATCCAGCGGGCCGGCCGGCCGGTGACGAAGAAGACCTCGATACCGGCCTCCTCGGCGGCGGCGAGGGCCGCGACCGTGCGGGGGGACACCGACTTGTCGTCGCGCAGCAGGGTGCCGTCGAGATCAGTGGCGATCAGGCGCGGCGGTATGTCGGCGGCCGGGGTTTCGGGCTCTCGAGTCGCTGAGGTCACCGGGTCATTCTCCCGCATATGCCTGCACGACCGTGCGGGTGCCCACACAGGTGAGACATAGATGACGCGAGGGCGGACCCCACCCGCCCCGGTGCGTCTGTCTCAGCCCAGCTGTGCCGGTGCCTCCATGGCGATCTGCTCGAAGACCTTCTGCTCGGCGGCGAAGTCCGAGTCGGGGATCGGCCAGTGGATCACGAGCTCCGTGAAACCGAGCTCCCGGTGGCGGCCCGCGAAGTCGACGAACGCGTCGAGGGATTCGAGCGGGCGGCCGCGGTCCGGGGTGAAGCCGGTGAGGAGGATCTTGTCCAGTGTGCTCGCCTCCCGGCCGAGCGCCGCGCAGGCGTCGGTGAGCTTGTCGACCTGGCCGCGAAGGGCCTGGAGGGACTGCTCGGGTGTGCCGTTCTCGTACAGCTTCGGGTCGCCGGTGGTCACCCACGCCTGCCCGTGGCGTGCGGCGAGCTTCAGGCCGCGCGGTCCGGTGGCGGCCACCGCGAAGGGCAGCCGGGGCCGCTGGAGGCAGCCGGGGATGTTGCGGGCCTCGTGCGCCGAGTAGAAGTCGCCCTCGTAGGACACGGAGTCCTCGCTGAGCAGACGGTCGAGCAGCGGGATGAACTCGGCGAGCCGGTCGGCACGCTCGCGCGGGGTCCACGGGTCCTGGCCGAGTGCGGTGGCGTCGAAGCCGGTGCCGCCCGCGCCGATGCCGAGGGTGACCCGGCCGCCGGAGATGTCGTCGAGGGTGATCAGTTCCTTGGCGAGGGTCACCGGGTGCCGGAAGTTCGGCGAGGTCACCAGGGTGCCCAGGCGCAGCCGGTCCGTGACGCCCGCTGCGCCGGTCAGGGTGGGCACGGCTCCGAACCAGGGGCCGTCGCGGAAGGTGCGCCAGGACAGGTGGTCGTAGGTGTAGCCGGTGTGGAAGCCGAGTTGCTCCGCGCGCTGCCATGTCTCGCGGCCCCCCTCGTTCCAGCGGCGGTGGGGGAGGATCACGGTGCTCAGACGCAGACTCATGTGTCCGAGCGTATGCGGCCGACGCTGTTTCACGTGAAACAGTGACTCACGGTCACTGTGTGCGGCTGCTGAGCCAGGGGCTGAGACCGCTGAGTCCGACCGGGATGAACTCCTTGTGCACGCGGTCGCCCGGGAGCGGCACCATCAGGAAGTGGCTGGGCGGGAAGCGGCGCGCCTTCACCCAGGCGTGGCCTTCATAGAGGGCGCGGAGGAAGGCGGGGACGTCGTCGCGGGCGACGTCGGGGCACTCGACCCCGTCCACGGTGATCAGGGCGTCGTCGTCCGGGAACAGGCGCACATCCACGCGGGGCCGGCCGCCGAGCTCGACATAGGCCTCGTGGGGCATTGTGCCGTCCGGGTCGGTGGTGACGCCGACGCCCGCCGCGCTGCGGCGGGAGGTCTGGTCGGCGCCGATGTCGTGGGTCACCTCGATGACGAGCGCGTACTCGGCGGCGAGAGCGCGGAGCGCGGTGACGGCGGCCTCGGTGGTGGGGAGGTGGTCCCTGCCGTTGTCCATGGCGTCGATCATCTCCCACCGGGTTCAGTGAGACTGGGGAAACCGCAGGTAGCGCGGTGGCACGGCCTGGGTCAGCCACACCCCGTTGGCGCTGACGTGGAAGATGTGGCCGTCGTGGTGCATGGCGTGCGCGTCCACGGAGAGGACGACAGGTCGGCCGCGGCGGGCGCCGACCCGGGTCGCGGTCTCGCGGTCGGCCGACAGGTGTACGTCGTGCCGGTTCATGGGGCGCAGTCCCTCGGCGCGGATCGCGTCCAGGTGGGGGGCCACGGTGCCGTGGTAGAGGTACGGCGGCGGGGTCGCCGGTGGCAGGCCGAGGTCGACGTCGATGCTGTGGCCCTGGCTGGCGCGGATGCGGGTGCCGTCGATCGCGAAGCGCTGTTTGTCGTTGGCGGCGACCACGTGGTCCAGTTCGTCCCGGGTGAAGCGGAAGCCGTGCGCGGTGGCCGCGGCGATCAGTACGTCGATCTCGACCCAGCCGGCCTCGTCCAGCGTGAGCCCGATCCGCTCGGGCTGGTGGCGCAGATGCTTCGAGAGGTACTTCGACACCTTCACGGTGCGTCTCTCGTCGCTCTCGCGTGGATTGTTCTCGTTCATCCCGTCAGAGTGCCGGGAGAGACGTGAATCACGCGAATGATTTTGGCCCCGATGTTTGATCCACAACCAACTGTAGTTATCCACAGGTTACTTGGCGTTTCTGTGGACAACTCCCTGTCATGTCAGCCCTCTTCGTCAAGATCGACTGGCAGCCTCCCACTTGACGTGAGCGCATCCAACTTCCTTGCCCGTACCTCCCGTTCAGCCGCCAGCACGAAGAACTCCGCCACCCGCTCCGTCCCAACCAGCCCCTGCACCGCCCGCAACGTCTCCTCGGGAACGGCCACGGAACGTGACACGGGACGGCCTTCCGACGTCTCCTCGGAACCGAGGTGCTGTCGCAGTTGCTGTGCCGCCAACAGCCTCATCGCACGGGCCAGTTCGGCGTCCACCGTGTGCTGCGCGAGGGGGCGCAGCCGTCGTACGAGGGAGGTGGCTTCGGTGGCTTCGGCGTCGGTCGGGCGGTGTGGTCCTCGCAGGTAGCGGGCGAAGACGTGCTCGGTGGTGAACTCCAGGAAGCGCGCGGCGATGTGCTCGACCTGGCCCCTCAACTCCCGCAGATGGCCGGAGATCGCCGACAGCGGGACGCCGGCCGCGTGCAACTCGACTGCCACAGCGAGCTCTTGGGGGCTGGGCACGAGGAAGAGGTCCTCGGTTCCGGGCACCGGCTCCAGTACGCCGAGTTCCACCGCCTCGGCGACCGCTGCCTCGTCGGGGATGCCGCCGAAGCGCGCGTCCAGTTCGGCGCGGGAGATGCGGACGGCTTTCTCGTCGGTCCACGGTCCGTCGACCTCGGCGACCAGCCCGAGGATCCCGCCGAGGCCGCGGCCGGAGTCGTATGCCTCCAGGAGCTCCTTGATGGAGGCCAGGCCGTAGCCGCGGTCGAGGAGGTCGGCGATCTGCCGCAGCCGGGCGAGGTGGGTGTCGGTGTAGATGTTGGCGCGGCCGCGGCGCTCGGGGCGGGGGAGCAGTCCGCGGTCCTGGTAGGCGCGGATGGTGCGGACGGTGGCGCCGCTGAGATGGGCGAGGTCCTCGATCCGGTAGGCGGGGGTGTCGCTCACGAGGCCGCCCTCGCCGCCGGTGACTGCTTCAGGTACGCCACCGCACGGCTCAACGACCCTTCCCGCGAAGGGTGGTAGGACCGCCGGAGGTAGCGCGGTACGGCAGCGCCGAGCGCCCCCCAGGCCGGCAGCAGGCCCCTGCGTACGGCCTTCTGGTGTTCCTTGAAGGAGTAGCGCTGCCGCCCGGCCGGCTGTGGATCGTGGCGCATCAGGTAGGCCGTCCCCCATACCCACAGGTACAGCATCACCGGGGCCGTCACCGCCATGCCCGCGATGCGGCGGGTGTAGCGGGGTGTGCCGGTGCCGCCGCAGTGCTGGTACAGGTCGAAGGCGACCGCGCGGTGTTCCACCTCCTCGGCGCCGTGCCAGCGCAGCAGGTCGAGCATGACCTCGTCGGGCGCCGGCCCGTCGAGGCCGTCGGCGGCCAGGACCCAGTCGCCGAGCACCGCCGTGAACTGTTCGACAGCGGCGACGACCGACAACCGGAACCGCAGCCACTCTCGCGCGGGGACGGGCGCGTTGAGCGGGGGGCGCTCGCCGAGCAGCCGCTCGAAGAGGAGTTCGACGTACTGGGTGAAGCCGGCGGTGTCGAGCCGCTGCGCCGCCAGATGGTCCAGTACGTGTGTGTGCTGGACGCTGTGTGTGGCCTCCTGGCCCATGAATCCCTTGACCTGGGCGAGGAGTTCGGGGTCTTGGACGAGCGGCAGGGCCTCCTTGAAGACCTTCACGAACCAGCGCTCCCCCGTCGGCAGCAGCAGGTGCAGCACGTTGATGACGTGGGTGGCGGTGGGCTCGCCGGGGATCCAGTGCAGGGGCGTGCGGGACCAGTCGAAGGTCACTCGGCGCGGGGCGATCTGGTGGCTCACTGCGGTGGCTCCAGCCGTGCGATGGCGCGGAGTGCCTTGGGCGCCCACCGGGCCAGGACGTGCGCGCCGCGGGCCTCGGGGGTGACCGGTACGACGGCCTGGTTGCGCACGACCGCTCTCAGGATCGCGTCGGCGACCTTCTCGGGCGGGTAGTTGCGGAGCTTGTAGAGGCGGGCCGTGCGCTTCTGGCGGCGTTTCTCCTCGTCGGCGTCGACACCCGCGAAGCGCGCGGTGGAGGTGATGCCGGTGTTGACGAAGCCGGGGCAGATCGCCGAGACACCGATCCCCCGGCCCGCCAGTTCCGCGCGCAGGCTCTCGCTGAGCATGAGGACGGCGGCCTTGGAGGTGCCGTAGGCGGACAGCGCCCTGGAGGGCTGGTAGGCGGCCGCCGAGGCGGTGTTGACGATGTGGCCGCCCTGTCCGCGCTCCGCCATCTGCCTGCCGAAGAGCCGGCAGCCGTGGATGACGCCCCACAGGTTGACGTCGAGGACCTTTTTCCAGTCCTCGGTGGTGGTGTCGAGGAAGGGGCCGCCGAGGCCGATGCCGGCGTTGTTGACCAGGACGTCGACCACGCCGTACTCGGCGGCGACCTTGTCGGCGAGTTGCTCCATGGCCTGTTCGTCGGAGACGTCGACGGTCTCCGCCCAGGCCTCGGGGGCGCCGAGCAGCCGGGACAGTTCGGCGGTGCGGGCGGCGGACTCGGTGTCCCGGTCGACGGCCACCACGCGCGCGCCGGCCTCGGCGAAGGCGAACGCGGTGGCCCGTCCGATGCCGCTGCCCGCGCCGGTGACGAGGACGAGCTGTCCGCCGAACCGGTCGGCGTACTTCCCGGTCGCCTGCGCGATGGTGCGGCCGCCTTCGACGGACATCACGAACTCCGTGATCCACGCGGAGAGCTGGTCGGGCCGGGAGCGGGGGATCCAGTGCTTGGCGGGGAGGGTGCGCCGGGTCAGCTGTGGCGCCCACTGCTCCAGGCCGTCGTAGAGCTTCTCGGAGAGGAACGCGTCGCCCAGGGGCGTGATGAGCTGCACGGGTGCGTGTGCGTACGCGTCGGTGCGCGGGCGGCGCAGCCGGGACCGGACGTTGTCGCGGTACAGCCAGGCGCCGTGGGCCGCGTCGGTGGGCAGCGAGGAGGTCGGGTAGCCGTCGGCGGGGACCTTCTCGGCGCGCTCCAGCATGCGGGGCCAGGCCTTGCCGAGTGGGCCGCGCCAGGCCAGTTCGGGCAGGGCTGGGGTGTGCAGCGCGTACACGTACCAGGACTTGGCGCCCTGGCCGAGGAGCTGGACGACCCGGCGGGGGGTGGGGCGCCTGAGGCGGCCCGCGATCCAGTGGCCGAAGTGGTCGAGGGACGGTCCGGACATGGAGGTGAAGGAGGCGATGCGGCCCTCGGTGCGCCGGACGGTGACGAACTCCCAGGCCTGTACCGAGCCCCAGTCGTGTCCTACCAGGTGCACGGGCCGGTCCGGGCTCACGGCGTCCGCGACGGCCAGGAAGTCGTCCGTCAGCTTCTCCAGGGTGAACCCTCCGCGCAGCGGCTTCGGTGCCGTGGAGCGGCCGTGGCCGCGGACGTCGTAGAGGACGACGTGGAAGCGGTCGGCGAGGCGGGAGGCGACCTCGGACCAGACCTCCTTGCTGTCCGGGTAGCCGTGCACGAGGACCACGGTCGGCTGCCCGGGGTCGCCCAGTTCGGCCACGCACAGTTCGATGCCGCCGGTGCGTACCCGGCGCTCGCGCACACCTTCGAGCAAGGTCACTTCTCCTCCGCCCAGCGCCGCACGTGCGGCAGGTCGTCGTCCAGCCAGAAGGCGCTCTGCTCGGGGTCCGCGGAGTCGGTGACGACCAGGATCTCCTCGAACTTCGCGCCCGTCCCCCGGAATCCGAGGTGGGGTTCGACCGCCCACAGGCCCGGCTGCGGCGGGTGGTCGGAGAAGCGGTACGGCGACCACAGGGGCGACCAGCCCTCACGGTGACCGTGCAGCGCGTCGGCCGCCAGGCCCTTCAAGGACTGGGTGCCGAACCCGAGGACGTGGGGTGACCAGCGGCGCTGCTTGACCTGGTCGACCTTGTGGGCGATCACGCCGAAGGGGTACGCGCGGTGCCGGTTGGCGTAGCCCTGGCGGATCATGAGGCGGTCCACGTCCTCGTAGATCTCGCGCAGCGACCGCCGCTCCCGGACCTCGCGCAGGATCAGCTCGCGGTGTGCCTCCAGGTCGGCCATCAGCCTGTCCTGGACGGGGTTGACGCCGAGCGAGCCGGAGTAGCCGATGTCCGCGGTGTATCCCTCGTACACCGGGGCCATGTCCAGGATGAACGGCAGCCCCGGCTCCAGGCGGCGGTCGGTCGGGAAGAACTGGAGCGGAAGGCGGAAGCCCGTGAACGCGGTGCGGTCCCCGAACCAGGCGAAGGGCAGGTGGAACCAGTCCCGGACACCCCGCTCGCGCAGCCACTCGCGCTGCATCCGGGCGGCCTGCCGCTCGCTCACGCCGGGCTCCAGACGGGCCGCGACCGCCTCCGCGCATGCGTACGCGAGCCGCTGGACCTGCCGGAATCCCCGCAACCGGGTGGAGAGTTCGCCGTTCGCTGCCGTCGTCATGCCGCCTCGTCCCCGTCGACCGCGGTACGTGCCCGTAACGTGACACTGGCGAATGTGACAGTCATCAGAGGCTGCGTCAATAGGGCCCGGCCGGCCTGTGGAAAAACCCGCCGATGTGGAAAACGGAGGCCGCGTTGTGGGACTTCAGGGTGACCCCTAGGTGCCCGTACGCCTGGAGTCTGATGCCGATGCAGCTCTGCGGGGTGACGACCTGAGTGGTCCGCGTCACTACTGTCGGGGACGTGACTGTGATCGCGACCGAAAGCCTGAGCAAGCGGTTCCCCCGGGTGACCGCGCTTGACCGGCTCTCCTTGGACGTCGGACCCGGTGTGACCGGACTCGTCGGAGCCAACGGAGCCGGCAAGTCCACCATGATCAAGATCCTGCTGGGTCTGTCTCCCGCCTCCGAGGGCCGTGCCGAAGTGCTCGGGCTCGACGTCGCGACCAAGGGCGCCGCCATCCGTGAGCGGGTCGGCTACATGCCGGAGCACGACTGCCTGCCGCCCGACGTCTCGGCCACCGAGTTCGTCGTGCACATGGCCCGCATGTCCGGCCTGCCGCCCACCGCCGCGCGCGAGCGCACCGCGGACACCCTGCGCCATGTCGGCCTGTACGAGGAGCGCTACCGTCCCATCGGCGGCTACTCCACCGGCATGAAGCAGCGCGTGAAGCTCGCGCAGGCCCTGGTGCACGACCCGCAGCTGGTCTTCCTCGACGAGCCGACCAACGGCCTCGACCCGGTCGGCCGCGACGACATGCTGGGCCTGATCCGCCGTATCTACACCGACTTCGGCATCTCGGTCCTGGTCACCTCGCACCTGCTGGGCGAGCTGGAGCGGACCTGCGACCACGTCGTCGTCATCGACGGCGGCAAGCTCCTGCGCTCCAGCTCCACCACCGACTTCACCCAGACCACGACGACCCTCGCGGTCGAGGTCACCGACACCGACGAGCACCCGGACGGCACCCGCGCGGTGCGCGAAGCGCTCCACGCGCGCGGGGTGGAGGTCCTCGACGCCCAGAGCGGTCTGCCGGGCGCCGGCCACATCCTGCTGCTGACCGCACAGGACGAGGAGACCTACGACGTCGTCCGCGACGTCGTCGCCGACCTCGGCCTCGGCCTGGTGCGCATGGAGCAGCGCAGGCACCACATCTCGGAAGTCTTCACGAACGAGGACGAGCAGCGGAAGGAGGCCGTAGGCCATGGCAGTTGAGCACCCGGTCACCGCCCCCTCGGGTGACCAGTCCCGCATCCACAACATCGGCTACCGCAGCTACGACGGCCCGCGCCTGGGCCGCTCCTACGCCACCCGCTCGCTGTACTCGCAGTCCCTGCGCGGCGCCTACGGCCTCGGCCGCTCGGTGAAGTCCAAGGTGCTGCCGATGCTTCTGTTCGTCGTGATGTGCGTGCCCGCGGCCATCATGGTCGCCGTCGCGGTCGCCACGAAGGCCAACGACCTGCCCGTCGACTACACCCGCTACGCGATCATCATGCAGGCCGTCATCAGCCTGTACGTCGCCTCGCAGGCACCGCAGTCCGTCTCGCGCGACCTGCGCTTCAAGACGGTGCCGCTGTACTTCTCGCGGCCGATCGAGACGGCCGACTACGTGCGCGCGAAGTACGCGGCGCTGGCCTCCGCCATGTTCATCCTCACCGCGGCTCCCTTGATCGTGCTCTACGTGGGCGCGCTGCTGGCCAAGCTGGACTTCGCCGACCAGACCAAGGGCTTCGGGCAGGGACTCGTCTCCGTGGCGCTGCTCTCGCTGCTCTTCGCCGGCATCGGCCTGGTCATCGCGTCGGTCACCCCGCGCCGCGGCTTCGGCATCGCGGCGGTGATCGCCGTCATGACCATCTCCTACGGCGCGGTCTCCACCCTCCAGGCGATCGCCGACGCCCAGGGCAGCACGTCCGCCATCCCGTGGATCGGCCTGTTCTCCCCGGTCACGCTCATCGACGGACTCCAGTCGGCCTTCCTCGGCGCGAGCTCGGCGTTCCCCGGCGCAGCCGGACCGAGCAACGGCGAAGGGGTCGTCTACGTCCTCGCCGTCCTCGGCCTGATCGCCGCGAGCTACGGCCTCCTGCTGCGCCGCTACAAGAAGGTGGGACTGTGACCACGCTCCAGATCGACCACGTCTCCCGCTGGTTCGGCAACGTGGTCGCCGTCAACGACATCACCATGACGATCGGCCCCGGCGTCACCGGCCTCCTCGGCCCCAACGGCGCCGGAAAGTCCACCCTCATCAACATGATGGGCGGCTTCCTCGCCCCCTCCACCGGCACCGTCACCCTCGACGGACAGCAGGTGTGGCGCAACGAGGCGATCTACCAGCACATCGGCATCGTCCCCGAGCGCGAGGCGATGTACGACTTCCTCACCGGCCGCGAATTCGTCGTCGCCAACGCCGAGTTGCACGGCCTCGGCGCCAAGGCCGCCCAGAAGGCGCTGGCCACGGTCGAGATGGAGTACGCGCAGGACCGCAAGATCTCCACGTACTCCAAGGGCATGCGCCAGCGCGTCAAGATGGCGTCCGCCCTGGTCCACGACCCCTCGCTGCTCCTGCTCGACGAGCCGTTCAACGGCATGGACCCCCGCCAGCGCATGCAGCTCATGGACCTGTTGCGGCGCATGGGCGACGAGGGCCGCACCGTGCTGTTCTCCTCGCACATCCTCGAGGAGGTCGAGCAGCTCGCCTGGCACATCGAGGTCGTCGTCGCGGGCCGGCACGCGGCCAGCGGCGACTTCCGCAAAATCCGCCGCCTGATGACGGACCGCCCGCACCGCTACCTGGTGCGCTCCAGCGACGACCGCGCCCTCGCGGCCGCGCTGATCGCCGACCCGTCGACGTCCGGCATCGAAGTCGACCTGGCGGAGGGCGCGTTGCGCATCCAGGCCGTCGACTTCGGCCGCTTCACCGCGCTGTTGCCGAAGGTCGCGCGCGACCACGGCATCCGGCTGCTCACGGTCTCGCCGTCCGACGAGTCCCTCGAGTCCGTCTTCTCGTATCTCGTCGCGGCGTAGGAGGCCCAAGATGTACGACCCCACAGTCGCCCGACTCACCTACCGGGCCCTGCTCGGCCGTCGCCGGGCCCTCATCCTGGGCGCCCTGCCGGTGCTGTTGATCCTCATCTCCGTGATCGTGCGCGGCCTCGTCGGCGCCGACGACCAGACCGCTTCCGACCTGCTGGGCGGGCTCGCGCTCGCGACCATGGTGCCGATCATCGGCGTCATCGCGGGAACCGGCGCGATCGGCCCGGAGATCGACGACGGCTCGGTGGTGTACCTGCTGTCCAAGCCGGTCAAGCGGCCGACGATCATCTTCACCAAGCTGATCGTGGCGATCGCCGTGACGATGGTGTTCTCGGCCCTGCCGACGCTGATCGCGGGCTTCATCCTCAACGGCAACGGGCAGCAGATCGCCGTTGCCTACACGGTGGCCGCGCTGGTCTCCTCGATCGCCTACGCGGCGCTCTTCCTGCTGCTGGGCACGGTGTCCCGGCACGCGGTGGTCTTCGGGCTCGTCTACGCGCTGGTCTGGGAGGCCCTGTTCGGCTCCCTGGTCGCCGGGGCGCGGACCCTGAGCGTCCAGCAGTGGTCGCTGGCCGTGGCCCACAAAGTCGCGGGCGGGGATCTGGTCACCTCGGACGTCTCACTGCCGACGGCCACGGTGCTGCTGGTCGTGGTGACCGTCCTCGCGACCTGGTACGCGGGGCAGAAGCTGCGGTCGCTGAAGCTGGCGGGCGAGGAGTAAGCGCCCCTGACGTCCCGCTTATTGACGGGGACTTCATCCTTGTCCGGGAACACTGGACAAAGGGGAACGTTCGGCTGCGAGTCGAAGGGAACGGGCATGGCAGACGACTGGGACGACCTCGTCCTGGACGAGGACTTCATACGGTCCGCCGGGACGACCGAGCCGTCTGCACGCGCCCGCATGCTGGCAGCGCGCTGGCGCGACGAGCAGCCCGAACCACAGCCCTGGCGCTCCGACGAGCCACCTGCCGGGTGGTTCTTCAGCAAGCGCCGACGGCGGTGGCGGCGCCGGTAGGCTCGAACACACGGCCGGATTTAATCGGTGGCGCCCAACACGTCGTACCGGCACAGTGGTTGTGTCCACACCGCCGGACGATCGTCCGGCGCCGCGTTCTGGGAGAGGAGCCGGGCGATGTCCATGCACGACAGTACGTCCAGCTCCCGTCGGGGCGGCCCGCGGAGGACTCCGGTGTAGTTACGCCACCGTCGAGTCCACCCGCAGGACTGCCCGGGGCGGCCGCTTCGAGCACGCGATGTCGCTCTCGCGTGAGGCCGCCCACCCGGAGGATTGGCCGAGTGGTAAGGCACTGGCTTGCTAAGCCAAGGTCGGGCCTGGAAAGCCCGCGCACGTTCGATTCGTGCATCCTCCGCAAGACGTTGTCACTGGGACCTGGCCGGACTTACTGGCCCGGGTAGGTCGCGACGTTTCGCTTGGCTCGGCGGACACGCCGATGTGTGGGCGGTGTTCCGGAACACCGGGATCACCGCCGTCTGCGGTGTCGCGAGGGCCTCTTCCCCGGCCCCAAGACCGAGCGGACCACCTCACCGGACTACCGTCGGCTCCGGATGCAGCGGAGCTCCGGGCGGCCGGTGACCGGCTCGTACCGGCCGACGACTGGATCGAGACCGGCGAGCAGGCCGTCGCCGTCAGGGCCAGGGTCGAGGAGCGCGGCGGTGGGTGGCCGGGTGCAGCGTGCACGGTGACCAGCTCGGCCCCGGCCTCGAAGCGGCAGTGGGACCGGTACACGCGCTGCCGGCCTTCGACGAACTCCCCGCCCGGCGGGACGGCCCGTAGCCGTCAGCCGAGCAACCGCTCCAGCACCAGCGCGATCCCGTCCTCCTCGTTGGAGGACGTCACCTCGTCGGCCACCGCCTTGAGTTCCTCGTGCGCGTCCGCCATCGCCACGCCGTAGGACGCCCAGGCGAACATCGGGATGTCGTTGGGCATGTCGCCGAAGGCGATCGTGTCCGCGGCCTTCAGCCCCAGGCGGCGGGCGGCCAGGGAGAGGCCGGTCGCCTTCGACAGACCCAGCGGGAGCAGCTCGACGATGCCCTCGCCCGCCATCGCGACCGTGACGAAGCCGCCGGCGGCCCGCTGGGCGGCCTGGGCCAGTTCGTCGTCCGACAGCGTCGGATGCTGTACGTAGATCTTGCTCAGCGGGGCCGCCCACAGGTCCGCGACGTCGGTGAGCGGAATCGACGGCAGCGTGCCGGTCACCGCGTATCCCGCGCCGACCAGCACCTCCCCTTCCAACCCGTCCCGGCTCGCCGCCAGGTACAGCGGGCCGACCTCCGCCTCGATCTTCGCCAGGGCCACACCCGCCAGCTGCCGGTCCAGCGTCACCGACGTCAGCAGACGGTGCTCGCCGGCGTCGTACACCTGCGCGCCCTGCCCGCAGACCGCGAGACCGTCGTAACCGAGGTCGTCGAGGATGTGCCGGGTCCAGGGGACCCCGCGTCCCGTCACCACGATGTGGGCGGCGCCCGCCGCGGTGGCCGCGGCGAGCGCGTCACGGGTGCGCCGGGTGACCGACTCGTCGGAGCGCAGGAGCGTCCCGTCGAGGTCGGTCGCGATCAGCCGGTACGGAAAGCCGCTGCTCACTTGGCGACCGGCTCCAGCAGCTCCCGGCCGCCCAGGTACGGACGCAGCACCTCGGGCACCCGCACCGAGCCGTCGGCCAGCTGGTGGTTCTCCAGGATCGCCACGATCGTGCGCGGTACGGCGCACAGCGTGCCGTTGAGCGTCGCCAGCGGCTGGACCTTCTTGCCGTCGCGCATACGGACGGACAGGCGGCGGGCCTGGAAGCCGTCGCAGTTGGAGGCCGAGGTCAGCTCGCGGTACTTGCCCTGGGTCGGGATCCACGCCTCGCAGTCGTACTTGCGCGAGGCGGAGGCGCCGAGGTCGCCCGAGGCCACGTCGATGACCTGGAAGGGCAGCTCGAGGCCGGTGAGCCACTGCTTCTCCCAGTCCAGGAGCCGCTTGTGCTCGTTCTCGGCGTCCTCCGGGGCGACGTACGAGAACATCTCGACCTTGTCGAACTGGTGCACGCGGAAGATGCCCCGGGTGTCCTTGCCGTAGGTGCCGGCCTCGCGGCGGAAGCACGGCGAGAAGCCGGCGTAGCGCAGCGGCAGCTGGTCGGCGTCGAGGATCTCGTCCATGTGGTACGCGGCGAGAGGGACCTCGGAGGTGCCGACCAGGTAGAAGTCGTCCTTCTCCAGGTGGTAGACGTTCTCCGCGGCCTGGCCGAGGAAGCCGGTGCCCTCCATGGCGCGCGGGCGGACCAGCGCCGGGGTCAGCATCGGCGTGAAGCCGGCCTCGGTGGCCTGTGCGATCGCCGCGTTGACGAGCGCGAGCTCCAGGAGCGCGCCGACGCCGGTCAGGTAGTAGAAGCGCGAGCCGGACACCTTGGCGCCGCGCTCGACGTCGATGGCGCCCAGCGCCTCGCCGAGCTCCAGGTGGTCCTTGGGCTCGAAGCCCTCGGCGCCGAAGTCGCGGATGGTGCCGTGCGTCTCCAGGACGACGAAGTCCTCCTCGCCGCCGACGGGGACGTCGGGGTGGACGAGGTTGCCGAGCTGGAGGAGGAGGCGCTTGGTCTCCTCGTCGGCCTCGTGCTGCTCGGCGTCGGCCGCCTTGACGTCGGCGGCGAGCTGACCCGTCTTCCGCAGCAGCTCGGCCTTCTCGTCCCCGGTGGCCTTGGGGATGAGCTTGCCGAGCGACTTCTGCTCGGAACGCAGCTCGTCGAAGCGGACGCCGGACGACCTGCGCCGCTCGTCGGCAGACAGGAGGGCGTCGACGAGGGCGACGTCCTCTCCACGGGCGCGCTGGGAGGCGCGCACTCGGTCGGGGTCCTCACGGAGCAGGCGAAGGTCAATCACGCGGTCAAGGCTACCGGTGCGGGGATACGGCCCACGACTCACATTCCCAGCCGTACCGAATCATGTCTTACGTTCCGTTATGGGTGAATTGCGGAGGGTGTCAATTAAAGGCACCCCCCGGTCCCCGGGACGAGGCATGCGCGGGGAGTGGGGTTGACTCGACTCCCTTGCGGAGGGCTGGACTTGGCGCGGGGTTGTCCACAGAAATCCACACCCCTCGAAAAGTTATCCACAGGGTGTGCGGGGGATCTGTGGATTTCGGAATTGATCACTCCGAAACCTGGGGATCACACCGAGGATTCCCTTCACAAACCCGCATTTACCCCTACATTCGAGTGGAAAGTGGTCACTCCAAGGGGTTACTCAAGGGAAAAGAATGGACGAAGGGTGATGTGCGCTCTCGTGAACGGCGGAGCGGCCTGTAGGCCGATTTGTCGACAGGGTCGTGCTTTGGTGTCGACTTGTCCCCAGGTCGAGATGCGCACCTGTGGATAACTTCTGTGGATAACTAAAATCTGCAGGTAGGACAGGTCAGAATCGCCCGTCCTGGCATCGGGCAACCCAGTCCGAGGCCGCCATGAACTCCTCGTCGGAGGTGCCGGGGAGCGGCGCCCGCAGGTCCACCAGTTCCTTGTTCGCACGTGGGTACGAACCGAGGAAACGCACCTCGTGGCAGATCCGCTTCAGCCCCATCAGCGCCTCCGCCACCCGGCGGTCGGTGATGTGGCCCTCGGCGTCGATGCAGAAGCAGTAGTTGCCGATGCCCGCGCCCGTGGGCCGGGACTGGAGCAGCATCAGGTTGATACCGCGGGCTGCGAACTCTCCGAGCAGGTCGCGCAGTCCGCCGGGGTGGTCGTCGCGCTGCCACAGCACGACGGAGGTCTTGTCGGCGCCGGTCGGGGCGGCGGGCCGGGCCGGACGGCCGACCAGCACGAACCGCGTCTGCGCGTTCTCGGCGTCGTGGATCCCGGTCTCCAGCGCCTCGAGGCCGTACCGGGCGGCCGCGAACTCGCCGGCGAAGGCCGCGTCGTACTGGCCGTCCTGGACGAGTCGGGCCGCGTCCGCGTTCGAGGCGGCCGACTCCCAGTGGACGTCCGGGAGGTGCTTCTTCAGCCAGTTGCGCACCTGCGGCTGGGCGGCCGGGTGCGCGGAGACCGTCTTGATGTCCGCGAGTTTGGTGCCCGGCCTGACCAGCAGGGCGAAGGTGATCGACAGCAGCACCTCGCGGTAGATCATCAGCGGGGCGCCCGCGACCAGTTCGTCGAGGGTGGTGGTGATGCCGCCCTCGACGGAGTTCTCGATCGGCACGAACGCGGCCTCGGCCTCACCGGCGCGCACCGCGTCCAGCGCGGACTGCACCGACACATAGGGGATCAGCTCACGGGTCGCCGCCTCGGGAAGCGTCCGCAGCGCGACTTCGGTGAAGGTGCCCTCAGGGCCGAGATACGCATAGCTCGCTGGCATGACCTCACCCTAATGGCCCTTGTGGAGGGGGGCCCGCGTGTCTCACGACCGGGTGAACCCGCGTGACCTCACCCCTCCAGCAGCCGCTGCCCCACGTACTCCCCCTGCGCCGCGCCGCCCGGTACCGCGAACAGACCGCTGGACTCGTGCCGGATGTACTGGGAGAGCGCGTCCCCGCGGTCGAGCTTGCGCTGGAGCGGGACGAAGCCGCGCAGCGGGTCCGCCTGCCAGCAGACGAACAGCAGCCCCGCGTCCGGTGCCCCGTCGGCGTCGATGCCGTCGTGGTACGAGAACGGGCGGCGCAGGATGGCCGCGCCGCCGTTCTGGTCGGGCCGGGTGATCCGGGCGTGCGCGTTGACCGGCACCACCAGAGTCCCCTGGGCGTCCGTCTTCTCCAGGTCCATCGCGGTCGTCTCGGTGCCCCCGGACAGCGCCGCGCCGTTCGCCTTGCGGCGCCCGATGACGGCCTCCTGGGCTCCGAGCGACAGCTTCTCCCAGTCGTCCAGCAGCATCCGGATCCGTCGTACGACCGCATAGGAGCCGTTCGCCATCCACGCGGGCGTGCCGGATTCCGGGACGAAGAGGCGCTGGTCGAAGTCGGGCTCGCTCGGCTTCGGATTGCGTGTGCCGTCCAGCTGGCCCATGAGGTTGCGGGCCGTCATGGGGTGGGCCGTGGCTCCCGGCGTGCGGTTGAAGCCGTTCATCTGCCAGCGCACCTTCGCCGCGCTGCCCGCGTCCTTCTGAACCGCGCGCAGGGCGTGGAAGGCGACCAGGGCGTCGTCGGCGCCGATCTGCACCCACAGGTCGCCGTTGCTGCGGGCCTTGTCGAGCAGGTCGGAGGAGAAGTCGGGCAGGGGGTCGAGGGCGACGGGGCGCTGCTTCTCCAGCCCGGTGCGGGAGAAGAAGCTGTGGCCGAAGCCGAAGGTCAGGGTCAGGGAGGAGGGCCCGGCGTCGCGGGCCACATCCGTGTCGTGGGATCCAGCAACCTCCCCCGCCATCAGCCGCCGAGCCGTCTCCGACCAGCGACGCAGCAGCGCGGTGGCCTCCTTGCGGCCGGCGCCGGCCGCCAGGTCGAAGGCGACGAGATGGCCGCAGGCCTGGAGGCCCTCGGTGATGCCGGGCTGATGTTTCCCGTGAAACATCACCTCGTCGCTGCCGATCGAGGTCAGGGGAGTCGCCGCGGCGGGGGCGGCGGCGTACCCCGCGGCCCCGCCGGCGGCTCCGAGGACGAGCCCGGTGGCGCCGGCGGTGCCGAGCAGGGCCCGGCGGGAGATGCCCTCCCGCGAAGAGGGGCTCTCCTGCGCCGGGGCGCCTTCGTCGACGACGGGGAGAGACTGTTCAGCCATGGTGCGGTCAGCCGATCTGCGCGTTCTTGGAGACGGTCGTCTGGTCGATGTCGGAGGTCCGCACGGTCACGGCGACCTTCCAGTCGCCCGCCATGGGGATCTGCACGTTGCTCGCCGACCAGTGGCCCGTGGTGATGCGGTCGGGGGTGACGGCCAGCGGTCCGATCTTCTTGGCCTCCAGGGTGAGGGCGACCTTCACCTCGGGAATGTCGAAGGCCCGGCCGTTGGTCCGCTGGACGTAGACGTGCATCTCGTTGCCGCCCACGCGCGCGGGGTCGAAGTCGACCGTCACGACACCCTTGCCGTCCGTGCCGCCGGTGTCGAAGGACATGTCCAGCGTCACCGCCCCGGACCCGGCCGTCGAGGAAGAGGAGGGAGAGGAGGAGGAAGCGGACTGGGCCGCCTTGGCGTCCTCCTCGGTACGGCCGGGCTCGGTCTGCGTCAGCACGGTCGTGACCGCCAGCAGGACGACCGCGACCCCCGCCTCGGCGAGCACCGAGCGGCGCAGCCCGAACCGGTTCGGATCGGCGTCCCGCGTGCGCTTCTGCCGCGCGGTGTCCATCGCGGCCTGCTGCCGGGCGAGCTGAGCGGCCCGCTTGGAGTCACCGGAGGTCTTGGAACCGGTCCCCTTCGAACCGGCCCCCTTCGAACCGGAGCCCTTGCCATCGGCAGCCTTCGCGGCATCGCTCCCCTTGGCACCCCCTGCCTTCGCGGCCACCCGCTCCTTCTGAGGCGCCCGCTTGCCCTGCCGTACGACGGTGTCCGCGAGCTGCGCCGTCCACCGCCGCGAGATGAACGCGACGCCGACCATCAGCGCCACCAGCCCGATCTTGACCAGCAGCAGCTGCCCGTACCGGGTCCCGGTGAACGCCGACCAGGAGCCGAGCTGCCGCCAGGACTGGTAGACGCCGGTCGCGACCAGCGCGACCACGCTGCCGAAGGCGACCTGCGAGAACCGTCGTACGGCGGTCGACTCGATCGGCGCGTCGGAGCGGTACAGCGCGACGAGCAGCGCGGTCAGTCCGCCGAGCCAGGTGGCGACGGCCAGCAGGTGGACGACGTCGACGGGCATCGCGATGCCCGCCTGGAGACCGACGGAGGCGTGCTCGGCCATCGCCCAGCTCGCCGCGAGCCCGGCCGCGACGACGGTCCCGCCGATCGCGAGCCCGAAGGTGAGGTCGCGCTTCTCCTCGTCCTCGCGCTTGTCGTAGGCCCCGAAGAGCACGGAGATGAACAGGGCCGCCGCCGCGAGCAGCAGCAGCCGGGAGACCAGGGCCGCGCCCGCTTTGGTCTGGAGCACGTTCCCGAGCAGGTCCAGGTCGAAGATGTCCCCGACCTTCCCGGAGCCCGTGTAGGAGCCGCGCAGCAGGAGTAGCAGCAGGGTGGCCGAGGTGAGCGTGAGCCAGCCGCCGACGACGAGCCGCTGCATGGGCCGCACTCCGGCGCCGCGCTGCCAGCAGCCGAGCACGAAGGCGGCGCCGCCGACCAGGACGATGAAGCCGGCGTACGACATGTACCGCCCGAAGCCGTACAGCCAGCCGACGACCCCGCCGCCCGTCGTGTCCCCGGAGACGGAGACGGAGGTGGTCGAGGGGGCGCCGATCGAGAAGGTGAAGGCGCCGGCGACGGGATGGCTGTCGGCGGAGACGACCTGGTAGGTGACGGTGTAGGTGCCGTCGGGCAGGCCGCTGTGGAGTTTCACGCCGTACGTCGTGCCGTCGGCCTCGAACGGCTTGCCCTGCTGGACGGCCTTGCCCTTGGGGTCGAGGACGCGCAGCGAGTCGTCCGACAGGGCGACCTTCTCGGAGAAGGTCAGCGAGACCTGGTCGGGCGCCTTGTCGACCACCACCCCCTGCTGGGGGTCGCTGCCGGTGAGCGCGGCGTGCGCGGAGGCAGGGCCGGCCGTGGTCAGCAGCAGGCCACACGCGGCCAGGAGCAGCAGTACCAGGGTCCGGACGCGGGGGGCGATGGTCTGCGTCAAGGTGATCCCTCCCTCAGTGTCCGGTCTTCGGGACGTAGGTCGCCGACTTCACCGGCATCTTCACGACGACGGGGTCGGACTTGGCGAAGTGCAGTTCGACGGTGACCGTCTGGCCCTGCTTCGGAGTCTGCTTCAGCTTGTCGAACATCAGATGGTTGGCGCCGCTTTTGAACACGAGTTGACCGTGGGCCGGGACGGAGAGGCGGGAGACCTCCTCCATCGCGCCGCCGGTGGTCTCGTGCATGGTGACTTCGCCGTCGTCGCTGGTGACCGAGGTCAGCTCGTCCTTCGACGAGCCGGAGTTGGCGATGGTCAGGAACCCGGCGGCCATGTCGGCGGAGACGGGCTGCGGGATGTAGGCGCCGGAGACGGTGAGGCCTCCCGAGGAGCCCTCGGAATCCGAGCAGCCGGCCAGCAGCAGGGCTGCCCCCGTCAGTACGGCGAGGCCGGTGGAAGAACGTTTCATGGGTTCTGCCCCTTGATGATCTTGGGCAGGTCCTTGGTGTAGTCGTCGACGGTGGCGTCCTCGCCGTACAGGACGTACCCCGCGTCGGTCCTGGGGGAGAAGGCGACGACCTGGGTGCCGTGCACCGAGACGGTCTTGCCGGTCTTCTTGTCCTTGTGGGTCGGCTCGATGGAGATGCCGAGGGTGCGGGCGCTCGCCTGGATGGTGGCGAAGTCGCCGGTCAGGCCCACGAAGGTGGTGTCGATGCCCTTGAGCCACTTGCCGAGCTCGGCGGGGGTGTCGCGGGCCGGGTCGGTGGTGACGAACACGACGGTCAGCTTGTCCTGCTCGGACTTGGGCAGCTGCTTCTTCGCGACGGCGATGTTGTTCATCGTCAGCGGGCAGATGTCGGGGCAGTGGGTGTAGCCGAAGTAGACCAGCGTCGGCTTGCCCTTGGTCTCCTTGCGGAGGTCGTACTTCTCGCCCTTGGTGTCGGTGAGGACCAGGTCCGGCTTCTCGAACGGCTGATCGAGGACGGTGGCCGCCTTGTCGGAGCCGGCCTCCTCCGAGACCACGGAGACGGGCGAGGAGCTGTCGTCACCGCTGCCGCAGGCGGAGAGGGTCAGAGTGGCGGCGGCGACCAGCGCGGCCGCGGCGAACGTCTTCTTGCGCATATCGAAATGCCCCAGATGTAAGAATTTCGGTGCGCGCCGGGGTCGTACAACCCCGGCGCGCCTCCCGCGGAACAGGTCAGGCGTCGCTGCGCCGGCGGCCGGCGAGCACGCCGTAGGCCACGCCCAGCGCGCCGACGACGATGCCGACCACGCCGAGGACACGGGCGGTGGTGTCACTGCTGTCACCGTCGGTGGTCGCGGCGGCGTTCTCGGTCTTGGCGTCCGCCTCCTCGGCGGCCGACGAGCCGTGGTGTCCGTCCTCGGAGGCCGCGGACAGCGCGAGCACGGGAGCCGGCGTCTCGGGCTCCTCCGCGCCGTCCTCCTGGACCTCGATCCAGCGCACGACCTCCTTGTTGGAGTACGTCTGGATCGCCTTGAAGACCAGTTCATCGGCGTCCTCGGGCAGGGCCCCGACGGAGACCGGGAACTTCTCGAAGTAGCCGGGCTGGATGCCGCTGTCCTTGCCGGTGGCGGTCCAGGTGACCTTGGAGACGGCCTCGGTGATCTGCTCGCCGTGCAGCTCGAGGGGCTTGGCCAGCTTCGACTTGGTGACCTGGATCTTCCAGCCGGCCATCGGCTCCGGCATGACCGAGGCCAGCGGGTGGTCGGCCGGGAAGGCGACCTCGAGCTTGGTGGTGGAGGCGTTGTCGCGCTCGTTGGGGACCTTGAAGTCCACGACCGCGTAACCGCCCTTGGCGGCGGTGCCCTCGGCGGCCACGCTGACGTGCGCGAACGCGGGTGAGGACAGGACGACGACAGCGGTGGCGGCGACGGCACCAGTGGCGGCGAGACGAGAAGCCTTCATGAAGAGCACTCCGCTTCGAAAGGGATTCCGGTGAAGAGGGATACGCGTGCGCACACGCGCGTGCCGCACGACGGCGGCCCCCCATGTCCAGGTCCCTCGGGAAGTGGAGTGGTGGTCGCGTCGCTTCAGGCGGCGAGAACGAGTGCGGTGGCGGCCGGCGGGCCGCGCCTGATCACCGTGTGCTGGAGTGCCGCGGTACGCGGTCGGGGTGGTGCCAGTGACGCCGCCGGCAGGGCGCGCGGTCCGGCGTCGGGAGCCCCCGGCAGCCCCGCGCGCAGGGCCCGCACCAGCGCGAGCGCCCCGCGCAGGGACCGTACGAGCGCCGCTTCCGCGACCGCATGCGCCGAGCAGGTGGACAGTTCGGCCAGCCGCAGCAGCGCAAGGTCCCCGCGCCGCAGCAGCCACCCGGCGGCGACGGCCGCCAGGACGTGCCCGAGGACCATCGGCAGGGACGGCCAGACGGAGGAGGAGCCGGTCATGGCGTCCGCGGAGTGGTGCACCGCGGTCGTGCCCGCGCCGGGAGAGAGCCGGGCGTCGGTGAGGAGCTTCTGGGCCTGCGCCGGGCTGATCGCCGCGGCGGTGGTCCCGCACAGCAGGCGCGCGGCCTGCTGGACCAGTGCGGTGTCGGACGCCTGCTGAGCCGAGGGCATCGACGACATCGACGACATCGCCGTCGTGCCGTGCTGCCCGAGCCCGAACAGCACATGCAGCGCGGTCTGTCCGACCGCGAGCAGCGTTGCGATCCCCGCCAGCGAGCGTTCGCGCCCGGCAAGAGGTGCCACGACGAGAACGGCCCCGAGGAAGCCCGCGGCGAGCGTCCACAGCGGAACCGTGGCGCAGGAGGCGATCGAGTGACCGGCCGCGGCCAGCACGACGCAGACCGCGGCGAACACCGCGGCCCGCAGTACCCGGAGATCCCCTCCGGGGCGCGCGTGGGGGGCAGTCATGGCGGGCTCATCATCGCACTGGGCTTATGAGCGCCATACGGCAGGTCCACAAGATGACGTACGGGGCATACGACCGGAAGGTCACTTCCGACCCGAGCTGCCCCACATACACCGTCCGTTGCTCCGGATGTATCCCCCATATGGGCGGCATCACGTCAACGATGTGCTTACACCGGGGCACGCGCGGCAATACGTAACGGTATGTCGAGCCGCGGCCGGGAGGCTGGAGCATGAGCATCTGGTGGTCACTCCATTTGCGGCGCGAGGCTGCGAGCGTTCCGCTCGCCCGGCGTCTGCTGCTCGGCACCATGGAGACCGCGGGCGTCGACCCGGACGTCTCCTACGATCTCTCCCTCGCCCTCAGCGAGGCATGCGCCAACGCCGTGGAGCACGGCGGGGAGAGCGGCCCGCAGGACTCCTCGGCGGCCTACCGGGTCACCGCCTACCTCGACGGCGAGAAGTGCCGTATCGAAGTCACCGACTCCGGCCCGGGCTTCCCGCCCGTGCGGCCCCGCCTCACCCCCGTGGAGGCGGAGAACGGCCGCGGCCTCTGTCTCATCCACGAACTCGCCGACCACGTCCAGATCGGCAACAAGCCGGGCCGCGGCGCCGTGGTGAGCTTCGACAAGATCCTCAAGTGGCGGGAGGACGCACCGCTGATGGCGGTGTGAACCGCGGAACCGAGGAATTCAGCGTTTTTTCAGCATCCTCAGGTCTCGCACAGCGTCCCCTCACGGTCCTGACGGACAGCATTCCTACGGTCCCGGTCATGACGGGAAACCACAGGAACTCCAGCATCACCCGGCGCCGCGCCCTCGCGGTGACCGGCGGGACGGTGGCGGCCGGCGGGCTCGCCGCGGCCGGGTACCAGTCGGCCTTCGCCGACACCACCGAAACAACAGATGCCACAGGCACCGCCGAGGCGACGGCCACCGGCGCCTGCATGACGCTCATGTCGAGCGTCACCGAAGGGCCGTACTACCTCGACGGCGCGCTGGTCAGAAAGGACATCACCGAGGGCAAGAGCGGTGTCCCGCTGACGCTGCGGCTGACCGTCGTGGACGCCACCGACGGCTGCACCCCGGTCAAGGGCGCGGCCGTGGAGATCTGGCACTGCGACGCCTGGGGCTACTACTCCGGCTACACGACCGCCAACCCCGGCGGCTCCGCGCCCGCGGAGAGCGAGGACGGCTCGACCGCGAACGACAACACCTACCTGCGCGGCTACCAGATCGCGAACGCCAACGGGGTCGTGAAGTTCGAGACGATCTTCCCGGGCTGGTACACCCCGCGCACCTGCCACATCCACGTGAAGGTGCACACCGGCGGCGAGAAGGAGGACGGCAGCTACGAAGGCGGCAAGGTCAACTACACCGGCCAGCTGTTCTTCGACGACACGATCGCCGAGGAGATCTTCGCTCTGGAGCCCTACTCCCGGCACTCCGGCAGCTACACCGTCCTCGACGACGACATGGTCTACGACGGCGGCGGCGCCTCCAGCGGACTGCTCACCCTCAAGGCGGTGCACAAGACAGACCCGTCCAAGGGCTTCAAGGGCTCCCTGGCCCTCGCCATCGACCCGGACGCCGAGAACACGGGCGCGGGCAGCGGCGGTGGCGGCGAGGGAGGCACGCCCCCGAGCGGCGCCCCGACGGGCGAGCCCCCGAGCGGCGCTCCGTCCGAAAGTGCCAGTCCCTCGGCCTCCGCGTCCTCGTAGGGTACGGCCATGAGCAGCCGCGAGGACGAGGCGCTGGCCCTGGCCGCCGTGGACGCGCTGACCGGTCAGCTGGCCCTGGCCCCCAAGCCGGGCCTGCCCGACCCGCGCGACCTCGGAGCCCGCGCCACCCGCAAGGACCACAGTTCCCTGCGCTGGTCGGCCAGGGCACTCGCGCCCGGCCTCGCGGCGATGGCCGCCGCCGCCCGCCGCACCGGCGAGCCCAGTCCCCAACTGCGTGCGGAGCTGGGCGCGATCGGGCGGTGCACCGAGCACTCGGTGGGCCTGGCCGGAGGCGGCCACCGCGGTGCCCTGTGGACCCTGGGTCTGCTGGTCGCCGCGGCGGCCCTGGACCCGGGTGCCCGGTCCGAGGACGTGGCCACGGCCGCCAAGAAGATCGCCGCGCACAGCGACAAGCGGGCCCCGCGCCGCCCCTCCAGAGGCTCCTCGGTGTCCGCGAAGTACGGCGCGGCGGGCGCCCGGGGCGAGGCGCGGGCCGGATTCCCGCACGTACGGCGGGCGTTGGACGCACTGGCCAGGTCCCGCCAGGCGGGTGCCGACGAGACCGAGGCCCGCCTGGACGCCCTGCTCACCGTGATGTCCACCCTCCAGGACACCGAACTCCTCTACACGGCGGGCCCCTTGGGTCTCCGGCACGTCCAGGCGGGCGCCCGCGGGGTCCTGGAAGCGGGCGGCACGACGACGGACGCGGGCCGCGCGGCCCTGCTCGCCCTCGACGCCGACCTATACACGCGCGCGTGGAGCCCTCGCGGCAGCGCGGGGCTGCTCGCGGGGGCGCTGTTCGTGGACGCGCTTCCGGTCAAGGCCGACCCGAGAGCGGCCTGACACCGGTCGTCCGGCGAGCATCGGTCAGTTCGCGAGCGCGGGCGCCTCGACGTCCCTCCCCGGGGCGCCCGTCTCCGGGAGACGGCCCGCGGCCCGCCTGGTCGCCGGTCCCATCGCGTACGACGCCACGAGTGTCGCCCCGCCGAGCAGCAGCCACCCCGGCGTGCCCCACTCCACCAGCAGCGTGGTCAGGACCAGCGGCCCCAGTGTCCGGGCCACCGTCACCCCGGTTCCGAAGAACCCCTGGTACTCGCCGACCCGCTCGGCCGGAGCCAGGTCGAAGGAGAGCTGCCAGGACCCGGCCGACTGCCCCATCTCGGCCACCACCTGCAGCACGGCCCCGACGACCAGCGCGCCCACGGCCACCCACGGCGAGGCCCCCGCCGACAGCGCGAACACCGCGCAGGCCGCCAGCATGACCCACCCCGACCGCCGCACCGCGCGCGTGGCCGACCCGAGCCCGGCCACCCCGCGGGCCATCCGCACCTGGAACACCATCACGGCCCCGGTGTTGAGCACGAACAGCGCGGAGACCAGCCAGGTCGGAGCCGCGGTCCGCTCGGCGATCCACAGCGGAATCCCCAGGCTCAGCAAGGGCATCCGCAGCAGCAGGACGGTGTTCAGCAGGGTGATCACGGCGTACGGCCGGTCGCGCAGCACACCGGACCCGTGAGGCTTGCCCACGGCCCCGCGCGGCGCCACCGACGGCAGCCGCAGCAACAGCCCGGCACACACCAGGAAGCTCACCGCGTCCACCGCGAACACCCCGAGGTACGCCGCCCGCGTCCCGGCGTGCAGCGCCAGCCCGCCGAGCCCCGCGCCGACGGCCAGCCCGGCGTTGAGCGTCGCCTGGAGGTGGGCCAGCAGCCCGGTCCGCTCCCCGGCGGACACCAGCCCCGCGAGCAGTGCCTGCCGGGCCGCGGCGAGCCCCGACTGCGCGGAGGCGTAGGCGCAGGCCGCCAGGACGAACGGCACGAAGTCCCGCACCACCAGGAAGGACGCCACCGCCAGCCCCGTGGCCAACGCCAGCAGCACCGCCGTACCGCGCGCCCCGCGCCGGTCCGCGAGCCGGCCGAGCGGCACCCCCACCACCGACCCGACCGCCCACCCGACGGTCAGCCCGAGCCCCACCCGCGCGGGGGCCAGCCCGACGACGTGCGTGAAGTACAGCGCCGACGTCACGTAGTAGGCGCCGTCCCCGACGGAGTTGCTCAACTGGGCGAGCGCCAGGACGCGTTGCGGCCCCGCGGGCGGGACGAGTGAGTTCGTCATGGGGACGACACTAAAAGCGTGGTGGACCGCTCGGCAGACCCAATGAAGGCCTCTGGGAGTGGCCCAATTCCAGCACCCGGACGAGCGCCTCCAGCGCCTCCGGATACGCCCCCTCCCCGGGCGTCCCGTACCCCACGACGAGCCCCTCGCGGGAGTTCGCCGCATGAAAGTGCTCCCGCAGCGATCCCACCGCCAGCCCCTCGACCGCGCGGCCCGCGCCAGCACCGCCGCCTCGTCCCCCACCTCGACCAGGGCATGCAGCCCGGCCGCGATTCCCTGGACCCGCCATCGCGCCCCCAGCCGCTCCACCAGCCGGTCCCTGCGTCGCCGGTACCTGAGCCGGCACGCGCGCACGTGACGGTCGTACGCATGACAGCGGATCAGCTCGGCGAGGGCCAGCTGCCCGAGGGTCTCGGTGCTGTGGTCGCTGTGCAGCTTGGCGTCGGCGACGGGGCCGACGAGGTGCGGCGGCAGCACCATCCAGCCGAGCCGGAGCGCGGGCCCGAGCGTCTTGGACGCCGTCCCCAGGTAGACGACCTGCCCCGGAGCCATCCCCTGGAGCGCCCCGACCGGCTGCCGGTCGTACCGGAACTCCCCGTCGTAGTCGTCCTCGACGACCAGCGCCCCACGCGCGCGTGCCCAGTCGGTCAGCGCCCGCCGCCGGGAGGGGTGCAGCGTCACGCCGGTCGGGTACTGGTGGGCGGGAGTGACGACGACGGCCGCGGGATCCCCGAGCCCGTCGACCTCTACGCCCGACTCGTCGACCGGCACCGGCACCACCCGCCCACCGGCACGTCGTACGACCTCCCGGTGGAAGGGCAGCCCGGGGTCCTCCATGGCGATGGTCCCGCCCTCCAGGACCCGCGTGAGCAGCGCGAGCCCCTGCACGGCCCCGGAGGTGACGACGATCCGCTCGGGCGGGGCGGCGACACCGCGGGTCCGCCCGAGATACTCGGCCAGCGCGGTCCGCAGTTCCATACGTCCCAGGGGGTCGCCGTAGTCGTACGCGGAGACCGGTGCGCGGTCGACGGCCTTACGCAGGGCACGCATCCAGGCGGCGGCCGGGAATGCCCCCACGTCCGGGCTCCCGGGCCGCAGATCGAAGCGAGGCGCACGCGCGCGTACGCCTCTCTCGGCTGGTCTGGCCTCGGCGGACAGCAGCGGAGCGACGACGGTCCCGGCCCCTTGCCGAGCGGTGAGATACCCCTCGGCGATCAACTGGTCATAGGCAGCCTTCACGGTCCCCCGAGAGACCCCCAACTCTTCGGCGAGCCGCCGAGTGGCAGGCAACCGGGCCCCAGGAGTCAACCGACCACAGCGAACGGCATCGCGCAGAGCACGCTCAAGCCCCGCACGACGCCCTTCACCAGGGTGTGGATCCAGATGCAGGTCCACTGCAACCCCCTAGGGGCGCGGGGCTGTATCTATGTGCGGCTCCGCCGCGGGTGCGCGACCAGCCACGACGAACCCGCAGCCGAACGACTAGCCCTTCAGACCCGCCATCCACGCCTCGACCTCATCAGACTGCCGGGGCAGACCGGAAGACAGGTTCCGGTTCCCCTCGGACGTCACCAGGATGTCGTCCTCGATCCGCACCCCGATCCCCCGGTACTCCTCGGGCACGGTCAGGTCATCGGCCTGGAAGTACAGACCGGGCTCGACGGTCAGCACCATCCCCGCCTCGAGGACCCCGTCCACATACGCCTCCACGCGCGCGGCAGCGCAGTCGTGGACGTCCATGCCCAGCATGTGCCCGGTTCCGTGCAGCGTCCACCGCCGCTGGAGCCCCAGCTCCAGCACCCGCTCCACCGGTCCCTCGACAAGACCCCACTCCACGATCCGCTCGGTCAGCACCCGCTGGGCCGCGTCATGGAAGTCCCGGTACTTCGCGCCCGGCTTCACGGCCGCGATCCCGGCCTCCTGGGCGTCGTACACGGCGTCGTAGATCCTCTTCTGGATCTCGCTGAACCGGCCGTTGATCGGCAGTGTGCGCGTCACGTCGGCGGTGTAGTACGTGTGCGTCTCGACCCCGGCGTCGAGGAGCAGCAGATCACCCGAGCGCACCGCCCCGTCGTTGCGCACCCAGTGCAGCGTGCACGCGTGCGGTCCGGCCGCGGCGATCGTGCCGTAGCCGACGTCGTTGCCCTCGACGCGCGCGCGGAGGAAGAACGTGCCCTCGATGTACCGCTCGGAGGTGGCCTCGGCCTTGTCGAGGACCTTCACCACGTCCTCGAAGCCCCGCACCGTCGAGTCGACGGCCTTCTGGAGCTCGCCGATCTCGAACTCGTCCTTGACGAGCCGTGCCTCGGACAGGAAGACCCGCAGCTCCTCGTCCCGCTCGGCGGTGACCTTGTCGGTCAGCGCGGCCTCGATGCCGGCGTCGTAGCCCCGTACGACCCGCACCGGACCGGTGGCCTCGCGCAGCGCGTCCGCCAGCTCGCGCACGTCGGAGACGGGGACGCCGTACAGCTTCTCGGACTCGGTCAGCGAGTGCCGCCGCCCGACCCACAGCTCGCCCTGCCCCGACAGCCAGAACTCACCGTTCTCGCGGTCGGAACGCGGCAGCAGGTACAGCGTGGCGGTGTGGCCGCCGGAGACGGGCTCCAGGACGAGTACGCCGTCCTCGGTCTGGTTGCCCGTGAGGTACGCGTACTCGACGGACGCCCGGAAGGGGTACTCGGTGTCGTTGGAGCGGGTCTTCAGATTGCCCGCGGGGATCACCAGCCGCTCGCCGGGGAAGCGCGCGGAGAGCGCCGCACGGCGGGCCGCGGTCTCGGTGGCCTGCGCGATCGGCTGCAGATCGTGCAGCTCGGTGTCGGCCCAGCCGGACTTCATGCTCTCGGCCAGCTCGTCGGAGACGCCCGGGTACAAACCGTTCTTCCGCTTCTTGATCGGCTCTTCGGACTCATCTTCCGGGGTCGCCGGGGTGAGCTCTTCGGCCACGGTCATCCTCCTACGAAACGGCACTGGACCCCGTCCATCGTACGGTCGTACGGAAGGGGCCCAGGGCCGAAAGACCTGTTACCACGTGCTAATCGAAGTGAGCCGCGAGTAGCACGACGTCCTCCTCCGAGTCCGCCTCGCCCAGCCCGTCCGGCAGCACGGTCCGCAGCACGTGGTCGGCGACGGCGCCGGGGTCACCGCGCAGCGCCTTCGGCACCCCGGCCGCCGCCGCGTGCAGGCGCGCGAAGGCACGGTCGGTGGGGTCGCCGGTGCGGTGCAGCAGCCCGTCGGTGTACAGCAGAACCGTCTCTCCCCGCTCGGCGCTCAGCTCCACGCTCGGCGCCTCCCAGCAGGCGAGCATGCCGAGCGGCGCGGACACGGACGTCTCCACGAACTCGGTGCGCCGCTCGCCGATCAGCAGCGGCGGGCAGTGCCCGGCACCGGCCAGCGTGATCTTTCGGAGCGCGGGCTCGCAGAAGGCGAACAGGGCGGTGGCGGAACGGGCCGGCTCGGTCAGCCGGAGCAGCAGCTCCAGATCGGACAGGACCGCGACCGGGTCCTCGCCCTCCATCACGGCGTACGCCCTCAGGGAGGCTCTGAGCCGGCCCATCGCGGCGATCGCGCTCGGGCCGCTGCCGGTGACGGAACCGACCGCCAGGCCCAGCGCCGCGTCCGGCAGCGGCAGCGCGTCGTACCAGTCGCCGCCGCCGCGCGGGCCGGTGCGGTGCCGGGCGGCGAGCCGGACGCCGGCGACGCGGGGGAGCCGGGACGGCAGCAGCTCCTCGGCCATCGTCGCCAGGCACGCGCGCGTGCGCTCGACCTCGAGGAGCCGGGCCAGGTGCTCGGTGGCGTAGCGGACGTACAGGCCGACGAGGTGGCGCTGGCGCTCGGACGGTTCGGCGGGCTCGTCGTAGAGCCACACGGCGGCACCGAGGCGGCCGGCGTCGTCGGTGGACAGGGGGAGCGCGTAGCAGGCCGCGTACCCGAGGCGGGCGGCCACCTCGCGGTGGCGCGGGTCGAGGCCGTCCTCGGCGAGCAGGTCGGGCTGGGCGATCTCGCCGTCGCCGCCCGGCAGTCCGTCGAGAATGCGGCCGTACGACATCGCGCTGCGCGGCACGGTCTCGATGTGCCCGAGGTCGGCGCGGGCGAGTCCGAGGCCGATGGTGGTGTCGGGGCCGAGGCGGTCGTCCGGTTCGAGGACGACGAGTCCGCGCCGGGCTCCCACGAGGGCCGCTCCGGCGTGCAGGAGTTCCTGGAGGGCCTCGGACAGCGCGTCCGTGCGGGCGAGGCGTTCGGTGAGTTCGTGCAGGGTGGTCAGGTCGGAGACCCAGCCGGCGAGCCGGTCCTGGAGCAGGGCGCCGGGTGCGTTCGGCGCGGGGGCCGAAGAGGTGCCCGGGGCGGCAGGCGCGGGCGCGACAGTGTGTGCGGGTGCGGGAACCGTTGAATCGATTCCAGCCACTTTCGGAGGGTGCGGGGCGTTCATGGCGTCCGGCTTTCCGACCGGTGCGTATTGCTCAAAAGCATCGCAAACCCCCATGTCATTCTGCGCCGCTAGCAGTGTCTCCACATGTACACGCACTCGTGAGGGGATGTCCAGCATTGTCCTGCCGGGATTCCTGGTGTCCGTGGGTAACCGGTGGAGAGCGGGCTGGTGGGCAAAGTTGGCTAAAAACTGCCTCGGGTTAAGGTGTATTGAGGTCGACTGGCCTTGCTCCACAGAGCGTCACAGCGGTCGTGATGGGTACGTACTCGGTAAGGACCAGGGGTGGTTGGACTGTCACCCGGAACCTGGTGACCGACCCGGGCGTCTTAGCCACCGACGATCGAGCCCCATCCTCCCGTGGCGGAGGCGGAGAGAAATACGCGGGACGGCAAAACGCCAGACTTCGCCACCCCCCGCCACGCCCATGCTTTTGATAGACGCAGTATGGGGTTCCCCTTGTCTCGGACAAGGGTGTGATGCGCCAACAGGTACGCACAGTGAAGTGATCGACACATGGTGTGATGTGGTCCACGGTGTTGCCAGCGGTGCAACGGAAAGGAACGAGCGCTCATGCGCGAGATCCTCGGAAGGCGACGCAGGCTCCTGTCCCAGCGCAGCGACGGAAGGCCTGAATTGTTCAGCGCGGCCCTGACCTTCGCGACGGAATGGCAGTGGCCCGTACTCCCGGGTGTGGCACCGGACCCGGAGGGCCGGGCCCGCTGCGGATGTCCCGACCCGGAGTGCACGGTCCCCGGCGCCCATCCCTTCGACCCGGGCCTGCTCGCGGCCACCACGGACGAGCGCATGGTGCGCTGGTGGTGGACCAACCGCCCGGCCGCGCCGATCGTCCTGGCCACCGGCGGCGGCGCCCCCTGCGCGGTCAGCCTGCCGGCCCTCCCGGCCGCCCGCGCCCTGGCCGCGCTCGACCGCCAGGGCATGCGCCTCGGCCCGGTCGTCGCCGCGCCGACCCGCTGGGCGATCCTCGTGAAGCCGTACTCCCTCGAACAACTGGGCGAGCTGCTGTACGCCCAGGACCACGTCCCCGGCTCCCTCCGCTTCCACGGCGAGGGCGGTTACCTCGCCCTGCCCCCGTCCGAGACCGGTCACGGCGACATCACCTGGGAGCGGGCTCCGCTTCCCGGCTCGGCCTCCCCGTGGGTCCCCGACGTCGAGGCCGTGGTGGACGCCGTGGTCGAGGCCCTCACTCGTACGGGTGTGAGCGCACCCGAGTTGTAGGGGTGTCGGGCGCGGGCGCGACCGGGCGCCCGCGCCAGCTCGTTATCGTCCGCTTCATGAACCTTCGCCTCCTTGCCCTGTCGGCTGCCGTGGTGTGCGCGGTCGCGCTGCCCCTGGCCATGGCCTCCGCGGGACAGGTGGGCGACGGAGGCCGTACGGTCGTCCGCGATCTCGTGCGTGTTCCCGGAGCGCCTTCCGCTCTACGGCCCTCCGCGGTGCCTTCCGCTGTACGGCCCTCCGCGGACTCCTCTGCCGCACGGCCGACCGCTGCCGATGACTACAAGGCGCCCCTCGCCGACCCCCGCCGCTCCCCGCTGCTGCTCGGTCTGGGTCTCGCCACCGCCGCGCGCTGCGGTCCCGAACTGACCTCCCCCGACGGCGTCGAGGCGCAGACCTGTGTGCTCACGCAGGGCGATGAGACCTGGGCGCGGACCTACTACCGCAATGCGACGGGCACCGCGCTGGACGCCGCGCTCAGCTTCATGGAACCCGGCGGACGCACCGTGCAGCTGCACTGCGCGGTAGGCGCCGGGGACGAGCCGGACAGCTGTGAGACGCCCCGGGAGCGCACCCAGGGGACGCCGGCCGACTACACGGCGCTCGCGGAGTTCGCCCGGCGGGGCAGCGGACCACTGCTGCTGCGGGTCGGGAGCAACTCCGGGGCAACGAAGGGCAGTTGACGCGCGGCGGCGTTCCGTAAAGCTGCCCGGGCACAGAAAGACCCGGTTGCTGGCGACGGGGGATGCACCAGCAACCGGGCTACTGGAACCGTAACAAGAGATCGGCTGTTCGCAAATTCGACCGTGCCGTTCCCTGGCTTATTCGGACACCGATTCTCCTTCTCCTGGGGGGAGTTGTGAGGGGAACCGGTCGTTCGGTGAAGGATCGGTGCGGCTGACCGGTCGGTCAGCCGCACCGGTTTCGTCAACTCAGCGTGACCTGGCGGTTGGTGAGGCCACCACGGGCCCGGCGCTCGTCGGCGGTCAGCGGTGCGTCCGTGGCCAGGGCGCCCGAGAGACGCTCGGCGAACTCGGCGGCCGGCTTCTCGACATCCTCCGCGGTGACCCCGCTCGGCAGGTCCCAGACCGGCACCGTGAGGCCGTGGGCACGGAAGGAACCGACGAGCCGGGTGCCCTCGCCGAGGCTCGACCTCCCGGCCGCGTGCAGTCGCGCGAGCGCGTCCAGAAGTTGCTCCTCGGGGTGCGGCATCACCCAGCGCAGGTGGTTCTTGTCCGGCGTCTCGCACCAGTACGCCGCGTCGACACCGGTCAGCCGGACGGTCGGGATGGCGGCGGCGTTGGCCCGCTCCAGGGAGGCGGTCACCTCGGGCGTGGCGTTCTCCGCGTCCGGGACCCAGAACTCGAAGCCCTCGTGCACAACTGGCTCGAACGCGCCTTCGGGATCGAGCAGATCCTGCAGCCGCGGACCGTCGGCAGGAGCGCGCCGGCCCTCGACCGGGGTGCCCGGAGCCGCCGTGAGCGCGCGCTGGAGGGTGTCGGCGAGATCGCGGCTGATGTCGCCCGACGCCGTGTCGTTCTGCAGGCCGAGCAGGACCGAGCCGTCGTCCCGGCGCAGAGCGGGCCAGGCCATCGGCAGGACCGTGGCCAGCGTGACCGACGGGACGCCCTCGGGGAGGCCGCTCCTGAGGGTCAGCTCGACCGTGGCCGCGGGGACCAGCTCGCGCAGCGCCACCCAGTCGCCCTCGCCCGCGAGGCCCTCGAACGGGCGGTGCACCAGCTCGGTCGCGGCCTGCGCGGCGGCCCGGCCGTGGCAGGCCTTGTAACGGCGGCCGCTTCCGCACGGGCAGGGTTCGCGGGCACCGACGACCGGGATCTGACCATCAGCGCCTACGGCGCGGGCACCATCCGTGATCTGAGGGCGCTTGGCCTTCGTCTGAGGTCGCTTCTTGGCCATCGTGGCTGTCTCCCGGTTACGGCTCGTCTCGTACGGGCGCGAGCCTAGCCGCTTGCGACTTGGCCGACCGAAGCCTGTGGACAACACACCGCTGTGTTCTGCACGGACCCGCGGCCCAGGTCGCCTCAGTCGAGATCGTCGAACGCGTCCGAGAAGTCCAGGTCGGGTATCGCGACCGACGGGGCCACCACGCGCGTGGCGAAGTCGTCCCGGCGGCAGCCGGCATCCGGATCGTGAACGTCCGCGTGGACGATCACCCAGACCGTGACCTCGCCCCGGGCGTCGTCCCTGACACCCCAGTCGTCGGCCAGCGCGGTGATGATGTTGAGCCCGCGGCCGCCGTGCGCGGTGACCGAGGGCGTGGCCGGAGCGGGGCGGGTGGGCCCACCGCCGTCCGTCACCTCGACCGTGAGTCTGCCGCCCGACTCCACCCGCCAGGCGGCACGCACGTCACCGTCCCCGGCCAGGGCGTCGCCCAGCGGTCGGCCGTGTTTGCACGCGTTGCTCAAGAGTTCGGAAAGAATCAGTACGGCGTCGTCGATGACCGATTCCGCCACGCCACCCCTGCGCAGCTGCACGCGCATACGGTGTCTCGCTTCCCCCACGCCCGCAGGGCCATGGGGTACGGCCATGCTCGACGACGTGGGCACCTCCTGTGCCACCACCAACGCCACCCCCGAGACCTCCTTCGCCCCACGCCACGGTGTGGATGCCCCATTGGCCTGTACCGGAAACCGGCCAGTCACGTTCCGCCGACGCATTCGATACGCTCGAACACGCACCGAACGCGCCGGGGCACACCCTGTGACGGAGGGGACGTCAGCGGCCCAGCCGGTCGAGCACCGCGCGCGGGCGGTTGGTGATGATGGCGTCGACGCCCAGCTCGACGCAGAGGTCCACGTCCTCGGGTTCGTTCACGGTCCACACGTGCACCTGGTGGCCCGCCTGCTTCAGGCGCTCGATGTAACCGGGTTGGTTGCGCACGATCCGGATCGAGGGGCCCGCGATCCGCACCCCCGCGGGCAGCCGGCCGTCCCGCAGCCGGGGCGAGACGAACTGGAGCAGATAGACCGTCGGCAGCGTCGGCGAGGCCACCCGCACGCGATGCAGCGACCGGGCCGAGAAACTCATGACCCTGATCGGCGACTCGGCGGCCGAGGCGGGGGCGTCCAGGCCGAACCTCTTCAGGAGCAGCAGCAGCCGCTCCTCGACCTGGCCCGCCCAGCGCGTCGGATGCTTGGTCTCGATGGCCAGCTCCACCCGCCGCCCCGCGTCGGCGACGAGTTCGAGCAGCCGCTCCAGCGTGAGGACGGAGGTGTCCTCCCGGTCCTCGGGCCGGTACACCCAGTCCGGCTCCTCGTCGCGGGTGCGCCAGAACTCCCGCGTCCTGCGCGAGCCGAAGTCCAGGGCCGCGAGGTCGGCGAGCTCCAGGGCCGAGACCGCTCCGCGGCCGTTGGACGTACGGTTGACCCGGCGGTCGTGGACGCACACGAGATGACCGTCGGCCGTGAGGCGGACATCGCATTCGAGGGCGTCCGCACCGTCCTCGATCGCCTTCCGGTACGCGGCGAGAGTGTGCTCGGGAGCGTCTTCCGAGGCTCCGCGATGGGCGACGACTTGAGTCAGCTGCTGCCGTGCGTGGGTCACCGCGTCATGGTGCCACCGCTCGGGGGTACGCGTGCGAACGGAGGCATATGTATTGCGCCTCATTTGTCTTACATGGCCTATATAAAGAGCAGCCTCGGACCCACAGGCACCGCTTATGGTGCCCTGACGGCCCGTGGGAAAAGCTGACGGCATACAAAAGGACATGCACAGCTGACGCACGCCGGACACGAAAGCGGCACCGGCCGAGCGTGACCGAGTGCGACCGACAACCGACAGCCGTGGACCTAGGAGAGAAGCTGTGAGCACCGAGAACGAGGGCACCGCGGTACCCCCGGCCCCGTCCGCACCCCCCGTGCCGGTGGACGCTCCCGCGGCTTCGGCACCCCAGGCCTCCGACGCGGGCGCCCCCACCACCCCGATCCCGCCGCACCCCTCCGGCGGCGCCCAGGGCCCGGAACTCGTGCACGCGGGACCGGCTCCGGCGTACGCCTCGGCGCAGGGGCAGGGGCAGGGGCAGGGGCAGGGGCAGGGGCAGGGGCAGCAGGGTGGTGCGGGCGGTCCCGAGGGCGCCTGGCCGCCGCCGCAGGCTCCGGGTACCCCCTTGTACGCCGACGGCGGTACGGGCGGCTCCGGTCCGACGGGTGCCTGGGGTGCGGGTTACCAGCAGCCCGCGCCGAAGCCGAAGAGCGGCCGCGGTGGTCTCGTCGCCGCGATCCTGGTGGCCGCGCTGGTCGCCGGCGGCCTCGGCGGCGGTCTCGGCTACACCCTGGCCAAGAACAACGACAACGGCTCCTCGACGACCCTCTCCGCCTCCGACAGCGGCGGCAGCGTCAAGCGTGACGCCGGCACCGTCGCGGGCGTGGCGCAGAGGGCCCTGCCCAGCACGGTCACCATCGAGGCCGAGTCCACCAGCGGCGAGGGCGGCACCGGAACCGGGTTCGTCTTCGACACCCAGGGCCACATCGTCACCAACAACCACGTGGTCGCCGACGCGGTCGACGGCGGCAAGCTGACCGCCACCTTCCCGAGCGGCAAGAAGTACGACGCCGAGGTGGTCGGCCACGCGCAGGGCTACGACGTGGCGGTCATCAAGCTCAAGAACGCACCGAGCGACCTCAAGCCGCTCACCCTCGGCAACTCCGACCAGGTGGCGGTCGGCGACTCCACGATCGCGATCGGCGCCCCCTTCGGCCTGTCGAACACCGTCACGACGGGCATCATCAGCGCGAAGAACCGTCCGGTGGCCTCCAGCGACGGCAGCGGCAGCAACGCCTCCTACATGAGCGCGCTGCAGACGGACGCGTCGATCAACCCCGGCAACTCGGGAGGCCCCCTCCTCGACGCGCAGGGCAACGTGATCGGCATCAACTCCGCGATCCAGTCCACCAGCGGCGGCGGTCTCGGCGGCACCAGCCAGTCCGGCTCGATCGGCCTCGGCTTCGCCATCCCGATCAACCAGGCCAAGTACGTCGCCCAGCAGCTCATCCAGACCGGCAAGCCGGTCTACGCCAAGATCGGCGCGTCCGTCTCCCTGGACGACTCCACGGGCGGCGCGAAGATCACCACCGAGGGCGCCGGCGGCTCCGCTCCGGTCGAGGCAGGCGGCCCCGCGGCCAAGGCCGGCCTCAAGCCCGGCGACGTCATCACCAAGCTGGACGACCACGTCATCGACTCCGGCCCCACCCTGATCGGTGAGATCTGGACCCACAAGCCCGGCGACAAGGTCAAGATCACCTACGAGCGCGACGGCAAGACCCACACGGTCGATCTCACCCTGGGCTCCCGCACCGGCGACAGCTGACCTCCACCCGCCCGCCCCGACCCGTTACTCTGGTCCCCGCGCCGCGATCACCGGCGGCGCGGGGTGGGTTGCCCGAGCGGCCTAAGGGAACGGTCTTGAAAACCGTCGTGGCGCGAGTCACCGTGGGTTCAAATCCCACACCCACCGCAGCATGAACGGCCCCTGACCAGGTAAATCGGTCGGGGGCCGTCGCGATGCGCGCTGTTCGGTCTGAACGCTGTCCCGGGTCCACTGTCGGTGCCTCTTGTTAGCTTGCTCGTCGAGACCGGTCGGAGAACCCTTGAGGTCCGCGGTTAAGGGGGGTGGGCACAAAGGTCCCCGGGTTCGCCTCGGGACTGTGAGCCCAAGGCCGTGGCATCCACCCCCCTCCTCGGAGTCCAGGTGGGGCGCGCCACTGTAGGAGCGGGGCCGACGGCCCTCCACATGGTCGGGGGTTCGCGCCCCACCACCAGCCGATGTGCCAGGTCAGCCAGGTGATGGTGGGCGGGGGCGGGTTCGGTGTCCGATCAGTCCGGGAGGCGATCCGGTGGGTCGTCCAGAACAGGGGGCCGGCTCGCAGGGGGAGGAAGCCCTCGGGCTCAGGCGCTCCAGGAAGTGCTCGAACAGCGCCCAGGGCAGGTCGAATTGCCGGCGCGGCAGGGCGCGGCGTGAACCGTCGCCGGGTGCCCCTGGCACGACCGCCCTCGCGCGAGAAACCTGTCGGCGTCGTCTACAACTCGTAGTCCCGCGCCAGTTCCTCCCAGTCGATCTCCCGCAGCCCCTCCTGCGCGTCGCATCCCGACGGCACGCGCGCGTGGGGCTGGAACCAGATGATCGTGAGGTGGCTGCCGTAGAGGATGGGGTCACGGGACGGGATCAGGGCCGTGGAGCGGAAGACGCCGACGCAGGCGACCGCCGGCAGCATCTCGACCGGGCCGAAGGCGCCCGGGTAGTGGTCCGGGTACTCGTGCGGGGGCGGGACCAGGTGTACGGGGGCGGTCGGGTAGTCGTGTTCGGCCGATCGCAGCAGGCCCTTGATCCTGAGCTCGTTGACCGGTCTGCACGGGTAGCCGTCCAGCATGCCGCCGTACGTCGACGTCAGGCGCAGCTCCCCGAGGTCGACCCTGCGGCCGGAGGTCAGGACGAGCCGGGACAGGGTCATGATCGGCACTCTGTGGCGCTCCCATGGTTCTGGCGGTGCTGGCGGTGCTGGCGGTGCTGTGGTTCTGGTCGTGCCGTTGTCGGGCTGGTTCTATGGCCGGCGCCCCGTCATCCGCGCCGCCGACGCGATCGTCGCCCGTGCCTCGCGTTCCGTGAGCCCCGCGTTGAGGGCCGCGTCCACCAGGGGCGCGACCAGCGCCGGGCCGATGCCGTTCTCGTAGGCGCGGCAGGCGGCCCAGAAGAGGCGGGTGTTGCGCTGGCCCTCGTGGGCGGCGAGGACGAACTGGACCAGGCCCTGGCCCTGGTCGCCGGCCGAGGGGTGGGTCGCGGGATGGGCGGGGCGCGGTGGAGGCAGGAGCAGGCGGAGCAGGGCCGGCGGGCAGACCGCGGGGGCGAGGTGGGCGGTGCCCGGGGCCGTCGCGTAGGTGCCGTGGTCGGTGCGGGAGCCGGGGCCGACGAGGTAGCCGCCGGCGCCCCGGATGTCGATGCCGGGGGCGAGGCGCCCGGCCGAGTTGGGGACGGCGGCGTCGGGCGGACCGGTCAGCCACAGGTGGCGGCCGCCGCTCGGGGTCAGGACGACGACCGTGTCGGGGATCGTGAAGAGATGGCGCAGGGCCAGTTCGCGCAGGGCCGCCGAGGAGTCCGTGCCCGACTTGGTGTCCAGGTCGACGCCGATCAGATGGTGGGGCGGCAGGCCGCACGCGATGCCGTAGCCCGTGGCCCAGGGGGCCGCCGCGAAGAGCTCGCGGATGCGGACGGGGTCGGTCGAGGCGTCGTAGACCCCGTGGCCGAACGCGCCGCACTCGCCGTGGCAACGGGTGGCCAGGGAGTCGTCGGCGCGGTGGGGGGAGCGCAGAGCCGGGAGTTTGGTGCGGGACAGGGGGATGACGGCCAGTCCGCGTTCGGCGGCTGACAGGGCGTGTGCGAGGGCCAGCGTCGTGGCCTGCCGGTCTGTGGTGGCCATGCCTCCATGTTCGTACGAGTGTTCGAAAAAGGGAAGGGGTGGCGGGTGCGACGCGCCGAGGTCGTGGGATTGGCCGGAAAAGTGCCGGAACGATTCCGCTGTTGCCGCGCTTGACGATCAAGAGTACGTATCGCCCCGAGTTGATGTCTAAGGTCGCGAAAGGGGTTTATCGACTTGTCCTCACGCTTCAGGGGGAATAACCGCTTCCGCTCTGGTTCGCCGGGGATTCGGTGGGCAACTCTGGTCTCGCGACGTCGTGCACAGCATCGGGGTGGTCGGCCAACTGCCCTGAGAACAGCCTTACTTGACGTACTACCGGCTAGCAACAGGCCGGGTTCTGGAGGAAACACCATGGCAAGCATCCGTACCGCCCGCGTCATCGCCGCCGTCTCCGCCCTCCCGCTCGCCGCCGCACTCTTCACCGGCGTCGCGGCGGCGGACAACGGCGGCTCCGCGGGCGACGGATCGAACGCGGGTGTCGCGAGCGTCGTGGGCAGCGGCGTCGGACACGACAACAAGGGCAACTCGTCCACCACGCAGCAGAGCGCCGTCGGCTCCGGGGCGTCGAACCAGAGCAACACGGCACAGGTCAACGGCTCTGCGTTCACGGCCGTCAACCAGGGGAACAACAACACGTCGGTCAACTTCACCCCTCTGTGGTGGTGATCGACGAGGGCTGAGCGGCCCTTGACCGGGGGGCTTCATGGGGTGGGACACGTCCGCGCGGCGGTGCTTCGGCGCCGCCGCGCAGGCGTGTTCGCGTGAGCGGGGACGCCGTTTTCGTGGGCGGGGCGAGAGCGGTCCTGCGTGCATCGCACCAGCCTTGACACCGCATCAGATCTGACGGACAGTCAGGAAATCTTGCGGACAAGGAGGTTGGCGTCATGGCCGACGATCCGGACGACCTGACGGACCGGCCGGAGTCCCACGGTCCGGCCGCCCAACCCCGGCCCCCAGACCCGGCGGACGACCTGCTGACCCGTCTCAAGGCCTATGAAGGACATCCCGCCGCCGTCTCCGCCCGCGGCAAGGACCCCGTCAACCTCCCCATGATCCGCCACTGGTGCGAAGCCCTGGGTGACACCGACCCGGTCTACGCCGGACCCGACGCCATCGCCCCGCCCACCATGCTCCAGGCCTGGACGATGGGTGGTCTCACCGGACACACCGGCCGTGCCCAGGCGTACGACGAACTCCTCGCCCTCCTCGACGCGTCGGGCTGCACCTCGGTCGTCGCCACCGACTGCGAGCAGGAATATCTCCAGCCGCTGCACCCCGGCGACGAGATCACCTTCGACACGGTCATCGAGTCGGTCTCCGCCCGCAAGACCACCAGACTCGGCACCGGCCACTTCGTCACGACCCGCACCGATGTCCGCGTCGGCGAGACCCTCGTCGGCACCCACCGCTTCCGCATCCTCAAGTACGCGCCCGCACAGCGGAAGAAGACCGCTCCCCGGCCCCGCCCCGTCGTCAACCGTGACAACGCCGGCTTCTGGGAGGGCGTCGAACAGCACAGGCTCCTCATCCAGCGCTGCACCGCCTGCGCGACCCTCCGCTTCCCGTGGCTGCCGGGCTGCGCCCACTGCGGCGGCCCCGACTGGGACACCGTCGAGGCGAGCGGAGAGGGGACCGTGTACTCGTACGTCGTCATGCACCACCCGCCCTTCCCGGCCTTCGACCCTCCCTACGCCGTCGTACTGGTCGAACTCGCGGAGGGCGTGCGGATGATCAGCAACGTGGTCGGGACGCCGTACGACAAGGTGCGGATCGGGATGCCGGTGCGGCTCGCCTTCCGGTCGTACGACGGTGATCTCACCCTTCCCGTCTTCCGTGCCGCCGCCGAGGAGGCCGCCGTATGAGAGCGGGCGACGAGCTGCCACCCCTCGAGATCCCGGTCACCCGGACGCTGATCGTCTCGGGCGCGATCGCCTCCCGTGACTACCAGGATGTGCACCACGACCCGGAGTCGGCCCGGCAGAAGGGCTCCCCGGACATCTTCATGAACATCCTGACGACGAACGGCCTGGTGGGGCGGTACATCACCGACCACTTCGGACCACGGACCGTGCTGAGGAAGGTGGCCATCAGGCTGGGCGCGCCCAACTACCCCGGCGACACCATGGTGTTGAACGGAACCATAGAGACCGTCGAAGGCACCACCGCGACCGTCCGGATCGTCGGGTCCAACGGCATCGGCGACCACGTGACGGGGACGGTCACCTTCTCCCTCAGGGACGCGGCATGAGCACACGCGCGCGTGACCGGCTCGGCGGCCTGGCCGCGATCGTCGGCATCGGGGCGACGGAGTTCTCCAAGGACTCCGGCCGCAGCGAACTGCGCCTGGCCGCCGAGGCGGTCCGCGCGGCGCTCGACGACGCCGGACTCACGGCGGCCGACGTGGACGGCATGGTCACGTTCACCATGGACACCAGCCCGGAGATCACCGTCGCCCAGGCCTGCGGAATCGGCGAGCTGTCCTTCTTCTCCCGCGTCCACTACGGCGGCGGCGCGGCCTGCGCGACCGTCCAGCAGGCGGCGCTCGCCATCGCGGCGGGCGTGGCCGAGGTCGTGGTCTGCTACCGCGCCTTCAACGAACGCTCCGGCCGCCGCTTCGGCTCCGGCGTCCAGCACCGCGAACCCTCCGCCGAGGGAGCCGCCCTGGGCTGGTCCCTCCCCTTCGGCCTGCTCACCCCGGCCTCCTGGGTGGCGATGGCGGCCCAGCGCTATCTGCACACCTACGGCCTCACCCCGGAGGCCTTCGGTCATGTGGCGGTGACCGACCGCGCGTACGCGGCCACCAACCCGGCGGCCTGGTTCCACGGCCGCCCCATCACCCTCGCCGACCACGCGGCCTCCCGCTGGATCGTCGAGCCGCTCCGGCTCCTGGACTGCTGCCAGGAGACCGACGGCGGCCAGGCGATCGTCGTCACCTCCCTCGCACGCGCGCGTGCCCTCCCCCACCGGCCCGCCGTCGTCGCGGCCGCCGCCCAGGGCGCGGGCCGCGCCCAGGAACAGATGACCAGTTTCTACCGCGACGACCTCACCGGCCTCCCCGAGATGGACGTCGTCGCCCGCCAGCTGTGGCGGACCTCGGGCCTGACCCCCCAGGACATCGACGTCGCGATCCTGTACGACCACTTCACCCCGTTCGTCCTGATGCAGCTGGAGCAGTTCGGCTTCTGCGGGAAGGGGGAGGCGGCGGACTTCGTACGAGAGGCCCGGCTCCCCCTCAACACCCATGGCGGCCAGCTGGGCGAGGCGTACCTCCACGGTATGAACGGCATCGCGGAAGCCGTACGCCAGCTGCGGGGGACGGCCGTGAACCAGATACCGGAGGCGGGACGGGTGCTGGTGACGGCGGGTACGGGAGTTCCCACCTCAGGGCTGGTGCTCACCGCGGACAGGTGACCCCGCAGGGGTGAACCCGTAGTAGACGTGCTCCCCTCGTCCACCTTCAGGAGGTGCAGTCAGCCCCACCTCTACAACCTGAGGGGGAGTCTTCTTCGGGACCTGTGGCCGATGAGCGGGGGGCGTCGCGAATCTAGCGTGGAGCCATGACCACACCCGTCTGCACCAGCGCTTCGAAGGCCGCCGTCCCGGCGACGCAGACCCTCGCGTACCCCTCGTTCGCCTCGTACGTGAAGGCCCGCCAGCCGGTGCTGCTGCGTACGGCTCGGTCGCTGACCGCGAACCCGAGCGACGCGGAGGACCTGCTGCAGACCGCCCTGACCAAGACCTACGTCGCCTGGGAGCGCATCGAGGACCACCGGGCCCTCGACGGCTATGTGCGCCGCGCCCTGCTGAACACGCGTACCTCGCAGTGGCGCAAGCGCAAGGTCGACGAGTTCGCGACGGACGAGATCCCCGAGCCCGACCCCCTGCCCGGCGGCGACGACCCCGCGGAGCAGCAGGCGCTGCACGACGCGATGTGGCGGGCGATCATGAAGCTGCCGGCGCGGCAGCGGGCGATGGTCGTCCTCAGGTACTACGAGGACCTCAGCGAGGTGCAGACGGCCGAGGTGCTCGGGGTCTCCGTAGGGACCGTGAAGTCCGCGGTGTCCCGGGCGCTGGGCAAACTCCGCGAGGACCCGGAGCTTGTGCTGGCCCGCTAGGGGGTCGTGGTCTCGGGCTGGTGAGGGCTGCTGGGGCGTCGTGACGTCGGCTGGTTCACCTGCTGGGGAGTCGTGACGTCGGGCTGGTGCGGTCGGCTGGGGAGTGGTGGTCTCGGGCTGGTGCGCCCCGCTAGGAAATCGTGACGTCGGGCTGGTGCTGCCGGCCGGGGATCTGTGCCCTCGAGTCGTGTCCCTGCTGGGGGATCGCCACCTCGTGCTGATGTCGCATGCTGGGGAATCGTCACCCTGGGCTG
>NZ_JBEXEA010000019.1:166005-177307 GCF_040606035.1 Streptomyces sp. NPDC005483
CTCGTGCTGATGTCGCATGCTGGGGAATCGTCACCCTGGGCTGCCCTCGACGAGCTGTGCTCCCGCTGGGGGATCGCCAATTGGGGCTGGTGCCGCCTGCCGTGGTTCTGTGCCTTCGAGTCGTGTCCCTGCTGGGGGATCGCCACCTCGTGCTGATGTCGCATGCTGGGGAATCGTCACCCTGGGCTGCCCTCGACGAGCTGTGCTCCCGCTGGGGAATCGCCAATTGGGGCTGGTGCCGCCTGCCGGGGTTCTGTGCCTTCGAGGCGTGCCCCCGCTGGGGAACCGCCACCTGGGGCAGGTGGCCGCCGGCCGGGGAAACCGCGCCCCCGATCGCTGCCCCCGCTGAGGAATCGTTACCCCGATCTGGTGCTCGCCCGACAGAGAACCGTTCGGGACGGTCGGCCGTTGTGAGGGCATCGTGACGTGATCGATCGCCCGGCTCTAGTGACATACCGCGCGGTATGTGCGCAGAATCGGCGCAGCCCTTACTACCGCGTAGGCAATGTCGCCCCGGGAGGACGCCGTGCTGAGCACGATGCAGGACGTACCGCTGCTGATCTCCAGGATCCTGACCCACGGGTCGTCGATCCACGGCACCTCACAGGTGACCACCTGGACCGGCGAGCCGGAGCCGCACCGCCGCTCCTTCGCCGACGTCGGCGCCCGCGCCGCCCAGCTGGCGCACGCCCTGCGCGAGGACCTCCAGGTCACCGGGGACGAGCGGGTGGCGACCCTCATGTGGAACAACGCCGAGCATGTCGAGGCCTACTTCGCGATCCCCTCCATGGGCGCGGTGTTGCACACCCTCAACCTCCGCCTCCCGCCCGACCAGCTGACCTTCATCGTGGGCCACGCGGCCGACCGGGTCGTCATCGCCAACGGCTCGCTGCTCCCCCTGCTCGCCCCGCTGCTCCCGCACCTCAAGACGGTCGAGCACGTGGTGGTCTCAGGGCCCGGCGACCGCACGCTCCTCGAAGGCACCCACGCGCGCGTGCACGAGTACGAGGACCTGATCGCCGGCAAGCCCACCACCTACGACTGGCCCGAGCTGGACGAGCGCCAGGCCGCCTCCATGTGCTACACCTCCGGCACCACGGGCGACCCCAAGGGCGTGATCTACAGCCACCGTTCGATCTACCTGCACTCCATGCAGGTCAACATGGCCCAGTCGATGGGCCTGACCGACCAGGACACCTCGCTGGTGGTCGTCCCGCAGTTCCACGTCAACGCCTGGGGCCTGCCGCACGCCACCTTCATGACCGGCGTCAACATGCTGATGCCGGACCGCTTCCTGCAGCCCGCGCCCCTCGCCGAGATGATCGAGCGGGAGAGGCCGACCCACGCGGCCGCGGTCCCCACCATCTGGCAGGGGCTGCTCGGCGAGCTCACCGCCAAGCCGCGTGACGTCTCCTCCCTCACCCAGGTCACCATCGGCGGCTCGGCCTGTCCGCCGTCCCTGATGGAGGCCTTCGACAAGCTGGGCATGCGGGTCTGCCACGCCTGGGGCATGACGGAGACCTCCCCGCTCGGCACCGTCTCGCGCCCGCCGGCCCACGCGGTCGGCACGCCCGAGGAGTTCGCGTACCGCCTCACCCAGGGCCGCTTCCCGAGCGGCGTCGAGGCCCGCCTCACCGGCCCCGGCGGCGAGCGCCTCCCCTGGGACGGCGAGTCGGCGGGCGAGCTGGAGGTCCGCGGCCCCTGGATCGCCGGCGCCTACTACAACGGCCCGGACGCCGAACCCCTGCGCCCCGCCGACAAGTTCAGCGAGGACGGCTGGCTGAAGACGGGTGACGTCGGCACGATCTCCGCCGGCGGCTTCCTCACCCTCACCGACCGGGCCAAGGACGTCATCAAATCCGGCGGCGAGTGGATCTCCTCGGTCGAGCTGGAGAACGCCCTGATGTCCCACCCGGACGTCACCGAGGCCGCCGTCGTCGCCGTCCCCGACGACAAGTGGGGCGAGCGCCCCCTCGCCACGGTCGTCCTCAAGGAGGGCTCCACCGCCGACTTCGAGTCCCTGCGCGCCTTCCTCGCGAGCGACGTCTGCAAGATCGCCAAGTGGCAGCTCCCGGAGCGCTGGTCGATCGTCGAGGCGGTCCCGAAGACGAGCGTCGGCAAGTTCGACAAGAAGGTGCTGCGGAGAAGGTACGCGGAGGGGGAGCTGGACGTCACCCAGCTCTGAGACGGGTGAGGGGTACGGCGACCAGGGCGCCCAGGCCGGGGCCCGGATCCCTGTTCGCCGTACCGCAGGCTCACCGTCGTACCGCGGGCTCACCGTCGTACCGCAGCTGTCACCGCCGTACCGCAGTGGCAATCCACCCCAGCCCCAGCCAGACCCCCGCCACCGCGCACACGCCGCCCCAGCCCCACCATCCGAAGGCCGACGCGGCGAGCGCGGACGCCGTCGCGCCGCCGGCGAAACCGGCCACGACGTACGCCGTGTTGGCGGTGGCCGGAGTCGAGGTCGTCGTCAGGGCGAGGGTCTGGTTGGCGACGCGGGAGGCGACCAGGGCCGCGTGCACGGCGATCGCCGCGACGAACAGGGCCCACAGCGCGTGCCCGCCGAGCCAGAACAGCGGCACGGACACGGCGGCGAGCAGATACGCCGACCGTACGACCTTGGCGGCGCCGAAGCGGTCCACGAACCCGCCGGCCAGCGGTGCCACGACGCTCGCGGCCAGCCCGAAGAGGCCGAAGAGCCCGGCGGTCGCGGTCGACAGGCCGTAGGACGGGCCGGTCAGCAGGAGTGCCAGCGAGGTCCACAGCGCGCTCCAGGCGCCGTACATCCCCGCCTGCCGCACGCACGCGCGCCACAGGTCGGGCGAGCGGCGCACGACGGACGGCAGGGCGGTGAGGCCCGAGAAGAGCGGGCCGGAGCGGCGTGTCTGTTCCGCCGGCAGGGCGTACGCCGTCGCGAGCCCGAGGACGGCCGTCAGAACGGCCGCGCCCACGAACACCACCCGCCAGCCGAAGGCCTGTCCGACCAGCCCGCCGAGCACCCGTGCGGCGACGACCCCGGTGAACAGGCCCGCGATGACGGCCGCGACATGGCGGGCCCGGCGGTCGGCGGGCGCGCGCTGGGCGACCAGCGGGACCAGCAGCTGGGGGACGACGGTGGCCGCGGAGGCGACCAGGACGGCGGCCGCGAGGGCGGTGGTGCCGGTGGTGAGCGCGGCGGCGGTCAGGGCCGCGGTGGTCACGAGGGAGAGCGCGGCGACCAGGCGCCGCCGGTTCACGCTGTCGCCGAGCGGGGCGAAGACGAGCAGCCCGAAGGCGTAGCCGAACTGCGCGACCGAGGCGACCCAGGCCACCGCGGAGGGCGTCGAGCCGTAGTCGCGGGCGATGAGGGGGAGCAGCGGCGCCGCGAGGTAGATGTTGGCGGCGGTGACGGCGGTGCAGACGGCGATGAGGACGAGGAGGAGCGAGCCCGCGCGCCGGGCGGGGGCCTGCGTGGACCGTCCCGTGGCCGTGGTGGCGGTTGCTGTCGGCATGACCGGGGATCCTTCGAGTCAGGTCTAACAACTAACTGGTTGGTTGGTCGATCGGCTCAACAGTCTGGAAGGGCCTCGCATTCCCTGTCAACCAAATAGTTGGTTACTTCCCGGCGGCCCTCTATCCTGGCCCCATGGCAGCAGCAAGGGACCCCGAGGCCACGAAAGCCCGGATCTTCGAGGCGGCGGTCGCCGAGTTCGCCCGCCACGGCATCGCGGGCGCCCGCATCGACCGCATCGCGACCGAGGCCAAGGCCAACAAGCAGCTGATCTACGCCTACTTCGGCAACAAGGCGGAGCTGTTCACGAAGGTCCTGGGCAAGGCCATGCTCGATCTCGCGGTCGCCGTCCCGGTCGACCCGGACGACATCGAGAACTGGATCGACCGCCTCATGGACTACCACGAGGCCCACCCCGAGGTGCTGCGCCTGCTCTTCTGGGAGGGCCTGGAGTACGGCTCCGGCAGCGAGTTGCCCGACGAGGCCGAACGCCAGGAGCACTACCGCCGCAAGGTCGCGACCCTCCGGGACGGCCAGGCCCGCGGTGTGGTCACCGACGCGATCCCCCCGCGCGACCTGCTGTTCCTCCTGATCGCGGTGGCCAACTGGGCCGCGGTGGTCCCGCAGATGAAGCGGATCCTGGTGGGCGGGGAGCCGGCCGACCGGGACCGGCTACGGGCGTCGGTGAAGGAGGCGGCGAGGCGGCTGGTGGAGCCCCGATAGGGACGCGGGGAACTGCGCGACCGGCCACGACGACCGGCCACAACGACCAGCCACACAACGAACCCGCAGCCGACAGCGGCGCTACTAGTTCGTCCCGATCCTGGCCAGCAGATCCACGATCCGAGACTGGACCTCCGCACTGGTCGACCGCTCCGCAAGGAACAACACGGTCTCCCCGGACGCCAGCCGAGGCAGATCCGCCTGATCCACCGCAGCCGTGTACACCACCAACGGCGTCCGGTTCAGCTGCCCGTTCGCCCGCAACCAGTCCACGATCCCGGCCCTGCGACGGTGGACCTGCATGAGGTCCATCACGACCAGGTTCGGCCTGAGCTGCCCGGCCAACGTCACCGCGTCCGCGTCACTCGCCGCGCGAGCGACCTGCATCCCCCGTCGCTCCAGCGTCGAGGTCAGCGCCAGCGCGATCTCCGCGTGCTCCTCGATCAGCAGCACGCGCGGCGGGTGCTGCTCACTGTCCCGCGGCGCCAGCGCCTTCAGCAGTACGGCGGGATCGGCGCCGTACGCCGCCTCCCGCGAGGCCTGCCCGAGCCCGGCGGTCACCATGATCGGCACCTCGGACGCCACCGCGGCCTGCCGCAGCGACTGGAGCGCGGTCCGCGTGATCGGCCCCGTCAGCGGGTCCACGAACAGCGCGGCGGGGAAGGCCGCGATCTGCGCGTCGACCTCCTCGCGCGACTGCACGATGACCGGCCGGTACCCACGGTCGCTGAGCGCCTGCTGGGTCGTCACGTCCGGCGCGGGCCACACCAGCAGCCGTCGCGGGTTGTCCAGCGGCTCCGGGGGCAGCTCGTCGTCCATCGGCTGCGGCCGAGGGGTGTCGGGGATCTCGACGGCCCCACCGGGACCGTCCAACGGCTCGGGCCCCTCGGCGGCGTTCTCGTCCGGCGCCCCTATGGCGTAGGACCGCCCGGCCGCCTCGGTGACGTGCACCAGCCGCGACTGCTCGGCCAACGACGGCTGGGGCTGCGGTGCCTGCGCCGGTACGGCCTGCTCGGCCGCCGGATGCGGACGCGCCCCCTGCTCCGGGGCCGCGGCGGCAGCGGGGTCGGGCCGGGTGCCGAGCTTGCGCCGCCGCCCCGAACCATTCGACTGGTGCGGCGGAGGCGTGGCCGCCCCCGGCTGCTGCACCTGAGCCGCCTGCCGGGTGAACGGCACCCCCTGACCGAGGGTCCGCACGCTGATCGCCCGGCCCTGGGTGGAGTTCGGGTCGACGGGCGCGGCGGGGACCGCCGCGGCTTCGGCGGGCAGCGGCTGAGCGCCCCGGACCTGCGCCTGCGCCGCCTCCGCCGACAGGGGCGCACCGGACGGCGAAGTGCGCTGACCGGCTTCGGCGGCCTGCGCGGGCTGGGGCGCGGGCTGCTTCGGGGGTACGGCGGTGGCGGCGCCGTTCGCCGGTACGGGGGTGCCGGCGCCGGAGCTGTCGTGGGAGGCGGGCCACGGCTGGGGAGCGGGCGCGGCCGGTGCCGGAGCTGGCGCCTGGGCCTGGGGCTGCGGCTGCGGCGTCTCGGCGGGGAGGGGCTGGCCGGGGGCCGGTACGGGCTGGGCCGGGGCCGCCTGGAGAGGTGAGGCGGGTGCGGGGGCGAGATCGGGTGAGGATGCGGTCTGCGGGATCAGGCCGGCCTGTCCGGTCGCGTTCTGCACGGGGACACCCGGGAACGGGGCCGGCGGCGGCACTACGCCGGGGATTTGCTGGGCAGGGGCCGTAGGAACTCCCACGGGCGCAGGCCCACCGGCCGCCTGGACACCCTGTCCGGCCTGTGCGGGGAGCCCCTGCGCGGGCGTACCGGCCGTCGCCTCCGCAGGCTGGGCCACGGCCCGGCGACGGCGGCCCGTCGGCGCGGTGGTGGGGTGCGGCTGCGGCGGGGTGTGGTCGTCCGCCTGGTCGTGCGGTACGGCGTCGTGCCGGCCGTCGCCACCGTGAGCGTCGGCGGGGAGGTGCTGTCCGGGAGCGGCTGCCTGGACGAGGCCGTTGGCGGGAACGGGGGTGGGTGCGGGCGCGGGAGGGGCCGTCGGAACGGGGGCCGGGGCCTGACCGGGGGCTTGCATCTGGCCGGGAACCTGGCCCTGCCCGGGCATCTGCACCTGCGCCGGGAGCTGCTGGCCCGCGACCTGGACCTGCCCCTGGGCCTGGCCCGGGAGCTGTCCTTGACCGGGTACCTGGCCGTGCCCGGGCACCTGCATCTGCATCTGCACCGGGATCTGGCCCTGACCCGCGACCTGGCCCGGCATCTGCCCCTGAACCTGGCCCGGGATCTGCCCCGGCACCAGCGCCTGTCCCTGAATCTGGCCCGGCACCTGCCCCTGAACCTGTCCGTGGGCCTGCACCGGTGACGGACCCGCCGCGTCCGTGCCGTCGGCCGGTCGGTCCGCGTCGGCGGGCGGAAGGGCGAAGACGGACCGGGGGGCCGCCTCCTGCGCGGCCGCGCGCTCCGACGCGGCCGCGAGGGCACGCCGCCGGCGTCCGTCCTGCTGCGGTGCGCCGTCGCCGGACGGGCCCTGCCCCCCGGCGAGCTCGAGCTCGCCCTGCGGCCGACCCGATTCGGCGGAGCCACCCGCGGGCAATGCCGCCGGCAGCGCGTGCTGTTCGCCGCCCTCATGCCGGGCTCGGCCCCCGGCCGGTACGGGCACGCCCTGCGGCGGCACGGTCCCGCCGAGACCGGTGTTCACGGCCGCGGACCCGGCGCCGTGCTCGCCGGCCATCACCACGGCACCCTCGGACACACCCGCTTCGGCGCCCTCGGCACCTTCGGCGGGCCGCCCACGGCGCCGCCCCGTACCGCCGGATGCGTCCCCGTCGTCGCCGGAGGCCTGCGCGGGTACGGGCACGGGCTGGTCCTGCTCGTCCGCCGCCCGCCGCCTGCGTCGCCCGGTGGGCGCCACGGAGTCGTCGGTCCCGGCCGGGACGTCGGCGTCCAGGAAGGAGTCGGTGGAGGAACGCCGGGCCCGCCGCCGCCCGCCGCCCTCGGCAGGTGCGGACTCCACGGGGGCGGTCCCCCCGGGGGAGGCCACCGCGGGGGCGGCCTCCAGCGCGGCCGGACCCGGAGCCGCGACGGCCCCCGCCCCACCGCCGATGGGCACTTCGAGGACGTACGCGCTGCCGCTCATGCCGGGCACCTCGTGCGTCTGCAGCACACCGCCGTGGGCGCGCACGATCCCGCGCACGATCGGCTCGTGCACCGGGTCTCCCCCGGCGTACGGCCCGCGCACCTCGATCCGTACGCCCTCGCCCCGCTGGGCGGCCGCCACCACGACCGTGTTGTCCATGTAACCGCCCGCGGACACCGGAGAGTTCCCGGTCGCGTCGACCCCGGCCACGTCCGCGATGAGATGCGCGAGCGCGGTCGCGAGGCGCTGGGCATCGACCTCGGCCTCGATGGGCGGCGCGTGCACGGCGAACTGGACGCGGCCCGGTCCGATGAGTTCGACCGCGCCGTCCACACCGGCGGCGACGACCGCGTCGAGCATGACGTTCGTACGGACGATGTCGTCGGTGCCCGCGTCGAGGCGCTGGTAGCCGAGGACGTTGTCGATGAGGTTGGTGATGCGGGAGTAGCCGGCCGAGAGGTGGTGCAGGACCTGGTTGGCCTCGGGCCACAACTGTCCGGCGTCGTCGGCGGCGAGCGCGGACAGTTCGCGGCGCAGTTCGTCGAGGGGCCCGCGCAGCGAGCGCCCGAGCAGCGTCAGCAGCTGATCGTGCCGACCGGCGAGGGCCTCGTAGCGGTCCTTCTCCCGCTCCCCGAGCGCGGCGTACCGCTCCTCGCCGGCGGCGAGTTCCTCGTCGTGCTGCTCCTGGAGCTCCTCCAGCTCGGTGATGTGCTTCTGGCGCAGCGCGGTGAGTTCGGAGGCGTGCTCCTCCTCCAGCCGCTCCAGCTCCTCCGCGTGGGCCTTCTCGGCGGTGGACTTCTCGTCGGCGAGGGCGTCGTAGGGCCGCCGGTCGGTGAAGGTGAGCACGGCGCCGACGAGCTGGTCGCCGTCGCGCACCGGCGCGGTCGTCAGGTCGACCGGGACCTTCTCCCCCTTCTTGGACCACAGCACCTGCCCGCGCACCCGGTGCTTGCGCCCGGAGCGCAGGGTGTCGGCGAGCGGGGACTCCTCGTACGCGAAGGGGGTGCCGTCGGCGCGGGAGTGCAGGATGAGGTCGTGGAGCTCGCGTCCGCCGAGGTCACTGGCCCGGTAACCCAGTATCTGGGCGGCGGCCGGATTGACGAGCACGATCCGCCCGTCGGTGTCGGTGCCCACGACGCCCTCGGACGCGGCCCGCAGGATCATCTCGGTCTGCCGCTGCGAACGGGCCAGCTCGGCCTCGGTGTCGACGGTCCCCGTCAGGTCCCGTACGACGAGCATGAGCAGCTCGTCGCCGCTGTAGCCGTAACCGTCGTAGGCCTGCTGGCCGTTCTCCAGGTTGGCGCTGGTGACCTCGACGGGGAACTCGGTCCCGTCTGTCCTGCGCGCCACCATCCGGGTCGGCTTGGTCCGCCCGCGCGGGTCCATGTGGTCGGGCCGCCGCATGGAGCCGGGGATGAGCCGCGAGTCGAACTCGGGCAGCAGATCGAGCAGCCCGCGTCCGACGAGCGCGGTGCCCGGTGCCTCGAACGCCTCCAGCGCGATGGTGTTGGCGTTGACGACGGTCCCATTGGCGTTGACCAGCACCAACGCGTCGGGAAGCGCGTCGAGTATGGCTGCGAGGCGAGCAGCGCCTCGGGATGGCCTGCTGCTCACGAGACGCTTCCTCCCTGTTACCGCACCTTGCCGACCGTTCGGGCCATCTTGCCAAGGGGCCCGCGACGTGTCACGCGAGGGAGTCTAAGCGCAGCGGTTGGGCGGGGGTGCCGGATGAGAGGGAGGTCGCACGACGAAGTGAGGTAGAACGTGTGACCGCCTCCCGTGGGCTAGGCCGCCCGCGCTGGGCAGAAGCGGCACGAACCGGTCCCAGCGCGCGGTCTCGCACCCGTTGCTCCGGTCGAACCGGGCGTCCACGGGGCGCCCGGCCCAGGTTCCCGTGACATGGGCGGTGGCGGGACCCCCGTAGAGCATGGTGCAGACGCTGCCCTCGGGGACGGGGGCGAAGGTGTCGCGCCCCCACCGGGTGTTCCTGTCCAGGCCGGCGCAGGCGCCCGCGGGGTCGGGGTGGGTGCCGCGCGCGGGGTGACAGTCGACCTCGAAGGTCCCGTCGGCACCGTTGCCCGCGTGGTGGACGGTGACGGTGAGGTGGTCCCCGGTCTCGGTGTGCGCCGCCACGGGGGTGGGGGCGAGGGCGGCGAGGAACAGGGGGAGCGGGCTCAACCGTGCGAGCCGGCCGAGCCGGATGACGTATGACATGCCCTGACTAACGGCGGACGGGGCCGTACGTTGCGCGGAAGCACTTTGCCCTGCGGCCTGCCCGCCTAGTACCGTGGGAGTCGATTGGTGGCACGACCTTCGACTGTGTCATCATCTGCACGCACCACTCGCGCTCGCGCGGGCGGCTGTGCTGGAGGCGTCGCCTAGTCCGGTCTATGGCGCCGCACTGCTAATGCGGTTTGGGACTTCAATCCCATCGAGGGTTCAAATCCCTCCGCCTCCGCGCAAGATCACCGAAGCCCCGGTCCCAGCGACCGGGGCTTCGTCGTTCTCCAACTCGCTCAGATGTGCGTTTTCGCAGGTCACAAGGGGTATGGCAAACGGATTTCACATGCGAGCGGCAGTCATGTAATGTTCTTCCTGTCGCCGCGAGCGGCCCGGAAGGGCAAGGAGCGGCGAGAAAACAGAACAAGCACTCGTAGCTTAACGGATAGAGCATCTGACTACGGATCAGAAGGTTGCAGGTTCGAATCCTGCCGAGTGCACAGCAGGTCAAAGCCCCCTCGGGATCATCCCGGAGGGGGCTTTTTCGTGTCGCGTGTCGTGCGGCAGCGAAGTACAGCGAAGCTTTGACTAGTCGCGCCCGCACGACCGACAGACTTAGGGGAGAGGTTCGGCGCACTGTCGAAGACGTACTGGGCGTACTCCGGGCTCTGGAGCATGGTCGGGCAGGACGACACGATGAGGCATCCGTTGAAACGAGCGGATCAGCTGAGCCGACCGCACCACGTGATGTCCTCGGATGCCTCATCTGCGTCTGGCGCGGCCTCAACGGCGACCAGCAGGTCATGCACCTCACGAGAGATCACCTCGTCGAGGCCGAGGGCGCGAGACAGCGGCCCAACACGTCGGCGCTGGGGACCATCCGGCCGTTGTCGACCTTGGACACGGGCGGCTGCCCCACATAGGCCCGCCGCGCCGACACGGCACCCGTCAGACCGGCATCCGCTCGCAGCCCACGAAGACGCGCACCAAGCATCTTCATCCGCTCCCGCCGCTCACTCCCCATATCCAGGCTTCCACACCACGAGGCAGGCGTCAGCCCCGCGCACGCCCTACGGACCTCCGGTCTCGAACGGCGCCCCCTCCATCCCGGTGCCGGCCGATCCCCCACCGGAGGCATCGTTCTGACCGTGGCCTGCCCGTCTAGGGGCTCTACCGTCCGAGCCATAACATGCTTGCGGCCCCAGGGACCGGGCCCGGCGCAGAGGGCCAGGCCCAAGAAGCCGGCCCGCGCTTTGCGCGGGCTGAGCTCCCGTCCCGACCACCATCAACCCAGGCAGAGCCGAGCAGACGCGGCCCATGGCGTCCGTACAGTGGCGCGCTCCACCTGGACGCCATGAACCACGCCTGCTCCCCGGTGTGTGGATCGACGGCGGACGGGATGGGAGCTGGGTGAGTGCGTGGTTGAGACAGGGGCAGAAGAGGGTGGGAGCCACGTCTCACTGGATCCCACCCCCTCTCGTTGTCGCTCAGTGTTCGTGACGCACTGCCGACACGCTCCTCAGCCCTTGGAGCGCCACACGCCCCCGCCGGGCCGCCTCAAAACGGTCAGGACTGGTACCAGAACCGGTCTTGCACCGAGCCGTTCGCCCCGACGTACCACGCCTCCATGCTGCCGTCGATCCGTGAGACTGCCGCGATCGACCCGGTTGTTGAGGCGCTGCCGGCCGGCGCCAGTTCGAAGCCCTGCCAGTTGGCGCCCTCGTACCAGAACCGGTCTTG
>NZ_JBEXEA010000019.1:177405-203926 GCF_040606035.1 Streptomyces sp. NPDC005483
TGCACCGAGCCGTTCGCCCCGACGTACCAGACCTCCATGCTGCCCGGGATCCGCGAGACCGCCGCGATCGACCCGGTGGTCGAGGCGCTGCCGGCCGGCGCCAGTTCGAAGCCCTGCCAGTTGGCGCCCTCGTACCAGTACCGGTCTTGCACCGAGCCGTTCGCCCCGACGTACCAGACCTCCATGCTGCCCGGGATCCGCGAGACCGCCGCGATCGACCCGGTGGTCGAGGCGCTGCCGGCAGGCGCCAGTTCGAAGCCCTGCCAGCCGGGATTGCGGGCCTCGAAAGTGAGTTCGTAGCGGCCGCCGTCGCCATTGATGTCGATCGAGGCACGGATAGCCTCGCCCGCCTCGGCTCGCTGCAGGTCGTCGGCCGAGAAACGCAGCTCGCGTGTCCCGATCTTGTCGTCGAAGTTCGGCGCGCCGGTCGGCGTGCCCATCGCAGAGTCAATGTCACGGATCAGTGCAGCGACTTTGTCCGCGCGGCTGGCGGTGAGGCTGCCGAGCACCGAGCCACCGACCACACCTTTGACGATGCCACGCAGGGCCTCCGAGTCGCCGTCGTCATTCTCCATCAAGCCGACGATGAAGATGGCGTTGTCCGGATCGGTCAGCGGGGCCGGCAGCCCGTTGATCCCCCAAAATGACAGCGACGCGCCCGGGGCGTCATGCGTCTCCTCGTCGTCCACATCGTCGAACCCGTAGCGGACCACGTCGAAGGCCGGCAGCGGGACCGGGAACCCCTCGACGTTGACGGAGGACGCGAGGTTCACCGCTGTGACGAGCGCGTACGGCTCGTCGGCCCCGACCTCGTCGGTCTCCTCATGGCAATGGATGCTGCGCAGGTACGCCTGGATCATCTTTCTGCCCTTTCATTCTTGGTGGACAACCGCGCGGCCTACTTGGCAAAGCGGGAGAGTGTGGAGAGGGCCTGATACGCGCGGGTCAGCCGGGCAATAAACCTCCCGGCTTCACCGTTTGACCGGAGTCCGACGGCGGGCGCCGTGTCGGCGCCCGCCGCCCCGCTTAAGAGGGTCTGCCGAGTCGACACCTTCCGGTGAGCCGGATGCTGTGGAGCCAGATGAGGGCCCCGCGTAGATGGTGTCCGGCCAAGCCGGCCAGTCCGCCATTGCCGGCGCCTGAGTGAGGTTCGAGTCCGTCGCCGACCGGACCGCCGCGTACTGACCGCAATTGAAACGCGCGGAGACGATCTTCCGGTGCTGGAAATCCGAGTACTTCATCATCATGCGCCTATCCCGCTGGGAGCGCATCTGGGTGAATCGCCAGCTCAACTTGCCTAATCAGCAGGATGGTTCGGTGGTCAACAATTGACGCTTCATCAGCGAGTCGTGTGAATTCGTCTAGGTAAAATACAAACCGCTTGCGACGACGTAAACTGCTCGTAGTACCGAGTAGTCCAAAATTGAACTCGTCATCGTTTACTACCCGCAGGGAGGAGTGTCGCCAACTCACCTGAAGATCTTGAGTCAGCGTGGAGTCGAGCTCGACGCCGTGCGCGATGTCCAGACCGCGTGGGGGGCCTTCGGGGAATTCCTCCAAGTTGAGATCGAAGGGGTCGAAGGGCCCGAGGAAGACGGTGACGGCTTCATCGTCCAGTGGGGCCGATGGGACTGGAACGACCACGAGCCTGCGTTGTCCTTCGGGCGGCAACTTGCCGTCAGCCCCGTCAGCGTACTGGCAGGTCGAGCTCCAGCTCATCTTCAGAGAGGACCCGGCCTGGGCTGATCTCCACAGCCTCGGCCATCAAGACACCGGGTTCGACTTCCACGAGGTCGGCGTGCCGAGGAGTGCTGCGCTCGGAAGAATCCGTCAGTTCGTTGAGTCCTTCCCCGAGCTGGCGGCCATGTGGCGTGCCGAGCCCATCCGTAGCAACTTGACCATCGAACGAGCGGGGTAAATGCCGTGGCCCGGTACAGCAATTAAGTACAGCAACCCCAGCAACCGCCAGCGCCCAACATCGGTCCTCAGAATCCTGCCGAGTGCACAGCAGGTCAAAGCCCCCTCCGGATCATCCCGGAGGGGGCTTTTTCGTGTCGTGCGGCATTCCCGTTTCTGGCCGGGTGATGGGGACCACGGGGTCATGCGGTGCTCGAGGCCAGGTTGTGGAAGGCCTCGGTGGTGCTGGGGTGGGCGAGTTCGTCGAGCAGGTGGCGCCAGTCGGGGTCGGCCGTGGTGGGGTGGGCCAGGTCCCAGGCGGTGAGGAGTGGGGCCAGTTCGTTCTCGGGGGAGGTCTTGATCGACGGCGAGGGCGGGGCGGACAGCAGCTGGCTCATGGGGGGTCCTTCCGGAGGAGGGCGGTGAACTCGGGGGCGGGGGCCGGTGGTCCGAGATCCGATGCCTCTACGATGCCGCCGATGCCGGGACCGCGACATGGAGCCGTCCGCCCGATCCGGGGTGGGGGCAGCTGTACCCCCGGAGGGCTGCCAGCCCCCATCGCGGCGTTGTCGTAGCTCTCTGCGGTCGAGACCGGCATGGGCGGAGGCCATCCGGGAGAGGGGACTGCACCGGGTCGCGCCACGGTCTGCCGTGATCCGGGCGGGAGGATTCTCGGCCATCGGCGGCGCGAGATCTCTCCCGGTTTTCCGGGCGGTACAACTGGCGGGCCGGTGGGCGGGGCCGCGGAGGTCGGGGAGTCGAGTCGTACGAGGACGCGGCGGCCCGGGAACTCGCCGAGGAAATGGGCGTGTTCGGGGCGCCGTGCCTTGTCTTCGAGTTCCTGCGCCGTTGCGAGATCAGTCCCTACTGGCTCGGGGTGTATGAGGCGTCGTGACGCAGCTCTCGTGCCAGATCCGGCGAAGAGTGCGTGGTGCGGGTGGTCAGGGAGGGCGAGTTGCTGGATGCGGTCGCGGTCCGGAGGGGGCGTTCGTGTGCGACGGGGTGGGGAGGCCCTACGGGGCGTCGTCCGGCGGCCTGAGCAGGTTTCGAAGGGGCCGGAGGTTGTGCTGGGTGCGGTCCGTCGGGATGCCGGTTGCCGGCATCGGTCCATGAGACCGGGGTGGCGGGTGATGGGCAGGGGGCACGGTGACCGAGCACCACGCCCCTCCCCGGTGCTGACAGGGTGAACCCTCCGTCGGCGGCGTGCCGCCCTGTGGTCAGCAGGCGGTGCTCACCGCGGTCCGCGGCAGTGTCGGCCGGGGCAGGGCGACAACGGTTCCGGCCGGGCGCCGGTCCTTGTGGGTTCCCGCGAAGACGAACAGGCGCAGGACCAGGAAGCGGCCGATGCCGGCGAAGGCGGACGCGGTGAGGTAGACCGCCTGTTCCGTGAGCATGCCCGGCGAGGACTGCACGGTGTGCAGGAGGAACATCGCGGCGCAGGTGACGGCGTACGCGGCGGCCGCCGAGCCGGAGGACTGGAGGTGCCGGCGCCAGCCGGGGCGGCGGCCGGTGCCGAAGGTGAACAGGGCGTGGAGTTCGGTGCACAGGAGCGTGGAGGCCACGGTGATCACCGCGTTCGCCACCGCCCACGGCATCGTCATCGCCACCAGCGGTACGGCGAAGCTGGAGAGGACGCCGATCCCGCCCCCGCAGACGACGAAGCGTACGAAGGAGGCGAGAGGGCCGGGGGTGGACGGCAACTGGGTCCGGTCGGCCGTCTGCGGCTCCATGGGGTTTCCTCCGGTTCGGCACTCCACGATCGTCGCGAGCGTCGCGCTCGATCTGCTTGATCCGGGTGGATCAGCCGTGGTCAACGATGCCGTCGCGGGCCCGCCGAAACGATGGAGCACCCTCCCGAACCGGAGGTGGGGCTGGCTCCACCCCCGGGGTGGGGGCGGCCCGCTACTGCCCTCGCTGTTCGCCCTCCGCTACTTGCCCTCGGCGTCCTTCGCCCGCAGTTCCTCGATATAGGCGAGCGCGAGGTTCGTGGAACGGCTGAACCAGTCGTGGAGGACGGCGATCTCGTCGGCCGAGTAGCCCGCGAAGACGGCGTCGAGGCGGTCGTAGTACGGCTGGTAGAGGGCGACGACCTTGGCCACGGCGTCGGGGAGCGCGGCGACCCGGACGCGGCGGCGGTCGGTGGGGTCGGGGACGCGGGTGACGTAACCGCCGCGTTCGAGGCGGTTGAGGATGCCGGTGACCGCGCCGGTGGTGACATGGGCGTGCTCGGCGAGGTCGCCCGCGGTGAGGAGGTCCTCGCCGGCCTTCAGGACGCAGGCGAAGCACAGCAGGTCGGTGACGTTCAGGCCCAGCCGCTGGGCCATCTCCTGTTGGCCGAGGTGGGCCGTGGCGATGAAGAGGTCCATCGCCTCCAGTGCCTGGGCCGGAGTGGCGGTGGGGCGGGGCTCGGCGTGCATCGGATTTCTGATTCCCTTAGCAAGTGAGAGGTTTCTGCGCTAAATTTCTTAGAAGGTGAGAGAACTGGCGGCGGGAGGGTCTGTGAGCGCACATCAGTATGACGAGGGGCACACGGTCGCGGGGTGGACCGGAGTCGGCATCGCCACCGTGGGGACGTCCGTGCTGGGGCTGGGGGTGTGCACGGTGTCCGGCGCGCTGATCGCCGTCGGCCTCGCGATCACCGTGCTGAGCGCCCTCGTGACCTGGGCCCTGCACCTGGCCGGCTGGGGCAAGCCGCCGGGACGCCGACCGCGCGGGGAGTGGGGGATGCGGGTCCGGGACACGAGTGCGCGCGGGGGGCATCCCGGGTGCGTCGGCTGCCGGATGGCGGGGCGGGGTGGTCCGCGGACCAGGGTGGTCGGGGCGGGGACCGCGGTGACGGCGGAACCGGTGTCCATGGAGCCGGTGGGCTGAACAGGCCCCGGCGGTTTCGGCCCGGCCCCGTTGTCAGTGGTGCCCCCTGTTGTCAGTGATCCCCCCTCGTTGTCAGTGCTGCCCCCTACTCTCGTGAGGGATGGCACAGGGATGGAAGTGCTCGGGGCTGTCGTGGTCGGCGGACGGGCCCGTGCTGCGCTGGGACGGCGGGTGGCGCAGTGCGCTGACCTGGGGGAAGCGGGTGGCCTTCGGGGTCGCGGAGGGGGGTGTGCGGACATGTGTGGGAGCGCGGGGACACGCGTGTCCGGCACGGACCGCGGTGTCGGGGCGGAGCACGGGGGCCCGGTGCGAGGAGTGCGCGCGGCTGGACCGGGCGCACTCCGTGGCCGCCGACACCCTCGCGGACGACCCCCGCCCGTACCGGGTATATCTGGCGTGGTTCGGGCCAGGCATGGTCAAGGTCGGCATCACGGCGCATGAGCGGGGCTCCGCGCGCCTGTTGGAGCAGGGTGCCGTCTGCTTCAGCTGGCTCGGCACCGGCCCGCTCATGGCCGCGCGGCGCACCGAGGAACTGCTGCGGGCGGCGCTCTCGGTACCGGATCGCATTCCGTACGGCGCCAAGCGGGCCGTACGGTCCGCCCTGCCGGTGTCGGCCGCCGAGCGGGCCGCCGAGGTCGCCGAACTGCACACGCGGGCGGTGGCGCTGGGCGGCTGGCCGGACTCCCTGGAGCGCGCGCCGTACCAACCGGTCGACCACGTCGAGGTCTTCGGTCTCGCCGGCCTGCCCACCGCTGCCGGTGAGGTGAGAGAGCTCGCCGCGGGCGGGTCGGTGGGCGGCCGGCTCGTCGCGGCCGCCGGCCCGGACCTGCACCTGGAGACGGAGGGCGGGGGAGTCGTCGTACTGGACACGCGGTTGATGACGGGGTGGGATCTGGTCCCGGCCGACGGGGCGGAAATCACCGTGCCGATGAGAGAGTTCAAGGAGACGCCGGGGGTGCAGGACGGGTTGTTCTGACGAGGGGGAGGGCCGGGGATGGACGTCACCGTGCAGTGGATACGCACGTCGTGGACGAAGCGGTCCCGTGGCGGCGAGGCCGCGACACGAAGGAACGCGGCTCCGGTCGGTTTCCTGTTGCCGTCGTCCGCGGTGGGGCGGGACGGAGACCCGTTCGTCCACGCGGTCCGGATGGACGAGCAGGACGACTTCGTGCCGCACGACCACCAGGGCGACCACCTCAGGGGCGTCGACGTCCAACTCCGTGAGGTGGACGGGCGCTTGCGGGTCCTGCCCAGGGTGGGTCCGATGTTCGGCGTGCCGCCCCGGCCGCGTCGGCGCCCGGGTGTGCGGCTCGAGTCCGGGCAGTGGGTGCGGTGGCAGCTCAACTACCGCTTCAGCAGTGCCGTCGGGCTCCGGGACTGGTCGTACTGGCTGGACACCTTCAACATCGCCTACGGTCCGGTCGGCGCCGAGGTGTTCCTCGGGGCGCCGACGGTTCACGTGGACGAGCAGGGGCCGGTCCGGTAGCGGTCGGAGTCTCGGAGGGGTGCCTCGCCGGCCCGTCGAACAAGGGATTCCCCAGGGGTTCCCTGAGAGCCGCCTGTGCGTTTCTCAGGAAAATCACAGACTGCCGAAAGGGTGTTCTCAGGGGGCCCCGACATGGTGTTCACCATGACCACGACCTCGCCCCAGGGGCGCACCGAACTGCTGAGGCCGGACGGGAGCCCCGTCCGAGTGCTTGTGGTGGACGACGAGCTGTCGATCACCGAACTGCTGTCCATGGCCCTGCGTTATGAGGGATGGCAGATCCGCAGTGCGGGAGACGGCCATGGTGCCGTTCAGACCGCGCGGGAGTTCCGGCCCGACGCCGTCGTTCTCGACATGATGCTTCCCGACATGGACGGACTGGCCGTCCTCGGGCGGCTCCGGCGTGAACTGCCGGACGTGCCGGTGCTGTTCCTGACCGCGAAGGACGCCGTCGAGGACCGTATCGCCGGGCTCACCGCCGGTGGCGACGACTACGTCACCAAACCGTTCAGCCTCGAAGAGGTCGTGGCCCGGCTGCGCGGTCTCATCCGCCGCTCCGGCGCCGCCGACCGCCGCTCCGACTCCGTGCTGGTCGTCGGTGACCTGACCCTCGACGAGGACAGCCACGAGGTCTCACGGGCCGGGGAGAACATCCACCTCACGGCGACCGAGTTCGAACTCCTGCGGTTCCTGATGCGCAATCCCCGGCGTGTGCTCAGCAAGGCGCAGATCCTCGACCGGGTGTGGTCGTACGACTTCGGCGGCCAGGCCAATGTCGTCGAGCTCTACATCTCCTACCTGCGGCGGAAGATCGACGCGGGGCGGGAACCGATGATCCACACCCGGCGTGGCGCCGGTTACCTGATCAAGCCCGCCGCCTCATGAGCGGGCGACGACGGCCGCGGGCGCAGAAGCGAGCAGGGCGAGCAGGCAAGCCGCGCACGCTGCGGACGCGGCTCGTCGTCGCGTCGGTGGTGCTGATCGCCGTGGTCTGCTCGGTGATCGGCACCGTGACGACACTGGCGCTGCGGTCGCATCTGTACGACCAGTTGGACGGCAAGCTGCGGGAGACAGCCGGGCGCGCCGTGGGCATCGGCAAGGACAGAGGACCGCAGCCCGGCACCGTGAGCAACACCCCGGACACCCCGCCGCACTCGGACAAGGACATCCCGGCGAGTGCCAAGGCCGAGAACCTGGTCGGAGAGGCTCCGACGCAGCCCGACACCATCGCCGCGTACGTCCAGAAGGGCAAGATCGTCAGTGCCGCCGTCGCCAAGGCGCAGAAGGACAGCAACGGCGACTTCCAGGGAATGACCGCGGGGAAGCTCACCACAGCGCAGAAGGCCGCCCTGGCCGACGTGCCCCAGGACGACAAGGCGCACACCGTGGACGTGCCGGGCCTCGGTGAGTACCGCGTCCAGTACGTCACGAGCAGGGACGGCGCCGACTCGTACTACATCGCCCTCCCCACCGACGACGTCAACAACACCATCAACACCCTGATCCTCGTGGAGATCAGCGTCACCGCCGCAGGTCTCGGCGCCGCCGTCATCGCCGGTTATGTGCTCGTCGGGCTCGCCACCCGTCCCCTCCGCAAGGTCGCCAACACCGCCACGCGGGTCTCCGAACTGCCTCTGCACACCGGTGAGGTCAACCTGAGCGAGCGGGTGCCCGAGGCGGAGTGCGACCCGCACACCGAGGTCGGCCAGGTCGGCTCCGCGCTCAACCGCATGCTGGACCACGTCCACGGCGCCCTGCACGCACGGCAGCAGAGCGAGATGCGGGTGCGTCAGTTCGTGGCCGACGCCAGTCATGAGCTCAGAACACCGCTCGCCTCCATCCGCGGGTACGCCGAACTCACCCGGCGCGGCAGGGAACAGGTCGGCCCCGACACCCGGCACGCCCTCGGCCGTATCGAGTCCGAGGCGGGCCGGATGACGCTGCTCGTGGAGGACCTGCTGCTGCTCGCGCGCCTGGACGCCGGGCGGCCGCTCCAGTTCGAGCAGACCGACCTCATCCCGCTGGTCGTGGACACCATCAGCGACGCCCGCGCCGCCGGCATGGACCACAACTGGCGTCTCGACCTGCCCGACGAACCCGCCCTCGTCTCCGGCGACGCGGCCCGTCTCCAGCAGGTGCTCATCAACCTGCTCGGCAACGCCCGCAAACACACTCCGGAGGGGACCACCGTCACCGCACGGGTGCAGCGGCGCGGCCCCTGGATGTGCGTGGACGTCGAGGACAACGGCCAGGGCATCCCGTCCGACCTGCTCCCGCACGTCTTCGAACGGTTCGCGCGAGGAGACTCCTCGCGCTCGCGTGCCTCCGGCTCGACGGGTCTCGGTCTCGCCATCGTGCAGGCCGTCGCGACCGCGCACGGCGGCGCGGTGACCGTCGACAGCATGCCCGGGCGCACGGTGTTCACCATGCACCTGCCCGCGGTAGGCCCCGTGGCCCCCCGTCCGGCGCCCGAAACGAACTGGCAATCGCACTCACAGGCACAGCACAGCGCCGCCATATGGGTGCAACAGGGGGCTTGACCAGAGTCGTTCACATGCGAACCGACTCTTCTCCCGGCACCCTGCCGGCGCGGGAGCACCTCCCGGCCGGCGACGCCGGTACGCCTGTCCTGGACGTAGTGATCCCCGTCTACAACGAGGAGAAGGACCTCCAGCCGTGTGTGCTGAGACTGCACGAGCACCTCAAGCGCACGTTCCCGTACGCGTTCCGCATCACCATCGCGGACAACGCGTCGACGGACACCACTCCCCTGGTGTCGCAGCGGCTGGAGGCGGAGATACCGGAGGTCAGGGCCTTCCGGCTGGAGCAGAAGGGCCGCGGCCGTGCGCTGCGGACCGTCTGGTCCGCCTCGGACGCTCCGATCCTCGCCTACATGGACGTGGATCTGTCCACCGACCTCAACGCCCTGCTGCCGCTGGTGGCCCCGCTGATCTCGGGCCACTCCGACTTGGCGATCGGCTCCCGGCTCGCCCGCAGCTCCCGGGTCGTGCGCGGACCCAAGCGCGAGTTCATCAGCCGCGCCTACAACCTCATCCTGCGCGGCTCCCTGCAGGCCCGCTTCTCCGACGCGCAGTGCGGCTTCAAGGCCATCCGGCGTGACGTGGCGCAGGTCCTGCTGCCGCTCGTCGAGGACACCGGCTGGTTCTTCGACACCGAGATGCTGGTCATCGCCGAGCGCGCCGGCCTCCGTATCCACGAAGTGCCCGTCGACTGGGTCGACGACCCCGACTCCACCGTCCACATCGTGAAGACGGCGACCGAGGACCTCAAGGGGGTGTGGCGGGTGGGCAAGGCCCTGGCGAGCGGGTCGCTGCCGCTGGACCGGATCACCCGGCCGTTCGGCGACGACCCGCGCGACCGCGAGATCCAGGACGTGCCGAAGGGGCTGGCTCGCCAGCTCGTCGGGTTCTGTGTCGTCGGCGGTCTGTCGACCCTCTTCTATCTCCTCCTCTACAGCGCCTTCCGGCAGTTCGGCGGCTCCCAGATCGCCAACGCGCTGGCCCTGCTGGTCTCCGCGGTCGCCAACACCGCCGCCAACCGGCGACTGACCTTCGGGGTGCGCGGGCGGGGCGGCGCCGTCCGGCACCAGGCGCAGGGCCTGGTCGTGTTCGGTATCGGCCTCGCGCTGACCAGCGGCTCCCTCGCCGCGCTCAACGCGGCCAGCAGCGACCCCGCGCACTCCACCGAGCTGGCGGTGCTCATCGCCGCCAACCTCGCGGCGACCGTGCTGCGCTTCCTGCTCTTCCGCGCCTGGGTCTTCCCCGACCGCGGTGACGACCAGCCCGGGGCCACGGCGGTCGCCGGCCACGCCCCGTCCTCGCCGGCCTACGCCACGCAGCAGCTCCCGCAGCGGCAGCAGCTTCCCCAGCAGCCCCACGCCCCGCTGCCCCAGCGCCCCACAGCGCACCAGTACGCCACGACGCCGTACGCCCCGCCGTCCCCGTACGACACGACCGAGTTCCGCGCCGGTGAAGCCGCGGAGCAGCGCTCCTGGAAGGACGCCACCGTGCAGTTGCAGCCGGTGCGCCCGACCGACACCGACCCGAGGAACTCCTGATGACCACGCAGACCGACCACTCGGCCCACCCGGCCCAGCAGGGTTCCGGGTGGGGTCCGGTGGCGACGGCCCCCCAGGCGCCGGTCGCTCCCCCGGCCCCCGAGTCCGGTGAACCCCAGCAGCCCTTCGTCCGCAGACTGTGGCGCGGCCGTCCCGAGGACCCCCGCTGGGCGCGCCCGGCCTTTCTCGGCCTGCTCGCCGCGACCCTCCTGTTCTACCTGTACGACCTGAGCTCCTCCGGTTACGCCAACTCCTTCTACTCGGCGGCGGTCCAGGCCGGAAGCCAGTCCTGGAAGGCGTTCTTCTTCGGCTCGCTGGACGCGGGCAACGCCATCACCGTCGACAAGCCCCCGGCCTCGCTGTGGCCGATGGAGCTGTCGGTGCGCGTCTTCGGCCTGAACTCCTGGGCGATCCTCGCGCCCGAGGTCCTCATGGGCGTCGGCACGGTCGCCGTCGTCTACGCCTCCGTGCGCCGCCGGTTCAGCCCCCCGGCCGGTCTGATCGCGGGCGCCGTGCTCGCGCTCACCCCGGTCGCGGCGCTGATGTTCCGGTTCAACAACCCCGACGCCATGCTGGCCCTCCTGATGGCGGTCGCCTGCTACTTCGTGGTCCGCGCCCTGGAGGACGGCCGGACGAAATGGCTGCTGTGGGCCGGTGCCGCGATCGGTTTCGCGTTCCTCGCCAAGACCCTGCAGGCCTTCCTGATCCTTCCGCCGCTGGCGATCGTCTATGCCGTGTGCGCGCCGGTCTCCGTGAAGAAGCGGCTCGGCCAACTGGCCGCGGCCACCCTCGCGTTGGTCGTCTCCGGCGGCTGGTGGGTCGCGATCGTCGAGCTGTGGCCCGCCTCCTCCCGCCCTTACATCGGCGGCTCCCAGAACAACTCGTTCCTTGAACTGACCTTCGGCTACAACGGCTTCGGCCGCCTCAGCGGCGACGAGACCGGCTCGGTCGGCGGCGGTGGTGGTGCGGGCGGCACCGGCCAGTGGGGTGCGACCGGCTGGGACCGGATGTTCAACTCCGAGATCGGCGGCCAGATCTCCTGGCTGCTGCCGGCCGCGCTGATCCTCCTCGTCGCCGGTCTGGTGGCGACGCGCAAGCTCAGCCGCACGTCGGTGACCCGCGGTTCGTTCCTGGTCTGGGGCGGCTCGCTGCTGATCACCATGGTCGTCTTCAGCTACATGGCGGGCATCTTCCACCAGTACTACACGGTGGCCCTCGCCCCTTACATGGCGGCCGTGATCGGCATGGGCGCGGGCATCCTGTGGGAGAAGCGCGCCGAGCTGTGGGCGTCGATCACCCTCGCGGGCTCGGTCGTCGCGGCGGCGGCCTGGAGCTACGTCCTGCTCAACCGCACCTCCGACTACCTGCCTTGGCTGAAGTACCTGGTCCTGATCTGCGGCCTGGTCTCCGCGCTCGGCCTGATCTTCGCGGGCCGCGTCACCCGTCAACTCGCCCTCGCGGCGGCCTCCCTGGGCCTGGTGGCCGCCCTTGCCGGCCCGACGGCGTACACCCTCAGCACTCTCCAGGAGGGCCACACCGGCTCCATCGTGACGGCGGGTCCCGCGGGCGCGTCCGCGATGGGCGGCGGTCCGGGCGGTGGCGGCGGTGGCCGGGGCGGCTTCGGCGGCGGTATGCCCGGGCAGAACGGCAACGGCACTACGCAGGGCGGCGGCACCGGCGGCTTCCCCGGCGGTGGCATGCCCGGGCAGAACCAGCAGAACGGCAACGGCGGCACCCAGAACCAGCAGGGCGGCCCCGGCGGTCGGACGGGCGACGGCGGCGGCATGGGCGGCGGCGGTGGCGTCGGCGGCCTGCTGAACGGCGCGAGCGTCACCTCCGAGGCCAAGAAGCTGCTGGAGACCGACTCGTCGAAGTACACCTGGGTCGCGGCGGCCATCGGCGCCCAGAACGCGGCGAGCTACCAGCTCTCCACGGGCGACCCGGTGATGGCGATCGGCGGCTTCAACGGCACCGACCCGTCCCCGACGCTGGCCCAGTTCAAGGAGTACGTGGCGGACGGCAAGGTCCACTACTTCATCTCCGGCGGCTCGGGCGGCGGCATGGGCGGCAGCAGCAATGGCACGTCCTCGCAGATCACCTCGTGGGTCGAGGCCAACTTCAAGAAGGTCACGGTCGGTTCGGCCACCTTCTACGACCTCACCCAGAAGGCGAGCGGCTGACGGTTCCCCTCGGGAGAAGGGCGGTGACTCCGGTCACCGCCCTTCTCGTCGTACGGCGGGAAAGCGCGTTGTACGCCGTACAGGAACTGTTCTACGGTGTACAACATGACCGCAGCCGCCCCCGTCACCGTCTCCCAGGGCCATCCCCAGCGCTGGCTGATACTCGGCGTCATCTGTCTCGCGCAGCTGACCGTGCTGCTCGACAACACGATCCTGAACGTGGCGATCCCCTCCCTCACCCGCGAACTGGGCGCCGCCACCTCCGACATCCAGTGGATGATCAACGCCTACTCGCTGGTGCAGTCGGGGCTCCTGCTCACCGCGGGCAGCGCCGCCGACCGCTACGGCCGCAAGAAGCTGCTGGCCGCGGGGCTGGTGCTGTTCGGCGCCGGGTCGCTGGTCGCGGGTCTCGCGGACTCCACCGCCCAGTTGATCGCGGCACGGGCCGGCATGGGCGTGGGCGGAGCACTGCTGATGACCACCACGCTCGCCGTGGCGATGCAGATCTTCGCCCCCGAGGAGCAGCCGAAGGCGATCGGCATCTGGGCGGCGGTGAACTCACTGGGCTTCGCGACCGGCCCCCTCCTCGGCGGCTTCATGCTGAACCACTTCTGGTGGGGAGCGATCTTCCTGATCAACCTGCCGGTCGCCGCGCTCGCCCTGGTAGCGGTGGTGATCCTGGTCCCCGAGTCGAAGGCTGTGTCTTTCCGGGGGACCACCCCCGGACCCCCGGAGCGCGGCGACCGCCCCGACCTGCTCGGCGCCCTGCTCTCCACGATCGGCATGGCCTCCCTGGTGTTCGCGATCATCTCCGGCCCCGAGCACGGCTGGACGTCCGGCCGGGTGCTGGCGCCGGCGGCCGTGGCGGTCGTGGTCCTCGCCGGGTTCGCGTACTGGGAGAGCCGGATCCCCCACCCCATGCTCGACATGCACTTCTTCCGTGACCGCCGGTTCACGGGAGCGGTGGCGGGAGCGGTCCTGATCACCTTCGGCATGGGCGGCTCGCTCTTCCTGCTCACCCAGCACATGCAGTTCGTCCTCGGTTACGGTCCCCTGGAGGCGGGGCTGCGGACGGCACCGCTCGCGCTGATGATCGTGGCCCTCAACTTCACGGGCCTGTCGGCGAAGTGGTCGACGAGACTCGGTACGCCGCTCTCCATCGGCCTGGGCATGGCGGTGATGGCCGCGGGCCTGCTCTCCATCGCCACGCTCACCGGCCACGGGTATCCGGGCACGCTGGTGGGGCTGGTACTGATCGGCGCGGGGGCGGCGGTCGCCAGTCCCGCGATGGCACACGCGATCATGAGCGCGATCCCGCCGGAGAAGGCCGGGGTCGGCGCGGGGATCAACGGCACGGTGGCGGAGTTCGGGCAGGGGCTGGGGGTCGCGGTGCTGGGCGCGGTGCTGAACGCGCGGTTCGCGACGCTGGTCCCGGTGGCTGCGGCCTCGCTGCCGGCGGCCTTGGCGGAGGCGGGGTCGGCGTCGGAGAGGGGACGGATCACCGACGCGTTCGCCTCCGGCCTGGAGAGCAGTCAGTTGGTGGGGGCGGTGGCTGTGTTGCTGGGCGGAGTGGTTGCGGGGGTGTTGTTGCGGCGGGCCGAGCGGGGGAATGTCGCCTGAGGGGGTGGCGTCTTCTCGCTCGCCGGCGGGTGCGAGTCCGTTGTGGCTGGTCGCGCAGTTCCCCGCGCCCCTTAGGTTGGAAGGCACCTGGCATCTTTGCCAGTGGACGGATGTTTCTGAAAGGTGCGCCATGGCTAACGCGGGCCAGAAGGCCTCTGGTCGGACCAGTGTCTGGCTGGAGGGCAAGGTGCGCCGGGGTGGCCGAGGCGGCGGCCAGCCTTCCGGTCTTGACCGGGACCGGATCACCGAGGCCACCGTACGACTGCTCGACATGGACGGGCTGGCCAAGTTCTCCATGCGGCGGCTGGCCGCCGAGCTGAACGTGACCGCGATGTCCGTCTACTGGTACGTCGACACCAAGGACGACCTCCTCGAACTCGCCCTGGACGCGGCCTTCGGCGAGCTGGAGCTGCCGGACCCGGAGGCCGACGAGGACTGGCGGGACCAACTGCGCACGGTGGCCGGGGAGTACCGGGGGCTCCTGGTCAGGCACCCCTGGGTCTCACCGCTGGCCGGCACCTTCCTCAACATCGGCCCCCACTCCCTGGCCCTGTCCAGAACCGTGCACCGGGTCGTCCGCAGGACCGGCCTGCCCGCACACGGCATCACCGGCGCGATCTCCGCCGTCTTCCAGTTCGTCTACGGCTTCGGCACCATCGAGGGCCACTTCATCACCCGCTCCGCGCAGGCCGGCATGACCCAGGAGGCCTACTTCCGCCACGCGATGGCATCGGCGACACAATCCCCCGACGCCGCCGAGATCCTCAAGGAGAACGAGGAGATCATGACGGCGAGGGGCGGCGACACGGTCGAGGAGATGCGGAACAGGGACTTCACCTTCGCCTTGGACCTACTGATCAAAGGCATCGAGGCAATGGTGCAACCCACCTAGGGGCGCGGGGAACTGCGCGACCAGCCACGACGAACTCGCAGCCGCCAACGAACAGAAGCCCCCGAGCTGTCAGGCCAACCTCGCCGGGAAACCGCCGGTGGCGACCGGCCCCCACCGCTCCGGCGTGACCCGAATGATCGACTTCCCCTGCTTCACCATCGCCGCCCGGTACTCGTCCCAGTCGGGATGTTCCCCGGAGATGTTCCGGAAGTACTCCACGAGCGGCTCCACGGACTCCGGCGAGTCGATGACCTCCGCGGTCCCGTCGACCTGCACCCACGGTCCGTTCCAGTCGTCGCTCAGCACGATCAGGCTCACCCGGGAATCCCGCTTCGCGTTCCGCGTCTTCGCCCGCTCGGGGTACGTCGACACGACGATCCGCCCCGAGTCGTCCACCCCGCAGGTCAGCGGCGAGGCCTGCGGGGACCCGTCCGTCCGCCGGGTCAGCAGGATCGCCCGGTGCCGGGGCCGTACGAAGTCCAGCAGCTCCGCCAGGGATACGGACTTGTTGGTCGCAATGTTCGGTGCCATGGAATCAGCCTAGTTGGAGCGCCACGGCGTTCCAGTGAACCGCCTCCCGGCCGAGCCGGTCCGCACCCTCGGCCACCGTCCGCAGCAGCCTCAGCCCCGCCTGGGCCCCGTGCCCGGCAACCTCCTGCGGCGGGATGTCGAACATGAGCCGGTCCGCGGGCGGCTCACCGCGCCGCAAGGTGATCAGCAGAAGCCCGCCGGGCGCGAGCAGCCCGGCCAACCGCCGCATCGCGACGGGCCGTTCCTCCGGCAGCAGATGCATCCACACCGCGGACAGCAGCACGACCTCGTACGGCCCTCGCACGCCCGGTATCTCGGGCAGCGCGCCCGCCCGCCAGGTCACCCCGCTGCCGGGGTGCAGCCGCTCGGCCACCCGGCGCAGCTCAGCGACCGGTTCCACCGCGTCGACCGTGTACCCGCGGCCGGCCAGCGCCGCCGCGTCCCGCCCGGTCCCCGCGCCGACGTCCAGCACCCGCGCGGGCGTGTCCGGCAGGAGATCCAGTAGCGCCCCGTGCACGACCTCGAACGAGACGCTCTCGTACACCCTCCCCAGCCGCTCCGCCGACTCGGCGTAGTAGCCCCGCACCCCCGTGGTCCGCTCCATACCCCGAACCGTACGTCCCGCCACTGACAACGCCCTCAGGCCTGCGGCAGCGAATCCCCCTGCACGGCCTGGACGTCGAGCTCGACCTTCAGCGTCGTACCGATCGCCGCGATCCCGGCCTGCACGACCTGGTTGTAGTTCATGGCGAAGTCCTCCCTCCGCAGCTGGGTCGTCGCCCGGAAGGCGGCCCGCGTCCCGCCCCAGGGGTCGGCTCCGGTGCCGAGGTGGGCGAGGTCCAGATCCACCGGCCGTACGACACCCCGCATCGCCAGCTCGCCCCGCACGGTCCATCGATCCGTGCCGGCCACCGTCAGCCCCGTCGACCGGTACGTGATCTCGGGGTACCGCTCGACGTCCAGGAAGTCCGCCGACCGCAGGTGCTCGTCCCGCATCGCGTTGCCCGTGTCGATGGAGGCGGCCCGGATCACCGCCTCCACCCGGGACTTGGTCACGTCGTCCGGGGCGACCTCGATCGCCGCCGTGAAGTCGGTGAAGCGGCCGTGCACGCTGGAAATGCCCAGGTGCTGGGCGACCGCGCCCACACTGGAGTGGGCCGGGTCGACGGTCCAGGGGCCCGGCGGCGGGAGTTCCGCCCCGCCGATGCGGGCCAGCGTGACCGTGCCGACCTCGGCCCGGCCGCTCGCTGTGACGATCGCGCTGGAGGCGGCGGGCGCGTAGCCGACGGCCGTGACGATGACCGTGTACGGCCCCGGCTCCAGCGGGGTCCCGTCCCGTACGGCCCCTTCGGCGTCCGCCTCCGCGCGCAGCACCTGCGTGCCGGTCATGTCGGTCACCGTGACGACCGCGTGCGACAGGGCCCATCCGTCCCGGGTCCGAATCCTCGCGCTCAGTCCCATTTCGCGTAACTCCTCGCATAGGACCGGCCCGTGGCGGGCGCGCACCTCCGCTCGGAGCGCGCTGCCCGCCACGGGCCGGAGTAGGTGCACTACTCGCCGGGGTGGGCGAGTTCGATGTCGTGGCCGTCGACGCCGGGGCCGTTCACCGTCAGGGCCGTCGCCTGCGGCGGGTAGCCCGTCGCGATGACCGTGTACTCGCCGCCGTCCAGGTCGGTGAAGGCGTACGCCCCGTCCGTCCCGGTGGTGGCGGAGCCGACCACGTTGCCGGCCGCGTCCACGAGGGTGACCCGGGCGTCGGCCAGCGGACCGTGCGGCGCCCGTACGACACCCTGGAGGCGGGCGCCCGAGTCGAGGTCGACCTCGATGCGGGTGACGCCGGTGCCGCCGACCTCGACGGGCAGGGCGCGCGGCCGGAACCCGGCGGCGTTGACCGCCACGGTCACCGCACCCGGGACCAGCTCGCCGAAGGCGAACTCGCCCTGCTCACCGGTGGTCCCGGTGGCCAGCAGATCGCCCCGCACATCGGTGACGATCACCATGGCGTCCTTGACGGGCTCCCCGTTCTGCGCGGCCCGCACGAGCCCGTTCAGCCCGCTGGTGCCGCTGAGGAGGACGTCGTAGGCGACCGGCTCGCCGTTCACGAGCACCGTGGACGCCTGCGGCTGGTAGCCGTCGGCGGACGCGATCAGGACGTACGACCCGACGCTCGGCGCCTCAACGGCGTAGGAACCGTCGGCCTGGGTGACCGACCGGCCGAGCTGCCGTCCCGTGAGCGAGATCAGTGTGACCGCGGCCTGCGGGACCGGGGCGCTCTCGTTGCCGCGGACGAAGCCGCGGACCGGGATGCCGCCGGAGCCGTCACCGGACGCCTCAGGCCGGGCGAGCGTGGCCACGGCGGACAGCCGCTGCGTGCCCTCGGGAGCGGTCTCGGTGTCGGAGGTGGTGGTGGCGGCCCAGCTCGGAGTGTGCCCGGCGGCCGGAGCCTCGACTGTTTCCGCGGGTACCTCGGCCGGTGACTCGTCCGACGCGGCCTGTGCCAGCGCGCCCTTGGTCCGCAGCGGAACCTCCTTGATGAACAGGGTGATCAGGAACGCGACGGCCGCGAGGGCGCCCGCGATCAGGAACACGTCGGCGATGCCGTGGCCGTAGGAGCTCTCCATGAGCGTGCGCACCGGGGCCGGCAGCTTGTTCATGTCCGGGATGCTGTCGGTGGACGAACCCGAACCGGACAGCGCGGCCTGGTACTTGGGGTCGAGGGCCGCGACGCCGTCAGAGACGTAGTGCGTGATCCGGTGGGACATGACAGCGCCGAGCGCGGAGACACCGACCGCACCACCGAGGGAACGGAAGAAGGTGACCGTGGAGCTGGCCGCGCCGAGGTCGCTCGGGTCGACCTGGTTCTGCGTGCACAGCACCAGGTTCTGCATCATCATGCCGATGCCGAGACCCAGCAGGGCCATGAAGATCGACATCTTCCAGTAGTCCGTGTCGTACCGGATGGTGCCCAGCAGGCCGAGGCCCGCCGTCACCAGCACGCCACCGCTGACCAGCCACGCCTTCCAGCGTCCGGTGCGGGTGATGAACTGCCCGGAGACGGTGGAGGAGATGAACAGTCCGCCGATCATCGGGATGGTCATGACGCCGGACATCGTCGGGGACTTGTCGCGGGCCAGCTGGAAGTACTGGCTGAAGAAGACCGTGCCGGTGAACATCGCGACACCGACGAACAGCGAGGCCAGCGAGGCCAGCGTGATGGTGCGGTTGCGGAACAGCCGCAGCGGGATGATCGGCTCCTTGGCCTTCGACTCGACAAGCACGAAGAGTAGACCGAGGACGATCGAACCGCCGATCATCGCGTACGTCTGCCAGGAGATCCAGTCGTACTTGTCACCCGCGAAGGTGACCCAGACCAGGAGCAGCGAGACGGCCGCGGCGACGAAGAACGCGCCGGCCCAGTCGACCTTCACGTCCCGCTTCAGCACGGGCAGGTGCAGGGTCTTCTGCAGCACGATCAGTGCGAGGACGGCGAAGGGGACGCCGACGTAGAAGCACCAGCGCCAGCCCAGCCAGCTCGTGTCGGTGATGACACCGCCGAGCAGCGGGCCGCCCACGGTCGCGACGGCGAAGGTCGCGCCGAGGTAGCCGGAGTAACGGCCGCGCTCGCGCGGGGAGATCATCGCGGCCATGACGATCTGGGCGAGGGCGGACAGGCCGCCGACACCGATGCCCTGCACGACACGGCAGGCAATCAGCATGCCGGGGTTCTGCGAGAGGCCGGCGGCCATCGAACCCAGCACGTAGACGATCAGGGCTATCTGGACGAGCGCCTTCTTGCTGTACAGGTCGGCGAGCTTGCCCCACAGGGGGGTGGTCGCGGTCATGGCCAGCAGCGAGGCGGTGACGACCCAGGTGTAGGCGGACTGGCCGCCGCCGAGGTCGCCGATGATGTGCGGGAGCGCGTTGGTGACGATCGTGGACGACAGGATCGCCACGAACATGCCGAGCAGCAGCCCGGAGAGCGCCTCCATGATCTGCCGGTGCGTCATCGGGGCGTACTCGGTGGAGCCTCCCCCGTGCTTGGCGTGAGCCCGCACACCGGCTGGTGTGGTCGTTGCCATGGGCTTCCTTCTCTTACTGGGTGATCGCGGGTGTACGGGTGGTCTGTTCGAGTACGAGGGGTACGGGCGGCCGGGGCTCGGGGCCGTGGGCGCGGGTGTCGTCGAAGCTCGCCCGCAGGCGGGCCATCAGCGCGGTCAGCTGGGCCACCTCGTCGTCGCTCCAGTCGCTCATCCGCTCGGCGAGCATGTCGCAGGTCCGCCGGGACAGCTGGCCGAGCAGTGACTGGCCGGCCGGGGTCAGACGCAGGATGCGGGAACGCTTGTCCGCCGGGTCGGGGGATCGCTCGATCCAGCCGCGCTCGGCGACGTGGGCCACATGGCGGCTGGTGACCGACATGTCCACGGCGAGCAGCTCGGAGAGCTTGCTCATGCGCATGTCCCCGTAGCGCCCGAGCAGGGTCAGCACGGCGGCGGAACCGGAGGGGCACTCGGACGGCATCATCCGTCCTATCTCCCTCTTCACGGCTCCGAAGGCGCTGAACTGGCGGATCAGCTCCTCGTATCGCGCCTGCTCGGCCATCACACCTCCCGTATTCGTTGCTTAGGGCAACCATAGACGTGCTTGGTTGCTACAGGCAAATAAAACGGGTGAGTGCGGCATAAAAACTTGGCAAAGGCAAGTATTGCGAACGTAAACCTGCACGTGGAACCCGCCGGTACCCCTGGCAGCCCCGCACTTGGGCCCCGGTGCCTGATTCGCTAGGGTCTCTGGGCATGGCTGAGAACCAGGTCCCCCAGGGCAACCACGACCCCGCCGGCAGCACCCAGATGTTCCGCGCGTTCGTCGACGAGGGCCCGCAGGGCCGCCGACAGCAGACCGCACCCGCCGCCACGTCCGGCGGCCCGCGCATCGGCCTCATCATCGGCGTGGTGGTCGCCGTGGCGATCGTCGCGGCGGTGGCTTGGCTGGCGCTGAAGTAGCGACGCGTGCGGGGGGTGCCCGTGCGGCTTGGTGGCGGCGGGCGTTTTTTGCAGTTCCCCGCGCCCCAACGACCCGTGCGGGGGTGCCCGTGCGGCTCGGTGGGGCGGGCGTCTCTGCGCAGTTCCCCGCGCCCCTGACGCCTGCGGCGGCCTGCTTCGACGCAGCGCGCGCGAGTTCGTCCGGCGGGCCCCCACCCCGCCCCTGCGCGCCGCACGGTCGGTCCTAACGCAGGGTCACTGCAACCCCCTGGGGGCGCGGGGAACTGCGCGACAAGCCACGACGGGCCGGTGCGCGCCCCGCGACCTGACCCGGCAGGACCGTAGGCGCCCGTTTCGAGCCCGGCGCACGCTGCCCGCGGGAGACTGCGCGACCAGCCACGACGGACTGGTGCGCGCCCCGCGACCTGGCTCGGCGGGACCGTATGCGCCCGGTTCAGGCCCGGCGCACGCTGCCCGCGGGGAACTGCGCGACCAGCCCCCACCGACCCGCACTCGTCCGACGACCGCACCCGGCACGTCGTGGCGCGCAAGGCGGCGAACGGTCCGTCCAGACGCAGGTGACTGCAACCCCCTTAGGGGCGCGGGGAACTGCGCGACCAGCCGCAACGCACCCGCACCCGCCAGGGACCCCAGTCAAGCCCGGGCCGTCAGTCCGAGATGAGCCCTTCCCGCAGCTGTGCCAGCGTGCGGGTCAGCAGGCGTGAGACGTGCATCTGGGAGATGCCGACCTCCTCGCCGATCTGTGACTGGGTCATGTTGGCGAAGAAGCGCAGCATGATGATCTGGCGCTCACGGGGCGGGAGTTTGGCCAGCAGCGGCTTCAGGGACTCCCGGTACTCGACGCCCTCAAGGGCCGTGTCCTCGTAGCCGAGGCGGTCCGCGAGGGAGCCCTCGCCGCCGTCGTCCTCGGGGGCCGGGGAGTCGAGCGAGGAGGCCGTGTACGCGTTGCCGACCGCGAGGCCGTCGACGACGTCCTCCTCGGACACGCCCAGCACGGAGGCGAGTTCGGCGACCGTCGGAGAGCGGTCCAGCTTCTGGGAGAGCTCGTCGCTGGCCTTGGTGAGGGCCAGCCGCAGCTCCTGCAGGCGGCGCGGGACGCGCACCGACCACGACGTGTCGCGGAAGAACCGCTTGATCTCGCCGACGACGGTCGGCATCGCGAACGTCGGGAACTCCACGCCGCGTTCGCAGTCGAAGCGGTCGATCGCCTTGATCAGGCCGATGGTGCCGACCTGGACGATGTCCTCCATCGGTTCGTTGCGCGAGCGGAAACGAGCCGCCGCGTAGCGCACCAGCGGGAGGTTGAGTTCGATGAGGGTGTCCCGGACGTACGCGCGCTCGGGGCTGTTCTCGTCGAGTGCGGCGAGCCGCAGGAAGAGGGAGCGGGACAGGGTGCGGGTGTCGATGGCTCCGGACACCACCGGGGGAGCCGGGATGGCCGGGAGCGCCGGGGCCGGCGCGGCCTCGACGGCCGTGATGTCGTCGAGTGCGGGCTCAGCCTCGCTCTTGGTGAGCGTGAGCACCTTGGAGCTGCCCAGATCTGCGGACATGCCACCCCCTTTGGGTCGCGGGACGGTCGTGGCGAACGCCCCGTGGTGGAACGTCAGCCTTCACCTGAATACCGGAGCCGAAGCCTCGGCAAACGCGCTTCCGGCAGAATGTCACATGTCGGCAACACGCTGTAGTGACATGTCGACATGTGAGATCGTAATCCGCCCTGGATAAAGGGGGTCTGACGGTTTTTCGGCATAGAAGGGTCGGGAACGGCACCAGTGAGCGATTCGCTCTCTCCGGTTACGCCTCGACAGTGCTTGCGAACTGCGGTGTTCCGGAACGTGCGACCGTGCGCCCCTTATGCATCCGCTATCCGCCGAAGACTATGCGTCGATCCGATTGGCGGATCGCAGCCGCTGGAAGCTACGCGCGAGTAGCCTCGAAACGTGCATCTGCGAGACGCCGAGTTCCGCGCTGATTTGCGACTGGGTGAGATTGCTGTAGTAGCGCAGGAGAAGGATTCGCTGCTCCCTCTCGGGGAGTTGGACCAGCAGATGGCGGACCAGGTCGCGGTGTTCCACGCCGTCCAGCGCCGGGTCCTCGTAGCCGAGCCGGTCGAGCAGGCCGGGCAGTCCGTCGCCCTCCTGGGCCGCCTCCAGCGAGGTGGCGTGGTACGACCGCCCGGCCTCGATGCAGGACAGCACCTCCTCCTCGGTGATGCGCAGCCGCTCCGCGATCTCGGCGGTCGTCGGGGTGCGTCCGAAGGCCGTCGTCAGGTCCTCCGTCGCACCGTTGACCTGCACCCACAGCTCGTGCAGCCGGCGCGGTACGTGAACGGTACGGACGTTGTCGCGGAAGTACCGCTTGATCTCGCCGATGACGGTCGGCATCGCGAAGGTCGGGAACTGCACGCCCCGGTCCGGGTCGAAGCGGTCGATGGCGTTGATGAGCCCGATCGTGCCGACCTGGATCACGTCCTCCATCGGCTCGTTGCGGGAGCGGAAGCGGGCGGCCGCGTAGCGCACGAGCGGGAGGTTGGCCTCGATGAGCGCCGACCGTACCCGGTTGTGCTCCGGCGTGCCCGGCTGGAGCTCCTTCAACTGGCCGAAGAGCACCTGGGTGAGCGCCCGGGTGTCGGCGCCGCGACTGCGTGGGGCGGCCTCCTGGGGAGCCTCCTGGGGAGGCGCGGTACTGGCCGCCACGGTCAACGCCACCTCTTCGTTGGTCAACTCATCCGTCAAAAGCGGTCATAGCATCACAAGACATGTGCACTGTGTGCAAGCACCGCATAACGTTTGATTACGCCGTGTTGAGGGGCAACTTTGGGTAAAGACGAAGAAAACCCCCCGCCGTTCCCGGCGGGAGGCTTCCGAGCACTCGGGTTCAGTACGCGTAGTCCGCGATCACCCAGGTGGCGAACTCCTTCCACAGCGCCACACCCGCCTGGTGCTCCGGGTGCTCGACGTACGTCCGCAGCGCGGTGGTGTCCTCGAACCCGGAGTTGATGGCGAAGTCGTAGGCGATGGGGCGGTCGCTGAGGTTCCAGCCCAGCTCCCAGAAGCGGATCTCGGGGATCTTCCCGTCCAGCGCGCGGAAGGCCTCGACACCCGCGAGGACGCGCGGGTCGTCGCGCTCGACACCCTCATCGAGCTTGAAGAGGACGAGGTGGCGGATCATGGGCGCTCCCTTGGGTCTGTCAGTGCGCCCCGTCGGCCAGCCAGGTGAAGAAGTCGCCCACGGCCTTGGCGGCGTCCGATATGCCCTGGAACCCTATCTCCACGTAGTCGGCGGCCTTGGCCGGGTCCGTGATGATCACGTACAGCACGAAGACCACGAGCAAATAGACGGCGATCTTCTTTCCGTTCACCGCCACCGCGGCCTCCCCCGCTTCTGGTGCCTCTGTTCCTTCTGGGGCGCGAGTGTAACCGGGTGATCCAGTACGCACGAAGGGCCCCGTCTCTCGACGGGGCCCTTCTCAAGCGGTAGCGGAGGGATTTGAACCCTCGGTGACTTGCGCCACACTCGCTTTCGAGGCGAGCTCCTTCGGCCGCTCGGACACGCTACCGAGGGAGACCTTACAGCAAGGTGGGGCGTGCCTTGAAATCGGTATTCAGCGGTCCCGGAAGAACTCCGTGAGGAGCCCGGCGCACTCCTCCGCGAGGACGCCGCCGACCACCTCGGGGCGGTGGTTGAGGCGCCGGTCGCGGACGACGTCCCAGAGCGAACCGGCCGCGCCGGCCTTCTCGTCCCGGGCGCCGTACACGACCCGGTCCACCCGGGACTGCACGATCGCCCCGGCGCACATCGTGCAGGGCTCCAGCGTGACGACGAGCGTGCAGCCGGTCAGCCGCCACTCGCCGAGCGCGGCGGCGGCCCTGCGGATCGCCAGGACCTCCGCGTGCGCGGTCGGGTCGCCGCCCGCCTCGCGTTCGTTGTGACCGGCCGCGAGCACCGTCGTACCGTCCGGGGACAGGACGACGGCGCCCACCGGCACGTCCGGGCCCGCCCTGCCGGCCTCGTCCAGGGCGAGCCGCATCGCGGCCCGCCAGCGGTCGCGTACCGGGTCCGGGGTGCCCTGCTTCTCGGTCCCTGCGGTCAGCGGACGGTCTCCAGGACCTCCGAGGCGCCCAGGGACTCGGCGATCCCGGTGAGGGCGTCCTGCGTCAGGGCCTTCAGTTCCTTCTCGCTGACGCCCAGGTCGTCGAGGACCTGCGCGTCACCGACCGGGCCGTGCGGCACGGCCTCCTTGGAGCCGCCCGCCTCGGCGGTGACGTCGTCGTCGTCGTCCTCGTCCTCGCCGTCCTCGGTGCCGTCGAGGTCGAGGGCGTCGAGGTCCGGGCCGTCATCGCCGGGCTCCCTTCCGAGCAGTTCGTCGGTGAGCAGGATCTCGCCGTACGAGCTGCGGGCAGCGGCGGCGGCGTCCGAGACGTAGATACGGGGGTCCTCCTCACCGTCGATGCGGACGACGCCGAACCAGGCGTCCTCCTGCTCGATCAGCACGAGCACCGTGTCGTCCTCGGCCGCGGCTTCCCGGGCGAGGTCGGCCAGATCCGACAGCGTCTCCACATTGTCGAGGAGCTCTGTGTCGCTCGCTTCCCACCCGTCTTCGGTGCGCGCGAGCAGTGCGGCGAAGTACACCGTGACTCTCCCACTGGTCATAGGCGTGCCGGTTGGGGGTCCCCCCGGCGGAGGTTCGGGCGGGGAGAGCTCGGCTCCGAGCCCCACCCACTCGGAATCGTGGCAGAAACAAGGCGTTCAGGGGACGTCTTCGGCACCCTGTGTCCGGTGGTTTTGATCGCACGCGCGTCGGCACGTCGGTGAAGACTCACCGGCGCACTCGTCGCCGCCACGAGCGGGATCGTACGCGGCTTTCCCAAGGGCCCACGCACGGCCACCTGTTCAGCGCACCCTGCGGTGCGCCGCCAGGCGTCCGGGCCACGTGATCTTCGTTACCAGCGGAAGGTCCGCATGCGCATCGCGTGCCGCAGACGGGCCACCTTCGCGCGGCGTGGCTGCACCCGGTCGCGCAGCTCTCTGGCTTCGGCGAGATCGCGCAGGAACTGCGCGCGCCGACGCCGGCGCTCGGCGTCGGTCTCCTGTGACGACGGTTCGTGCGACGGTTCGTGCTCAGGCAGGTCAGGCATCGGTTCACCACCCCAGTCCGTCCCTCCCACTTTCCCCCGGTCGGCCGGTTTGACGCCAGCGCGAGGGCTTCGATGGACCCGGCTACTGTGTGGACATGCGTCTCCACGTCGTCGACCACCCTCTGGTCGCCCACAAACTCACCACCCTGCGCGACCAGCGCACCGACTCCGCGACCTTCCGTCGTCTCGCCGACGAGCTGGTCACCCTGCTTGCCTACGAGGCCACGCGCGACGTGCGCACCGAGGCGGTCGACATCCGAACCCCGGTCGCCCCCACGACCGGTGTGAAGCTGTCCTATCCGCGCCCCCTGGTGGTGCCGATCCTCCGTGCGGGGCTCGGCATGCTGGACGGCATGGTGCGGCTCCTGCCGACCGCCGAGGTGGGGTTCCTCGGCATGATCCGCGACGAGGAGACGCTGCAGGCCACCACGTACGCCGCGCGTATGCCGGAGGATCTCTCCGGGCGGCAGGTGTACGTCCTGGACCCGATGCTCGCGACCGGTGGCACGCTGGTGGCGGCGATCCGTGAGCTGATCAGGCGCGGTGCGGACGACGTGACGGCGGTGGTCCTGCTGGCCGCGCCGGAAGGCGTGGAGATCATGGAGCGCGAGCTGGCGGGTACGCCGGTCACGGTGGTCACGGCGGCGGTCGACGACCACCTCAACGAGCACGGGTACATCGTGCCGGGGCTCGGCGACGCGGGGGACCGCCTGTACGGCGCGGCGGAGTAGTCCGCGGGTTCGGTGGGGGCGGGCGTTGTTGCGCAGTTCCCCGCGCCCCTGAATGCCTGCGTGTGCCTGCGGCGGGCTGGGCGGGTTCGGTGGTGGTG